>JACRFY010000234.1 GCA_016212565.1 Magnetospirillum sp. | reverse complement strand
TCCTCGCGGGTCAGCGAGATGGGGACGATGATCGCCACCTTGGCCCATGAGCTGACCCAGCCGATCTCGGCGGTGACCAACTATATCGAGACCTGTACCGACCTGCTGCAATCCGACCGGCCGACGACGCCCGAGACCCTGCTGCGCGGGCTCAACGGGGCCGAGGCGCAGGCGGTCCGTGCCTCCGAGATCATCGGACGGCTGCTGGCCTACATCACCAAGAACGAGCCCCCCTGGCAGGCCTGCGATCTGAATGCCCTGGTGTGGGACGCCGGCCGTTTGGCCTTGCCGGGACCGCAGCGGGGCGGCATGGAGTTGAAATGGGACCTGGCGGACCACCTGCCGGCGGTTCTCGGCGATCCGGTGCAGATCCAGCAAGTGGTCGTCAATCTGGTCCGCAATGCCTACGAGGCGATGAGCGAGGACGAGGCATTGACCGTTCGGCGGCTGACCATCTCGACCCAGGTCGACGACGACGGCGCCGCGGTGGTTTCGATCGCCGACACCGGCCGCGGAATAGACGAAAACGTGAGGGAGAGTATGTGGGAACCCTTCGCGGGCGGACGGCCTCAGGGCATGGGCCTGGGACTGTCGATCTGCCAGTCCATCGTCACCGCGCACGGCGGTCACGTCTGGGCCGAGTCGGGACCCGAGGGCGGCACCGCCTTTCGCGTCCGACTGCCCCCCCTGGAGAAGCTCAACGATGCCGCAGACTGAACATCCGCCGACGATCTATATCGTCGAGGACGACGCGGGAGAGCGGGACTCGCTGGTGTTTCGCCTGGAATCCGAGGGATACCACGTGCGCGCCTACGGCTCCGGCCTGCCGTTCCTGGCCGATCTCGCCCCCGGGAGCCCGGGATGTCTGCTCCTCGACGTCAATCTCCCCGATATCGACGGCGAGGAAGTGTTGCACCGCCTGACCGCAACCGGCAGCCGCCTTCCGGTGATCCTCATCACCGCCTATGGCAACGTCGCGATGGCGGTCCGCGCCATGAAGGCCGGGGCGGTCGACTTCATCGAGAAGCCCATCTTCTCGCGCACCATCCTGGGCACCGTCGAGCGGGTCCTGACCACCAGCGACCGCGCCGCCGCCCTCCACCGCGACGCCGCAGCGGTGATCGAGCGGCTCGCCACCCTCAGCGACCGCGAGCGGTCGGTGTTCTGGGGCGTCGTGGACGGCAAGATCGGCAAGGAGATTGCCGCGGAGCTTGGCATCAGCCCGCGAACCGTGGAGATCTATCGCATGAACGCCATGGTGAAGCTGCACGCCAAGAATGTTGCCGATATGGTCAAACAGGGCATGCTGGCCAAGCTCTACGGCGACAATCCGGTCGCTCATTAGGTCAATCCCCGACACCGAAAGTATTTTCCGACCGATATCCTTGGGGTAAAGGAAGTTCAACCTCCGCAACAACCCTTAAGGATGCCAGCCTAGCAACCAATCCGGAGTTTATTGCCCCTCGCAAAACGGTTAATACTTTCTCAAGCAGAAGGTAGAAGCCATACCCCGCCGTGGCCTGCGGGCGATTTAGAGGAGCGCGCCATGAATTTTTCCGTATCGGTGCCCAACGCCCAGAATGCAGCGACGATTTCCAGCCTGCGCGAAACCCTTGCCGAGGTCGAGAAGACCAGCGAAGCAAAGTCTCGCTTCCTGGCGGCGGCCTCTCACGATCTGCGCCAGCCGCTGCAGAGCATGTTCCTGTTCATGGACACCGTCTCGCGGACCGTGCAGGACGAGCGGGGACGGAAAGCAAGCGAGATGGTGGTGTCCAGCATGAAGACCCTCAGCGATCTTCTCGATTCCATGCTCGACATATCCCGTCTTGATGCCGGCAAGATCGGGGCGAAGGTCGAGGATATCAATCTCGCCGAGATCATCGACCTCTTGAACGCCTCCTACGCGCCGCTCGCTGCCAAGAAGGGGCTGAATTGGCACGATTCGCCGGCCTGCCGGGCGGTGTGGGTGCGCTCGGACCCGGTCCTGCTCGGCCGCATCCTGCGCAATCTGGCCGAGAACGCCATCCGCTACACCGAGACCGGGACCGCGTGGATGGAATGCCACGGCGAGAACGGCATGCTGCGCATCGAGATCCACGACACCGGCTGCGGCATCCCGGCCGATCACCTCGAGCGAATCTTCGAGGAGTTCCACCAGATGCCGAGCACGAAGGGAGACCAGCGCGGCCTCGGCCTCGGCCTGTCGATCGTGCAGCGCCTGTCCACCATCCTCGGCCATGACATCAGCGTCCGCTCGACGGTCGGCGAGGGATCGGTCTTTGGCGTCACCGTGCCGTTGAGCATCGCCCTCGGGCCGCGGCGGTGCGAGCCGGGCGATGCCCCCGATCATGGCGAAGCGCGCCACCGGTCCCAGGTCTTGGCAGCCGACAGCGACGCCGCGGTTCTCCTTGGGCTCAGGGCCGTGCTTGAGGCAAGGGGATACGATGTCGTCACCGCCGGCTCGGTGGATGAGGCCGTGGCGACCGTGCGGGGCGCGCCGCGGGCGCCCGACGCGATCCTCACCGCCCACCGCTTCACCGGCGGTCAGGTCGGCACGGACCTGGTCGCCAAGATCCGCCACCTGTGCAGCCGGGCAATCCCCGCCGTGATGTTGACCGGCGATAGCGCCGGAGCCTCCCTGCACGAGGCCGAAGCACAGGGCATCGCCATTGCCCACAAGCCGATGAACGGAGAGCAGTTGGACAAGGCATTGCGCAGACAGATGGGCCGGGAGGGGCTGCCCACCACCGCGGCGCAATCGCCGGTGCTTCCGGTGTAATACCACATCCCGGGGAGTGCAACGCATCGGGATGCGGCTAGGCGCAAGGCGCCGCCGATCGGTCGCGATCAGCGGGATATGATGTAAGTCCGTTGACGGGTGAGGACAGGGCGCTCCGCCCGTCAGACTCGACGAAACGTTCGGTGGGTCAGCCAATTTGGCCGGCCACGCGTGCGTTGATGGCAATGATCAGCTCGATGGTGTGATCGTCGACGCCACGGTTGTTGGAAGCGGAGAGCGCGAAGTTCACCAATTCAGGCGATACGCCCAAATCCATCATTGACGAATGCGCCTGGATCTCCCTCCATACGGCTCCGTTCTTATCCAGCGCGGTCACGAACGCTTTGGCATCATTGGCCTCGACAAGGTTGGCGACGACATCGTCCAGTGACCGAGACAAGCGTTGGGCCACACGACCCTGGTCGAAGTTTCTACCCAAACGCGCCATCTCATCGCCTCCCAGGGACTGACTTTCGCGCCGGAAAGATAGCCCGGACGGGAAGGCGCGGATATTACTCCACGGAGATAAACAGGGCTGTTCATCGTGTGTAGGCCGCCTTGCGATCGGTTGGAGACGGCGCTCATCGACGCGGCGATGTTTCGCGAACGGCGCAAACTGTCGACGATCCCCGCATCGAATGAATTTTCGCCGGCTCAACACCGATCGGACGCTTGCATCCTCGCCGTCACAAACCTATCATTTTGCCAACCAGCGAATTGGTCCTATCGTCCCGGCATGCTTGAGCAGTTCGAAACCGTTTCCAAAGCCGTCGCCGACCGCAACCGGGTGCGCATCCTGAAGCTCCTGGAAACGGGGGAATTGTGCGTCTGCCAGGTGACGACGGTGCTGGACCTGGCGCCGGCCACCATCTCCAAGCACCTGTCGGTGCTGAAGACGGCCGGGCTGGTCCAGCAGCGCCGCGACGGACGGTGGGTCTATTACCGGCTGGCGGAACGGGAGTTCAATCCGTATGCCCTGCGGGCCCTGGTCCTGGTGGCCTCGTCCCTGGCGGACGATCCGACCGTGGCCGAGGACCGCCGGTTGCTGCACATGGTCAACGCCGTGCCGTTGCAGACCCTGTGCGACCAGGGCCGCGCCGCGCTGTCTTCGAAGGCTCAAGCGAACACCACCTGTTGCGGGGGACCGTCATGAGCGAGAAGATCTACAACGTGCTGTTCCTGTGCACGGGCAATTCCGCCCGCAGCATCATGGCCGAATGCATCCTCAAACGCGAGGGCACGGGCAAGTTCCGCGCCTTCAGCGCCGGCAGCAAGCCCCGGGGCGAGATCGACCCCACGGTGCTCGCTTTGCTCAAGAAGCTGAACTACGCCACCGATTCCTTGCGGTCGAAGTCGTGGGAGGAGTTTTCGCAACCCGGGGCGCCGGAGCTCGACTTCGTCTTCACCGTCTGCGACAACGCCGCCGGAGAGGTCTGCCCGGTGTGGCCGGGCCAGCCGATGACCGCCCACTGGGGGGTGCCCGATCCGGCCGCATTCCACGGCTCCGAGGCCGAGAAGGGCGCTCACACCGCCGAGGCGATGCGCATGCTGTACAACCGCATCGCCGTCTTCACCGCCCTGCCGATCCGCTCGCTCGACAAGCTGACGCTCCAGAAGCGGCTGCACGACATCGGCAAGACCACCGACTGACCGCAAGGAGCCCCCGAGATGGACAAGCCCATCACCGTTCTCGTCCTGTGCACCGGCAACTCGGCCCGCTCGGTGCTGGCCGAATGCCTGATCAACGACCTCGGCGGCGGCCGCTGGAAGGCCTATAGCGCCGGCAGCAGGCCGACCGGCACGGTCAATCCGCTGTCCATCGAAGTGCTGAAGGAGAAGGGCCATTCCGTCGCCGGCCTGCGCTCGAAGTCGTGGGACGAATTCGGCCTGCCGGACGCGCCCAAGATGGATCTGGTGATCACCGTCTGCGACAACGCCGCCGGCGAGGTGTGCCCGGTGTGGCCGGGACATCCGTCCAAGGTCCATATCGGCTTCCCCGACCCCGCCGACGCCGAAGGCAGCCACGAGGAACGCCTGGCCGTCTTCCGCGAGGTCTACGGCATGATCGAGGCCAAGATCCGCCGCCTGATCGCGTTGGGCCCCGACCGCGCCGGAGAGGTCTGATGTCGGCACAGTGCGAAGCGGCGGCCAAGCACGCCGCCAGGGCCCCCATGGGCGTCTTCGAGCGCTACCTGACCCTGTGGGTCGGCCTGTGCATCGTCGCCGGCGTGGCGCTCGGCCATCTGTTGCCCGCCCCCTTCCAGGCCATCGGCCGCCTGGAGGTGGCCCAGGTCAACCTGCCGGTGGCGGTGCTGATCTGGCTGATGATCATCCCCATGCTGCTGAAGATCGACTTCGGCGCCCTGCATCGGGTCAAGGAGCATTGGAAGGGAATCGGCGTCACCCTGTTCATCAACTGGGCGGTCAAGCCGTTCTCGATGGCGCTGCTGGGGTGGCTGTTCATCGCCACGATCTTCCGGCCCTATCTGCCCGCCGGGCAGATCGACAGCTACATCGCCGGCCTGATCCTGCTGGCGGCGGCGCCGTGCACCGCCATGGTGTTCGTGTGGTCGAACTTGTGCGACGGCGAGCCGCATTTCACCCTCAGCCAGGTGGCGGTCAACGACCTCATCATGGTGGTGGCCTTCGCCCCCATCGTCGCCCTGCTGCTGGGGCTGTCGTCGATCACGGTACCGTGGAACACCCTGCTGCTGTCGGTGGTGCTGTATATCGTCGTGCCGGTGATCGTCGCCCAGGTCTGGCGCAAGGTGCTGCTGACGAAGGGGGCCGAGGCGCTGCCCCGCACGCTGGCGGTGCTGGGGCCGGCGTCGCTGGCCGACCTGCTGGCGACGCTGGTGCTGTTGTTCGGCTTCCAGGGCGAGCAGATCATCGCCCAGCCGCTGGTGATCGGGATGCTGGCGGTGCCGATCCTGATCCAGGTCTACTTCAATTCCGGCCTCGCCTATCTGCTCAACAAAAAGCTGGGCGTCGCCCATTGCGTCGCCGGCCCGTCGGCGCTGATCGGCGCCTCGAACTTCTTCGAGCTGGCCGTGGCCGCCGCCATCGCCCTGTTCGGCTTCCAGTCCGGCGCCGCCCTGGCCACCGTGGTCGGCGTGCTGATCGAGGTGCCGGTGATGCTGTCGGTGGTCAGGATCGTCAACGCCAGCAAGGGCTGGTACGAAGCCCGTGCCTAGCGAGATTCGCATCGAACCGCGATGGACCCTCTGGGCCGCCTTCCTGTGCGGGGCTGCGGTGGGCATCTTGGGCGGGTTGATCGGCCTCGGTGGGGCGGAATTCCGCCTGCCGCTGCTGATTGGCCTGTTCCGTTTCGCCGCGTTGGAAGCGGTGATCCTGAATAAGGCCATGAGCTTGGTGGTCGTCGCCTCGGCCCTGCCGTTTCGGGCCTCGGCCGTCCCGTGGGAAGTCCTCGGTCTGCACTGGCCGGTGATCGTCAACCTCCTCGGCGGCAGCCTGCTGGGAGCCTGGCTGGGCGCGCATTGGACCACCGGACTGAGAACCGAAACCCTGTACCGGGTTATCGCCGGATTGCTGATCGTGATCGCCGCCGCCCTGCTGTTCGGACATGACGCCGTGGGCGACGGCCCGTCGGTGACAGGATTGCCGCAGGTGCTTTTGGGGCTCTTGGCCGGCTTCGGCATTGGCGTGGTCGCCTCGGTGATGGGCGTCGCCGGTGGCGAGTTGCTGATACCGACCCTTATCCTGCTGTTCGGAGTCGATGTGAAATTGGCCGGTAGCCTGTCCTTGGCCGTCAGCCTGCCCACCATGTTGATCGGCTTCACCCGGTACGCCCAGGATCGCAGTTTCTCGGTGCTGGGCCGGAACAGAGTTTTCATCCTGGTCATGGCTTTAGGTTCGGTAGTGGGGGCGCTTGTGGGCGGCCAACTGGTCAACGTGGTTCCCAGCGCCGTGTTGCTGCCGCTACTGGCGGGTATTCTGGTGATCTCCGCCATCAAGCTGTGGCGCCACCGATAATGGAGACGAACATGAAGACGCTTGAAATCTACGACCCCGCCATGTGCTGCTCGACCGGCGTGTGCGGGCCCGAGGTCGATCCGGTGCTGGTCCAGTTCGCCGCCGACCTGAAATGGGCGGGTGAGCAGGGCATCGCCGTCCAGCGCTACAACCTGGGCCAGGAACCGCAGGCCTTCGCCGCCAATCCGGCGGTGGTCAAGGAAATGGAGGCGGGCATGGACCGCCTGCCGGTCATCGCCGTCGACGGCCGGATCGTCTCCACCGGCGTCTATCCGTCGCGCGACCAGTTGGCCCGCAAGCTGGGCCTTCGCGCAGCCCCCACCATCACCGTGGTCGAATCCGGCTGCTGCGACCCCAAGTCGGGCTGCTGCTGATGCCCCTGCCCGACGCCGCGACCCGCCACCTGTTCTTCACCGGCAAGGGCGGCGTCGGCAAGACCTCGCTGTCCTCGGCCACCGCGCTCGCCCTCGCCGAGGCCGGTCGCCGGGTGCTGATCGTCAGCACCGACCCGGCCTCGAACCTCGACGAGGTGCTGGGCACCGCCCTGGGCTCGACGCCGACGCCGGTCATCGGTGCGCCCGGCCTGTTCGCGCTCAACATCGACCCCGAGGCGGCGGCCCGCGACTACCGCGAGCGCATGGTCGGGCCGTATCGCGGCATCCTGCCGACGGCCGCCATCGCCAGCATGGAGGAGCAGGTCTCCGGCGCCTGCCCGGTGGAAATCGCCGCCTTCGACGAATTCGCCAAGCTGCTGGGCGCCCCATCGGCGACGGCGGATTTCGACCATGTGGTGTTCGACACCGCGCCGACCGGGCATACGCTGCGCCTGCTCACCCTGCCCTCGGCCTGGACCGACTTCATCGCCTCGTCGTCGGGCGGGGCCTCGTGCCTGGGCCCGCTGGCCGGGCTGGAGACGCAGAAGGCGCTCTACGCCGGCACGGTCGCCCAACTGTCCGACCCGGATGCCACCACGGTGATCCTGGTCGTCCGCCCCGAGACCGCGGCCCTGCGCGAGGCCGAGCGCACCCGGGGCGAACTGGCCGAACTGGGCATCCGCAACCTGCGGCTTGCCGTCAACGGGCTGTTCGCGCCGGCCGCGCCCGGCGACGCGGTGGCTGATGCGCTGGCGTTGCGCGGCCGCGACGCCCTGGCAACCATGCCGGCCGGGCTGGCGGCCCTGCCCCGCAGCGAAACCCCGTTCGTGCCGCGCGGCACCGTCGGCCTGGACGCCCTGCGGGCGCTCGGCGGACCGCCGCCCGCCGTGCCGGCCGGCGACATCGCACCTCCCGCCTTTCCACTTGCGCCCGGCACGGACATGCTGGTCGACGACCTCGCCCAAGCGGGACGCGGGGTGATCATGACCATGGGCAAGGGCGGCGTCGGCAAGACGACGCTGGCCGCCCTGATCGCCACCGCGCTTGCCGGACGCGGCCACGCCGTCACCCTGTCCACAACCGATCCGGCCGCCCATGTGGAGGCGGCAGTGGGAGGACGAGTCGCCGGGCTGACCGTTACCCGCATCGACCCGGCTGCCGAGGTCGCCGCCTACCGCGACGACGTTCTGGCCAAGGCCGGCGCCCGTCTCGACCCCTCGGGGCGCGCCATGCTGGACGAGGATCTGCGTTCCCCCTGTACCGAGGAGATCGCCGTCTTCCGCGCCTTCGCCCGCACCGTCGACGAGGGCGCCGAGCGCTTCGTGGTGCTGGACACCGCGCCCACCGGCCATACCATCCTGCTGCTGGACGCCGCCGAGGCCTATCACCGCGAGGTTCTGCGCACCCAGGCCGACATGCCCGACTCCGTGCGCCAGTTGCTGCCCCGCCTGCGCGACCCCGATTTCACCCGGGTGCTGGTGGTGACGCTGCCGGAATCGACCCCGGTCCACGAGGCGGAGCGGTTGCAGGACGACCTCAGGCGAGCCGGCATCCACCCCCATGCCTGGGTCGTCAACCAAAGCCTGCTGGCGAGCGGCACACGCGACCCGGTGCTGATGGAGCGCGGCCGCCATGAAGCCCCGTTCATCGCCCGCGTAGTGGACGACCTGGCGCCCCGCGCGGTGCTGATCCCCTGGCGTCCCTGATTCTTGCGTTGCGCGTCTGCAATGAAGGCAACGCATAGCTTATTCCCTGTACAGGATATGCCGTTTGCAGCATATTTACTGCATGGAATATGCCGTAAACCTCTTCGCCGCTCTTTCCGATCCGATCCGGCTGCGCTGCTTGGCGCTGATGGCCAAGGAAGGCGAGGTCTGCGTCTGCGAACTGACCCATGCCTTGCAGGCGGCGCAGCCGAAGATTTCCAAGCATCTGGCGACGTTGCGCGAAGCGGGATTGGTGACGGACCGGCGGGATGCCCAGTGGGTGCTCTACTCGATTGCCACCGGCCTGCCGCAATGGGCGCAAGACGCGGTGGCGGCGGCGGTCAGGGGCGCCTCGGACTCCCCGCTCTATGCGGACGATGTCGCGCGATTGAAAGAAATGCCGGCGCGCCCGCCGAAGGGCCGCGTCGCCTGACGTCTGGAGGCGAAAGCCATGCTTGAGATATTCACCCGCCTCGCCGACTGGGCGACCTATGATGCGCTGGCGCTGGATCGCGCGACCAAGCTGGCGGACGCCACGCATTTCTTCATCGAAGATACGACAAAGATCTTCTTCCTGCTGTTCGTCATTGTCTTCGTGATGGCGTTCTTCCGCAGCATGCTGGCGCCCGAAAAAGTGCGAGGCTACATTGAGGGCAAGTCGCGGGGCATCGGCTATGGCTTGGCGGCCTTGCTCGGAGCAGTCACGCCATTCTGTTCGTGCTCCTCGGTGCCGCTGTTCATCGGCTTCCTGGAAGCAGGCATCCCGGTTGGCGTAACCATGGCCTTCCTGATCACCTCGCCGATGGTCAACCAGGTCGCCGTCGTCATCCTGGCGTCCATCGTCGGCTGGCAGATGACCGGCGTTTACGTGGCCACGGGCATCGGCCTGGGCATCGTCGGCGGGTTCGTGATCGACCGGCTGCACATGGAACGCTACGTCGAGGATTACGTGTGGAAGATCCGCATGGGCGAGGTCGCCCAGATCGAGGTCGACGAATCGCTCCGCGGCCGCGTTCGCTACGCCTGGGACCAGGCGAACGAAATGGTCCGCCGGGTGTGGCTGTACATCATCGTCGGTATCGGCATCGGCGCCGGACTGCATGGCTACGTCCCCGCCGCGTTCTTTGCCGAGTATGCCGGCGCCGACAATCCGCTGGCGGTGCCCTTCGCCGTTCTGGTCGGCCTGCCGCTCTATTCGAACATCACCGGCATCATCCCCGTCGCCGAGGCGCTGCTGGCCAAGAGCCTGCCCATCGGCACCGTCATCGCCTTCATGATGAGCGTGGTCGCCATCTCGCCGCCCGAGTTCATCATCCTGCGCAAGGTGCTGAAGCCGCAAATGCTGGTGTTCTTCGCCACCTTCCTGTCGATCGCCTTCGTCCTGGTCGGCTATCTGCTCAACGCCCTGTTCACCTGACAAGGGGAGGTCACCATGAAATCGTTCAAAGTGCTCGGTTCGGGCTGCAAGAACTGCGTCACCGCCGCCAAGCTGATCGAGGACAAGGCCACGGCGCTGGGCGTCGAAGTCGAGATCGAAAAGGTCACCGACATGGCCGCCATCCTCGGCTATGGGGTCATGAGCACCCCGGGTGTGGTGATGGACGGCAAGGTGGTCCATGCCGGCGGCATCCCGCAGCCGGATAAGGTCGAGGGCTGGCTGAAGGGATGACCACGGGGCATCGCAACACGCCCATGACGACACGCCCATGACAATGAACGCCGGGTGCTGTGGGCCCTGCTGCTGACCGGCGGCATCCTGTCCCCCATGCCACCGTGCAATGGCGGTCGCACTCTCCCGCTACCAAATTCCAAAGGGATCCGACCGGCGATGATCGGGGCCTTTTGCTTGGCCCTGGCAATAGCGGCATGGACTTTGCCCGGCCATCGTGTCCATGCTGGTCCCCTCTCCATCCTGGGAGCCATACGGAGGCTGTCCATGCCCAAGGCCGACAAGAAGGCAGAGCCCAAGAAGTTGAGCAACACCGAAAAGATGATCCAGGAGTGCGTCAAGCGCGCCCAGGCGCGCAAGCGCTCGGGTCAGACCGACCGCGAATGGCGCGAGCAATATGCCGCCACCCTCAAGGTCGAGGGTGAGGCCGCGCCGATGAGCAAGACCCCGTTCGACGGCAGCGCCACCAAGAAGAAGGCGTAAGGCCGGCTCACCGCGCCGGCAAGGCTTCGACGGTGACCTTTTCCGGCGGCTGCACGATCACCGCGGGCGGGGGCGGTTCGGGGTCGCGGTCGACGGCCGGTTCGCTGCGAGCGACGACCGGCTGTACCAGTCCCGCCGGGGCCGCGGCATCGGCCTGACGGGCGTCGCGGCTCTTTTGGTATTCCTTGACCCCGTGGGCGACCAGATCGGGCACCCCGCAGCCCGACAGGGGCAGCAGCAGCATGGCGGCGGCGATCGGGCGGAAAACACTCATGGCGGCGGGTCCGTCGTCGGGGTCCAAACGATCGCCGACCCTACACTGCCGCGGGGCGCCCCTCAAGGACGCCGACGGACATTCAGTCGTCGACCTCGATGCGGACCAGTTGGCCGCCCTCGACCTCCTTCAGGCGATGGACATCGTCCACGGCCCGTCCCCACACGTTGGCCGGAGCCGCCAGGCGGATCTCGCTGCCCTCCGACCGCGGCGTGGGACCGAAGCCGATGACGATCACGTCGCCATCCGCCCGATAGGCCAACTCGCCGGCCTCGATCACCTCCCGTGCCGCGTCTTCGCGGTCCTGCCGCACCGGAGCCGGAAAGTAGACCTCCCCGCCCCAGGTGGCGACGCGCGACTCGAATGGAACGGCGCCGTAAATGGCGTCGGCGGTCGGCGTATCGAACAGTTCGGCGCGGACGACGAGTTTGCCGATGGTGAATCTGAGTCTGCGCATGCGGAATTCACTCCCTTCCCCGGATCAACCGGCCCCAGTGTGCACACTGAACGCGCCGTTGACCAGACGGGTGTCGCCTTCATACCAGATGTGGGAATTGGAACGAGCGCAGAGAAGCCCACCGCGAGCAAACTCGGTCAGAACGGATACGTTCCCCGCGGCAACGCCGCCTCACCCTTGGCCCAGTAGGTGTGATACTGCTCGCGGCCGCCGGTGAAGTGGTATTTCTCGAAATGCAGATAGGTCAGATCGGCGGGCAGATCGGTGGTGAAGTCGAAGACGGAACTGCGCACCTGCTCGGCTGTCAACCCCTGGACATTATACATCTTGGCGCCGGTGATGTCGGCACCGGTGAAATTGGCACCGTAGACCAGCGTGTATGCGAAGTTGACCTTACTGAGGTCGGCCATGCTGAAATCGACGTCGGACATGTTGGCATAACTGAAGTCGGCGCCGGCATATTCGCCGCCGCTCAGATCCTCGCCCCAGGCATAGTCGCGGGTCGTGCTGACGACGTCTTCAAGCACCATCGTCGGCGCCGGCTGCCACCCGCTGTCGGCGCCATAGCTGGCAAAATTGCCGTCGTTTTGCTGCCAGCCGCGGCTGTCGAGCTGGGCGATCAGCATCTGGGCCGCGGTTTGGCCCATCGACCCTGGGAAGGTCCCGGTCGCGGAATAGGTGGAATACGAGGAACCCGAAGACGTGCTCGGCAACACGCCACCGGCCATGTAGGCACGGGCCGCATCGGACAGCGACACGACATCGCCGATCACCCGGTTGGAGGACGCGCCGCCGACCTCGCCGGTACCATAGCCGAACAGCCCCGAACCGCTGTTGAGGCGGGTGGCCTCGCCGAGACGGCCGATATTGCTGTAGCTGTTGATCGCGCCGATGGACATGACACGCCTGGGACAGATTCATCCACGGCTATGATAGCACCATTGCGCAACAAACGGAAGGAAACGCCGCTACTCCGCCACGGTCATCGCATTTGGCCGAGGATGGACCGGGCGAAGTCGTTGGACCATCCTGATCGTTTGCGCTTTCGGCGCACCGAGATGCCGGGACGGGCGCGGTTGAGGATGTTGAGGGCCAGTTTGCGCAGAGTGGCGAGGTT
>JACRFY010000233.1 GCA_016212565.1 Magnetospirillum sp. | reverse complement strand
GGCCCGGAACCCCCGGCCGCAGGCAGCAGATGCCGCGGATCACCAGATCGACCTCCACCCCGACCTGCGAGGCGCGGTAGAGGGCGTCGATCATCTTCGGGCACACCAGCGAGTTCATCTTGGCCCAGATCGCCGCCGGCTTTCCCGCCTTGGCGTTGTCGATCTCGGTCTCGATCAGCGCCAGGATCTTCTTGCGCAGGCCCAGGGGGGCGATGGCCAGCTTCTCCATTTTCTCCGGCACCGCGTAGCCGGTCATGTAGTTGAAGCACTTGGCGGCGTCGCGGCACAGATCGGGGTCGGAGGTGAAGAAGGACAGGTCGGTATAGATCTTGGCGGTGATCGGATGGTAGTTGCCGGTGCCGAAATGGACGTAGGAGACCAGTCCGGTGGTCTCGCGCCGCACCACCAGGCTGATCTTGGCGTGGGTCTTGAGGTCGAGGAAGCCGAACACCACCTGGGCGCCGGCCGCTTCGAGGTCGCGGGCCCAGCGGATGTTGGCCTCTTCGTCGAAGCGGGCCTTCAGCTCGACCATGCAGGTCACCGACTTGCCGGCCTCGGCGGCCTCGACCAGCGCCTTGACGATCGGGCTGTTCTTCGAGGTGCGGTAGAGCGTCTGCTTGATCGCCACCACCTGGGGATCGACGGCCGCCTGGCGGATGAACTGCACCACCACGTCGAAGCTTTCGAAGGGATGGTGGACGACGATGTCCTTCTTGCGGATGGCGGCGAAGCAATCGCCGCCGAAGTCGCGGATGCGCTCGGGGAAGCGGGCGTTGTAGGGCGGGAACAGCAGGTCGGGGCGCTCGTCGGTGATCACCTGCCTGGTGTCGACCAGACCGATCATGTCGTCGAAATCGAAGACGTCGGACTCGGCGACGTGCATTTCGGCGATCACCAGGCGGCGCAATTCCGGCGGGATGCCGGCGCCGAAGGTCAGGCGGATGACGTGGCCGCGGCGGCGGCGCTTGAGCGCGGATTCGAATACCCGCACCAAGTCCTCGGCCTCTTCGTCGATGTCCATTTCCGAGTCGCGGATGACGCGGAACATGCCCAGCCCCTCGACGCGGAAGCCGGGGAACAGGCGGTCGAGGAACAGCACCACCAGTTCTTCCAGGGGCAGGAAGCGGATCGCCTCGCCGGGCATGCGGATGAAGCGCTCGATCTGGCTGGGCAGCGGCACCAGGGCGCGCAGCACCTCGCCGGTGTCGATGCGGAACAGGTGCAGCACCAGGGCGATGCCGGCATTGGGGATGAAGGGGAAGGGGTGGGCGGGGTCGATGGCCAGCGGGGTGAGGACGGGAAAGATGCCCTCCATGAACCGCTGCTCGGCCCATTTGAGGTCGGCCTTGCCGATTTCGGCGGCGGTGATGACCGAGATGCCGACCGTACGCAGTTCGCCCTTCAGCTCGCGCCAGCACAGCTTTTGCGTCGACAGGATCGTCGACGCCTCGCGGTTGATGGCCGCCAATTGCTGGGCCGGGGTGAGGCCGTCCTCGCTGGTGGTCATCACCCCGGCGTCGACCTGACCCTTGAGGCCGGCGACGCGGACCATGTAGAATTCGTCGAGGTTGGACGCCGAGATCGACAGGAAGCGCAGGCGCTCCAGCAGCGGGTGGCTGCTGTTCTTCGCCTCGTCGATGACGCGGGCGTTGAAGGCCAGCCAGGACAGCTCGCGATTGATGAAGCGGTCCTTCGACTCGAGGTCGATGGTCGGGCTGGCGGTAACGGCGACGTCGTTCACGGGGGCCTCCGGCGCTCTGGGCTTTGCTTGCCGAAGACAAACTATATATGCTCCGGCGGGCGCTGTCATGGTCGCGAAGGATGACGGAAATGCGACAGCTTTATTTGCTGCGACACGCCAAGTCCAACTGGGACGATCCGGCCTCCGACGACTTTCACCGCCCCTTGAGCGGTCGCGGCCGCGAGGCCGCCGGACGCATGGCGGCCCATCTCGCCGCCGCCGGCGTGCATCCGGCCGAGGTCTTGTGCTCGACCGCCACCCGCGCCCGTCAGACCTGGGAGGCGATCGCCCGCGCCTTGCCCGGGGTGCCGATCTCCTTCGAGGAAGGGCTTTACCTGGCGTCGCGCGGCGACCTGCTGGCGCGGCTGCGCCAACTCGACGGCCATCTTCCGTCGGTGATGGTGATCGGCCACAATCCCGGCTTCGAGCGTCTGGCCTCGGGGCTGTCGGCCGGCCATGGCGACCCGGTGCTGCTGAAGCGGCTGAAGGAGAAATACCCCACCGGCACGCTGGCGACCTTGTCGCTTCAGGTGGCCGAATGGAGCCAGGTCGAACTCGGCGCCGCGCGGCTGGAGGGCTTCGTGCGGCCGAGAGACCTGCTGGAGTAGCCCCCCGCCCGCGGGCGGGAGAGGGGCCCCCGGCTCAATCGTTCTTGAACTCCTTGTGGCAATCCTTGCACAGGCCGCCGACCACGCCGGCCTGGGCCTTGATCGCCGCCGCGTCGCCGCTCTTGGCGATTTCCGCCAGCCGGTTGGCTTCGACGGCCAGGGCGTCGAAACCGGGCAGGAACTTGGCCGCGGTGAAGGCTGCCGGCTTGGTCTCGCTGCCCTTGAGGGCCTCGGTCCCCTTCATCCACCCCATCGGCGCCAGCTTGGCCAGCGAGGACAGGCGCTCGGCGCGCAGGGCGGCATCGGCCGGCAGCTCGTTCTTGCCCTGGGCGAAGCCGAGCAGCGGGCCGGCCTGCAGGCGCACCGCCTGCATCAGGCCCTGGCGCAGGGTGAGAAACTCCTCGGGCTTGAGCTGGGCGGCGGCTTCGCCGGCCAGTCCGGCGGCGGCAACGCAAACGGTGGCGGCGGCAATGAGGTGTTTGAAATTCAGCATGAGCGTTCTCCGTCCAATGACAATCGCACCGAGCCTTGAAGGGTGCCGTGCGGATCTCTTCCGCGCAAGGCTGCCCTCCGGAGGTGGTGATGCCATGGGGGCTTTGCCAAGTCAGTGACCATATCACCCCGGCAGAGTCCCGATCCGGAGTGCCCCATGTCCACAACCCGCTTGCCCGTGCTGAAGTCCCTGTGCGTGTTTTGCGGCGCCTCGTTGGGCGTCGATCCCGGCCACAAGGCCGCCGCGGCCCGCCTTGGCACGCGGTTGGCGGCGGCGGGCGTGACCCTGGTCTACGGCGGCGGCCAGCTGGGCCTGATGGGGGCGCTGGCGGGGGCGGTGATGGACGGTGGCGGCCGCGTGGTCGGCATCATCCCCGAGCACCTGACCCGCGTCGAGCGCGCCTTCGAGGCGATCAGCGAACTGCACGTGGTCGATTCGATGCATACCCGCAAGCGCATGATGTTCGAGCGCGCCGATGCCTTCGCCGTCCTTCCCGGCGGCATGGGCACCATGGACGAGACCTTCGAGGTCCTGACCTGGAAGCAACTGCGGCTGCACGCCAAGCCGATCGTCATCGTCAACCAGGGTGGCTACTGGACGCCGTGGCTGAGCTTGGCCGAGAACGTGATCGCCTCCGGCTTCGCCCATGCCGACACGGCGCGGCTTTACGGCGTGGTCGACGACGTCGACGAGGTCCTGGCGGCGGCCGAAGCCGGACTGGCCCAGGCGGCGGCCGGAGAATCGCGGCTGTTCTAGCGACCCACCCGTTTCCTATCCGGGAGGGTGGCTTTCCGTCTTGCGTTCCGCGGCGGTGGTGCTACCCTCCCGCGCGCACCGTCACCACCGGGATTACAACGATGAAGAAGATCAAGGTCGCCAACCCCGTCGTCGAGCTCGACGGCGACGAGATGACGCGAATTATCTGGCAGTTCATCAAGGAAAAGCTGATCCTTCCCTACCTCGATATCGATCTCAAATACTATGACCTGGGGATCGAATGCCGCGACAGGACCGAGGACAAGGTGACGGTCGAGTCGGCCGAGGCGATCAAGAAATACGGCGTCGGCGTCAAGTGTGCGACCATTACCCCCGACGAAGCGCGGGTCGAGGAGTTCGGCCTCAGGAAGATGTGGAAGTCGCCCAACGGCACCATCCGCAACATCCTCGACGGCACCGTGTTCCGCGAGCCGATCATCTGCAGGAACGTGCCGCGCCTGGTGCCCGGCTGGACCAAGCCGATCGTCATCGGCCGCCACGCCTTCGGCGACCAGTACAAGGCCACCGACTTCACCGTCCCCGGCCCCGGCAAATTGACCATCAGGTTCGAAGGCGCCGACGGTCAGGTGATCGAACACGAGGTCTTCGACTTCCCCGGCGCCGGCGTGGCGATGGGCATGTACAACCTCGACGAGTCGATCCGCGGTTTCGCCCGCGCCTGTCTCAATTACGGCCTGGCCAAGCAGTGGCCGGTCTATCTGTCGACCAAGAACACCATCCTCAAGGCCTATGACGGCCGCTTCAAG
>JACRFY010000231.1 GCA_016212565.1 Magnetospirillum sp. | reverse complement strand
TCGCCGAGGCCGCCGACCTGCCGGTGGTGCTGGTGGCCGACATCGACCGCGGCGGGGTGATCGCCGCCATCGTCGGCACCTGGGTGCTGCTGCCGGACGGCGAGCGCGCCCGGCTCAAGGGCTACGTGATCAACAAGTTCCGCGGCGACCCGGCGCTGTTCGCGCCGGCGGTGGCGATCATCGGCGCCCGCACCGGCCTGCCCTGCCTGGGCATCGTCCCCTGGTTCGCCGAGGCCGCCCGCCTGCCCGCCGAGGACGCGGCGTCGCTCAAGGGCGGCGGCCACGGCGCCGGCCTCCATGTCGCCGTGCCGCTGCTGTCGCGGATCGCCAATTTCGACGACTTCGATCCCCTGGCCGCCGAGCCGGACGTGCGCCTGACCATGGTGGCGCCGGGCCGCCCGCTGCCGGGCGACGCCGACCTGGTGGTGCTGCCGGGCTCGAAGGCGACCATCGCCGACCTCGCCTTCCTGCGCGCCCAGGGATGGGACATCGACCTTGCCGCCCATCTGCGTCGCGGCGGCCGGGTGATCGGCATCTGCGCCGGCTATCAGATGCTGGGGCGCGAGATCGCCGATCCGCTGGGCATCGAAGGCCCGCCCGGCACCGCGACCGGACTCGGCCTGCTCGACGTCTCCACCACCATGGAAGGCGACAAGGTGCTGCGGCGGGTCGCCGGCCGCGCCGAGGGCGAGGCGGTCGCCGGCTACGAGATGCACATGGGCCGCACCGCCGGCCCCGATGCGCACCGCCCGATGCTGACCCTCGACGGGCGCCCCGACGGCGCGGTCAGCGCCGACGGACGGGTGAGCGGCTGCTACCTGCACGGCCTGTTCGCGGCGGACGGCTACCGGGCCCGGCTGCTGGCCACCCTGCGTCCGGGGCGAAGCGCGGGCCTCGCCTACGAAACGCTGGTCGATACGGTGCTCGACCGGCTGGCCGAGCACCTGGAGCGGCACCTGGATGTGGCGGCGCTGCTGCGGGCGGCGCGTTGAATTCCCCTACCGCCCGATCTGGCTGGCGTCGGGGGTGGTCAGGCCCAGTTGCGATGCCGCCACCACCGCCCGGGTGCGGTTGTTGACGTTGAGCGCCTTGAGGATGGCGGTGACGTGCAGCTTGACCGTGCCCTCGGCCAGTTGCAGCACGCGGGCGATTTCCTTGTTCGACTTGCCCTGGCCGAGCAGCGCCAGAACCTCGCGCTGACGCGGGGTGAGGAAGGACACCGCATGCTCGTTGGCCAGCGGCCCGCCGCCGTCGAAGCCGGCGGTTCCCTGCTCCAGCAGCGCCGGGGGGAGATAGACGCCGCCCGACAACACCAGCTTGAGCGCCGACAGCATCACCCGGCTCGACGAGGTCTTGGGAATGAACCCCGAGGCGCCGAGATTGACCGCCTGCAGCACGTGGCGACGGTCGTCCGAGGCGGAGAGGACGATGATCGGCACCTGTTCGGGCAACGCGTCCTTGAGGCGCTGGATGCCTTCGTTCCAGCTCATCCCCGGCATGGACAGATCGAGCAGCACGATGTCGATGTCCCGGTCGCGTTCCGCGGTTTCCACCGCCTGATTGAAATCGCTGGCCTCGACGATGGTCAGGGGGCCGCCCAGCTGGTCGAGGACATGGCGCAGGCCGTCGCGGAAAAGTTCATGGTCGTCGGCGATCAGGATCTTCATGGTTCCCCACCAGTTGTTCTCTTGGACGGCCCACCGGTAATCGTTGTGCGAGGCAAGCCATGGATCGACGTCAGGTCTCCCGTGTCTTATGGCCCGAATCCGCGCGGCAGTCGCTATGAAAGAAGTTTGTGCCTTGAGCGGAGGAACCATACGGCAGCCCCTTTTCGCAACCGCAAAATATGCGAAGGGCCGGGGATTGCCAATATGAAACTCGGCACCGGAGTACCCGCCATACCATGGGCATAAGACACCAATACAGTGCCATAAGGCCCCTCGTCTGTGGCCGGTCGATGGTATGACTCTTCTTGGACTTTGCATGACCATTGATCTGGGGATAATTACGCCTTTGGTCGAAGACCGTTGCCGCCGCGCGGGCCGCATCCCATCTGTGCCTCGGCCCCGGAGACCGACGATGGCGCGACGCGAAGTGACCCCAGGACAACGATTCCAGACCGCCGATTCGGTGGCGGTGTGGGAGGTGCGCGAACTGACCCGCGATTCCGCCGGCGTCCCCCACGCGCGGCTGGTGCGGGTCGGCGATCCGACGGCGACCAAGATGATTTCCGTGTCGGCGTTGCGCGACCCGCGCCTTTACCGTTCGCTGCCCTCGCCGAGCGGCGAGCCCGACTGACCTTTGGGGGTGGCCCCCCCGACCGCCTTGTTGCCGCCATAATGCAGGCCTACCCAGCCGGGTGACCCACCCGAGACAGGAGGCGATATGGCCCGCCGGCGCCGCCAAGGTCAGCACAGTTGGCTGATCTGGTTCAAAGTGACCAAAATTCTGATCGCCCTGGGCGCCATTGGCGCCTCGGCGTTCTATGCCTACGAAGTCGGCCAGCAACTGGCCCGCGAGGAAGTCTCCAGCCTGCGTCAGGACATCGAGCGCCTCACCGCCGCCGAGGCGGGACGGGCCGAGGAAGCGACGCGGCTGGCCGGCGAACTCGCCGAGACGCGCAAACGCGCCGACGAGTTCCAGGCCAAGTACCAGCAGGTGGCGCCCAGCGACGAGACCAAGGAGATCCTCGCCCTGGTGCGCGCCAAGCTGGATTCGGGCCTCGACGCCAAGCGGCTGGCCTTCGTCATCTCGGCGGCCGAACGCCCGCGCCGCTGCGGCGAGGCGGCGACCAAGCGCTTCATGGTCAAGACGGCGAAATTCGACGGCGCCTCGACCTGGGTGCGCTTTGCCGACCTGATCACCGTCACCGCCGACGGCATCGGCGGCAACAACGGCGGCGAGCAATGGTTCGACCCCGAACGGCCGGTCACCGTCCATTTCACCGCCATCGGCGGCAAGGAGGTGCAGGTCTCCGGCAAGCTGCCGCTTCAGCATGCCATGGTGGTCAAGAACGGCGAATACCGCTTCACCATCGCCCCCGGCGCCCGCGGCTTCGTCGAGGTTACCGGCGACCGCTGCGAATACCGCGGCTGATCGTCGGCAGGGCAATCGGGTGAAGGAATGCGATCGCACAAACATGGTCGCCATTCCCGCCTTCGTGCATTGGCGCTGACCTCAGCATGGTCTTCACCACCAAGACGCCAAGAAGGCACCAAGACACCAAGGGGGTGTGGGCCAAGGGGGTGTGGGGTCGTCCACGCCTTTGTGCCTTGGCGATGCCGCCGAAGGCGGCCTTGGTGCCTTGGCGGTGAATCGTTCCCCCTCCGTCCGCCTATGCGCACCAGCGGGGATGACGGACAATGCACGGGACCGCATTCCTTCACCCGATAGCCCTCGTGATCGTCGGGCTTGACCGGAGGCAAATCCTTCCCCCACCATTCGGGCGAATATGCATGACCGATATGTGACGTGACTCGCCAGAGGTCGTGGGACCGGGGATGGACATGGGACGACGCCGCAGCACCGCCACCGCCGCCCTGACGGCGCTCCGCACCGGAGCGGTGGGGCGGCTGGCGGCGTGGCTGGGCCTGGTCGCCCTGGTGCTCAATCTCGCCGCGCCGCTGGCGGCGGCCGCGACGGTCCCCGACGCCTTCGCCGCCTCGATCTGCCACACCCCCGCCCCCGGCGCGCCCGATTCCGCCCCGGGCGGCGGCGCGCAGACCGGCCGTTCCCTTTGCCCCCTGTGCCTGCTCGCCGGCGTCGTCGGCGTGGTGCCGCCGGAACAGACGGCGGTGCCGGCCCTCGGCCACGCCGGCGGCGACGAGCGTCCGGTCCCCGCCGCATCCCAACCCACCCGCCTGGGCATCGCCGCGCCGCCCCCGGCCTCCCGCGCCCCTCCCGCCTCCGCCTGACCCGTGTTCGGGGCCAACGCCCCTCGCCGCCCGTTTCAGGTAGGAGTGTTCCATGTCGTTCCACGTCCGCGGCCGCGCCATGCGGCTGCTTCCCGCCGCCGTAGCGGCGTCCCTGGTCCCGTTTGCGCCCCAGGCGGCCGAGCCGCAGGTCTTGCAGGAGGTGACCGTCACCGGCACCCGCGAAGGCGAGCTGCGCTCCGAGACCCCCGCCTCGGTCACCGTTCTCCGCGCCTCGACCATCGAATCGGTGCAGCCGGCCCATCCCGCGGAGCTGCTCAACCGGGTGCCGGGGGTGACGGTGATGCAGACCAACGGCGAGGGCCATACCACCGGCATCCGCCAGCCGATCGGCACCGGCGCGGTCTATCTGTTCCTCGAAGACGGCCTTCCCACCCGCGCCAGCGGCTTCTTCAATCACAATGCCCTTTACGAGGTGAACCTGCCGCAGGCCGAGGCGGTCGAGGTGACCCGCGGACCGGGCTCGGCGCTGCAAGGCTCGGACGCCATCGGCGGGGTGATCAATGTCCTGACCCGGCCGCCCTCGGCCAAGCCCGAGGCCAAGGTGACGGTCGAGGGCGGGTCGTACGGCTGGGCCCGGGCGCTGGGCACCGCCAGCGGCTCGTGGGGCGACGGCGGCGCGCGCGGCGACCTCAACCTCACCCATTCCGACGGCTGGCGCAATGCGACCGGCTATGACCGGCACGCCGCGACGCTCCGCGCCGACCATGCCCTGTCGGGCGGGTCGACGCTGAAGGCCCTGCTGTCGGCCTCGAACATCGATCAGCAGACCGGCGCCAACAGCCACCTGTCGCGCAGCGACTACGAGAACGCCCCGACCACCAACTACACCCCCATCGCCTTCCGCCGCGTCAAGGCGTTCCGGGCCTCGCTGGCCTGGGACAGGGAGGACGACGATTCGCTGCTCAGCCTGACCCCCTATGTGCGCTGGAACGAGATGACCCTGCTGCCGTCGTGGCAATTGTCCTACGACCCGGTGATCTACGTCAGCGGCCATTCCTCGCTGGGCCTGCAGGCCAAGGCGCGCCAGGACTTCGCCCCGTGGCGGACCCGGCTGGTGACCGGGCTCGACCTCGACTACAGCCCGGGATTCCGCGAGGAGGACCGGGTGTCGACCACCAAGTCGGGCTCGATCTACACCGCCTGGGGCCGGGGGGCGCGGATCTACGACTACGACGTCACCTTCATGCAGGCCTCGCCCTATGTCCATGCCGAGACCTCGCCGCTCCGCGACCTGCGCGTCACCGGCGGCCTGCGTCTCGACGTCATGCGCTACGACTACGACAACAAGCTCGGCACGGTGCAGACCGGCAGCGCCCGGCGGCCGGAGAGCGACACCCGCGACTATCTCCACTTGAGCCCCAGCCTGGGAGCCACCTACGCCATCACCCCGGCGTTCAACGCCTTCGCCGCCTACAAGCACTCGTTCCGCGTCCCCTCGGAAAGCCAGTTGTTCCGCCAGGGCAGCAACGGCGATTCGGTCCACCTGCTGCCGGTCAAGGTCGACACCTACGAAATCGGCCTGCGCGGTCCCGACAAGGGCGATCTGAGCTGGGAAACCTCCGTTTATCACATGATAAAGCGGAACGACATCCTCACCGTCCGCGACGGCGCCAGCCCGACCAGCACCAACAACGGCCGCACCCATCACACCGGCATCGAGGCGGCGCTGGGCTGGCGCTTCCTGCCCGAGTGGCGCGTCACCGCCGCCGGCTCCTATGCCGAGCACACCTACGAGAAGTGGCTGGCCCGCAACGGCAGCGTCAACGTCGATTACGCCGGCAAGGAGATCCCCACCGCCCCCAGCCTCACCGGCTCGCTGTCGCTGGCCTGGCAACCGGCGGCGCTCGACGGCCTGTCGGTGGAGGGCGAATGGTCGCATATGGGGCAGTACCAGCTCGATGACGCCAATACCGCCGGCTACAAGGGCCACGACCTGTTCAACCTGCGCACCGCCTGGGCGTTCGGCGACGGCCTGGAGGTGTTCGGACGGGTGATGAATGTGCTGGACAGCCGCTGGGCCACCAGCGGCCAATTGTCGAGCGGACAGGAGCAATACGCGCCCGGCCTGCCGCGTACCTATTTCGCCGGCGCTTCGGTGAGGTTCTGAGCCATGCATCCGCGCATCGTCGGTCTTCTCTGCCTGCTGCTGCTGACATCGGCGCGTGCCGAGGCCCAGCACGGCGGCTCGCACCATGGCACCCCGGCGCGGTCGGACTGCACCGCGCTGGGCTGCGCGGCCACCGCCTCCCCCGCGCTGGGCGACGACGGACGCCTGTGGGTGACCTGGTCGGCCGGCGGACGGGTGTGGGTGGCGGCCTCGAACGACTTGGGACAAAGCTTCGCCCCGGCGATTGCGGTCAGCGGCGCGCCGGCCACCATCGACGACAACGGCGAGGCCCGCCCCGTGGTGGCCGTCGACGGCAAACGCATCGCCGTCGCCTACACGGTGCGGCGGCCGCAGGGATATACCGGCACCCTGATGCTGACCCGCTCGACCGACGGCGGCGGCCACTTCTCCCCGCCGCGCCCGGTGACCGCCGATCCCGCCAGCCAGCGCTTCGCCGCGCTGATCTTCGCCCCGGGAGGACCGCTGGTGGTGGCCTGGCTGGACAAACGGCGGGCGGGCGGCTCGGCGGTCGCCGTCGCCATCTCGGCGGACGGCGGCGGCACCATGGCCCCTGAGCGTCTGTTCGCCGACCGCGCCTGCGAGTGCTGCCGCGTCGCCCTCGCCGTCGACGGGAACGGGCGAACGGCGGTGCTGTGGCGGGCGATGTTTCCCGGCGGCATTCGCGACCATGCGCTGACCACCCTGGCGCCCGACGGCACCCCGGGGGCGATTCGCCGGGTCGCCGTCGGCGAGTGGAAGATCGACGCCTGCCCGCATCACGGCCCCAGCCTGGCCGTCGCCGCGTACGGCGGCATGATCGCCGCCTGGTACACCGGCGGGCGGGCGCGGCAGGGGCTGGTCCTGGCCCGCTCCGGCGATGGCGGCGCCACCTTCTCGGCGCCGCTGGCCCTGGGCGAGCCCGAGCGCCTGCCCTCGCATCCCCAGGTGCTGGCGGTCGGCGCGACGGTGTGGGCGGCGTGGAAGGAGTTCGACGGCACCCGCACCACCGTCGCCGCCATCGTCTCCGCGGATGGCGGCCTCACCTGGGCGCCGCCGCGGGTGCTCGCCGCCACCGCCGACGCCTCCGATTACCCGCTGCTGGTCGGCGACGGCGCCCGCGGCTACCTGTCGTGGCTGACCCGCGCCGAGGGCTATCGCCTGCTGCCGCTGCCGACGGAGGTGGGGCCATGACCCGCCGGCTGCCGATCCTCCTCCTCCTCCTCCTCCTGCTGCTGTTCCCCGCCGCCGGCCGGGCGGCGGAGGTCAATCCGTTCCTGCCCGGCTCGTGGCAGGCGATTCGCGCCGCGCATGCCGACCGGCTGCTGGTGGTGCATCTGTGGTCGCTGTCCTGTGCCCCCTGCCTGGCCGAGTTGCCGCACTGGGGCCGGCTGAAGTGGGACCGCCGGGAGATGACGCTGGTGCTGATCAACACCGACACGCCGGCCCAGGCCGGCCGGGCGGCCGTCGCCCTGGCGCGCGCCGGGCTGGGGAGGGCCGAAGCGTGGACCTTCGCCGATCCCCATGCCGAGCGGCTGCGCTTCGAAATCGACCGCCGCTGGCAGGGCGAGTTGCCGCGCACCCTGATGATCGCCGCCGACGGCACGGTCGAGGTGTTGAGCGGCGCCGTCGGCACCGCGCCGGTGGCCGCCTGGCTGGACCGGCAGGGCACGGGGGGCGCCGATGCGCGCTGACGCCGCCATCGCCGGCCGCCGCGACGAGGGCTCCTGGCGCGGCCCGGCCGCCGCCGTGGCTCTCCATGCGGTCGCGGCAGCGCTGCTCCTGGCCTGGCCCGACGGCGGCGGATCGGCCTCGTTCGAGCCGGCGATGACCGTGGAGCTGCTGTTTTCCCCCCACCGGCCGGAGGCGGCCCCCGAGCCGCAGCCGGCGCCGCAG
>JACRFY010000230.1 GCA_016212565.1 Magnetospirillum sp. | reverse complement strand
CTGGGCCGGCGACAGGTTGACGGCGATCTTCAGCGGCGGCAGGCCGGCGCGGGCCCAATCGCGGCCTTGCAGGCAGGCACGGTGGAGAATCCACCGCCCCAGGGGGCCGATCAGGTCGGTGCGCTCGGCGATGGGGATGAAATCGGCCGGCGAGATCCACCCGCGGGTGGGATGCTGCCAGCGCAGCAGCGCCTCGCAGCCGACGATCTCGCGGGTCGTCACCTCGACCAGCGGCTGGTAATGCAACTCCAACTGCTCGGTGCCCAGCGCCAGGCGCAGGTCGCGCTCGACCATCTTGCGCGCCTGCACCTCGGTGTCCATTTCCGCGACGTAGAAGTGATAGTTGTTGCGCCCTTCGGCCTTGGAGCGGAACATCGCCAGATCGGCATTCTTCAGCAACTGCTCGGCATCGCCGGCGTCGTCGGGGAAGATGGTGATGCCGATCGAGGTCGAGGTCATCACCTCGTGCTCGTCGAGGCCGAACGGATCGGCGACGGCGGCGATCACCGCCTCGGCGACCTTTATCGCCCCCTCGATCTCGGCCATGTTGGTGAGCAGGATGGCGAACTCGTCGCCGCCCAGGCGGGCGGCGGTGTCGGTGGCCCGCACGCAGCGTTGCAGGCGCTTGGCCACCGCCTTCAGCAGCAGGTCGCCGACATGGTGGCCCAGGGTGTCGTTGACGTCCTTGAACTTGTCGAGGTCGAGGAACAGCAGGCCGACCCGGGTGCCGGAGCGTCGCGCATTGGCCAGGGCGGCGCGCAGCCGCTCCTGGAACAGCACCCGGTTGGGCAGGCCGGTCAGCGAATCGTGGTGGGCGAGATGGTGGATGCGCGCCGCCGCCAGCTTGCGCTCGGTGATGTCGCGGCCGACCACCACCAGGCCGCGGCGGCTGTTGTCGGGATTGAACAGCGGGATCTTGACCATGTCGAAGGCCTTGGCATTGCCTTCGGGGAGGACGATCTCGGTCTCGATGGCCAGCGGCGTGCCGTCGCGCCACACCTGGTCGTCGGATTCGGCGGTGGCCAGCAGGGCGTCGCTGCGCCCGCGCGACTGCCGGGCCAGGTCGCTGGCCGACCGGCCCTGGTAGTCGACGCCGTCGAGACCGCAGAAATCGACGGTGAAGCGGTTGGCCACCAGCCAGCGGCCCTTGCCGTCCTTGAAGCACACCAGGTCGGGCATGGCGTTGATCAGGGTCGACAGCCACTCCTTCTGGTTCCGGAGTTCCTCTTCGGCGGCCTTGCGCTGGGTGATGTCGTGGCCGATGGCGACGAACAGCTTCTGCCCGCCCAGCTCCATCGCCGACAGCGCCAGTTCGAGGGGGAACGTGGCGCGGATCTTGCGCAGGCCGGCCACCTCGCGCCGCTCGCCGAGATAGGCGTCGACGAAAATGCGGCCGTCCGGTCGCCGCAATTCGGGAATCAGCACGCCGATGTTCTTGCCGACGATCTCGAACGGATCGTAGCCGAAGATGCGCTCGGCGGCGGGGTTGTAGGTGCCGATCGCCCCGTCCTCGCCGAAGGTGACGATGGCGTCGGCGGTGTTGTCGAAAATGGCGCGGTTGTGCCGCTCCGAGCGGCGGTAAATCTCGGCCAGCGCCTCCATGGTCCGCGCCTGCTGGCGCAGCAACGCCTCGCGGTGGGCCATGTTGGTGACGTCGAACACCTGCACCAGGCATTGCCGCCCGCCCTCGGCGTTGACCGGCTTGATGACCACGATCTGGTGCATCGGTTCGCTGCGCCCCGGCCCCCGCGACAGCGTCAGCGGGAACAGCGTGCGGTTGAGCGACGACGACAGGATGGCCGACATCCCCGACGACAGCGCCTGACGGATCGACTGCATGATCCGGGTGCCGGCCACATCGGGGAACACCGCGTCGAGCCCGCGGCCGACCGCCTCGGCGGCGGCGATGCCCGAGGCCTTGGCCATCCAGGCATTCCACAACGCCACCGAGCCGTTGGCAGTCAACAGCACGATGCCCAACTCGCCGGCATCGGTCAGTTCCCGCAACAGGCTGTCGGTGGGCTGGGTGGTCATGGCTGCTATCCGACCGCCCCCATGGCGCCGGCGAGGAAGGCGCGGACGGCGTCGAGGAAGTGGCGGGCGGCGACGATGTCCATCACGAAGGCCAGATAGCCGTGGGTGTCGTTGCGCACCAGGGCGAAGTCGACGTGCAGGAACAGCACCAGTTCGGCCCCCGGCACCGCCCCGTCGGCGAGGATGCGGGCGCCGCGGCCGCGCAGGTAGACCGGCAGCGAACTTTCCACCTCCAGACGCAACTGCGAGGCCAGGCTGGCCAGGCAGGCGTTGAGGATGATGTTGCCGACTTCCAGCAGCGCCTCCTGTTCCAGCTCGGTCAACTGGTCCAGCGGCAACTGGTCGCCCAACATGGCGCGGACCAGATCCAGGCTGCGGCGTTCGGGGAAGATCAGCAGGATGTCGCCGGTGACGTTGCCGGTGAACTGCTGGCGCACGGCCACCGAATCGACCCCCTTGGTCTCGTCCTCCAGCCGTCGCGCCGCCTGATCGGGGGCAAGGAAGTCGACGAAGGGCACCGACAGGCGAACCTCGTCGCCGACCAGCTCCGACAGCGAGGCGGCGGCGCGGCCGACGGCGACGTTGAGCAGTTCGCCGATCGCGTCCCGTTCCAGGTCGCCGAACGCGCTGGTCATGGCCGGGCTCCGTCGCCGAGGAATGCCAGCAATGCGCCGGATCGCGCCGGCTTGGTGATGAAGGGCAGCCCCAACGCCTGGACCTTCTGTTGCACCGGGCCCTGGATGTTGGCGGAGACGAAGGCGATGGCGGTGGTGGGGCAGCGCTGTTGCAGCAGCTCCGCGGCCTTCAGGCCGCCCATGCCGGGCATGGTGATGTCGATGAGGATGTAGTCGGGCCGTTCGGCGGCGGCGCAATCGAGCGCCTCCTCGCCGCTGGCGGCCTCGACGATGGTCCAGTCGGGATGGGCGGTCTCGACGATGTGGCGCGTCAACATGCGCGCAACCCGGCTGTCGTCTACCAAAAGCAATCGCATCGCCGTCATCCCCACGTGCGGGTGGTCGATATCCCGTCGGGCCTACCGGTCTATCCCCCCGAGTCTATCGAAATCTATGCTTGACGGTGTCCCGCGCCGCAAGCGTAAAGTCCTGGGTAAGAACTCTCAACCGCCTCGCGGGGAGACGACCATGATCAGTCATCATGCGGCATTGATCTACGTCATGGTGATGGTGTCGGCCGCCGACCGAAACATGACCGATGCCGAATTGGGCACCATCGGCGAAATCGTCAATTTCCTGCCGATCTTTCGCGATTACGATTCGGCGCTGTTGCCGCGCACCACCGCCGCCTGTGCCGAATTGCTCGATTCGGACGAGGGGCTGGACCGCGCCTTCTCGCTGATCAAGGCGGCGCTGCCGCCGCGGCTGCGCGAGACCGCCTATGCCTGCGCCTGCGATGTCGCCGCCTCGGACGGCGAGCCGCATCAGGAGGTGATCCGCTTCCTCGAAATCATGCGCCACCGCCTCGACATCGACCGCCTGATCGCGGCGGCGATCGAGCGCGGCGCCCGGGCGCGCTTCACCCGTTTGGGGAATGGCGGATAAGCGACGCGACCCATTGACGCCGGCCCGCGCATCGGCGAGCCTGTGGCAGGGCTGACAAAAGGCATCGATCGATGAAGACCGTGGCGGCGATCTCCTTTCGCGACAATCACTCGCTCAGCATGGATGTCGAGGCGGTCAACCGGGTCGAGGCCAGCGCTCCGATCCAGATCGAGGACGGCACCTGGAGCTGCGAACTGCTGATCCGCAGCGCCTACGGCACCGTCGCCCTGCAATTGCTGGCCGATGCTCCCGAGAAATTGCGCGTCAACCAGGGCGTGCTGGAATAGGACGCTCCTTGCCCGCTTGATCACGTCGGCAGGGCGTAGGTCGCCGTCGCGTGGGCGATCAGGTCGTCGCCGTCGGCGGCGATCAGCTCCACGGCGGCCACCGCCAGGCGCCGGCCGAGCTTGAGCACCCGGGCTTCGGCGACGATGTCGGCCGCTCCGGCCTTCTTCAGAAAGCTGACATTGAGGTTGGTGGTCACCACCATCTCCAGCGGCCCGGCCAGCGACAGGATCGCCGCCCACAGGGCGACGTCGGCCAGGGTCATCATCGCCGGGCCGCTGACGGTGTCGACCGGGCGGGCGATGTGGGGGCCGTAGGGCATCTCCAGGCGGGCGGCACCGCGGCGGATCGCCGTGGCGCGGATGTTCATGTAGGTGGCCAGCGGCACCTTGGCGAGCAGCCGGTCGTTGAAGGTCTCGACGGTGATGGCGGCCATGGCGGGACTTGATCGTTGATGGGGAAACGTCCCACACTCTCGCCGAGCGACGCCGCCAATACAAGCGAGGCCCCGATGACGTCCCCATCCGACCCCATGCTGCTGACGCATATCGAAGCGGGGGTGGCGACTCTGACCCTCGATCGTCCGGGGGCGCGCAATGCCTTGTCGACCGGGCTGATGACCGCCGTGGAGGCGGCCCTGGCGGCGACGGCGGCCGATCCGGCGGTGAGGGTGGTGGTGCTGGCCGCCAACGGTCCGGCGTTCTCGGCCGGCCACGACCTCAAGGAAATGCGCGCCATCGACAGCCGCGAGGCGGCGGCGGCGGTGTTCGGGCAATGCGCGCGGATGATGACCGCGGTGGTGCGCCATCCCCGGCCGGTGATCGCCAAGGTCCACGCCATGGCCACCGCCGCCGGCTGCCAGTTGGTGGCCTCGTGCGACCTCGCCTATGCCGCCGAAGAGGCGCGGTTCGCCACCCCCGGGGTCAATATCGGCCTGTTCTGCTCGACGCCGATGGTGGCGCTGTCGCGGGTGGTCTCGCCCAAGCGGGCAATGGAGATGCTGCTGACCGGCCATCCCATCGACGCCCATACCGCCGCGGCGTGGGGGCTGATCAACCGCGCCGTCCCGGCCGGCGAGCTCGACCGGGTGGTGGCGGAGACGGCGGCGACCATCGCCGCCAAGTCGCCCCACACGCTGAAGGTGGGCAAGGAAGCCTTCCACCGCCAGGCCGAGATGGGCCTCGACGACGCCTATGCCTATGCCGCCGCGGTGATGACCGCCAACCTGCTGGCCGCCGATGCCGTCGAGGGCATCGACGCCTTCCTGGGCAAACGGGCGCCGTGCTGGACGGGCGGCTAGTTGCCGCGCAGGTCGCGGGTCTCCTCCGCCACCTGATGGGCGCGGGAGAGCTGGCGCTGGTTCATGGTGCGGGCCAGACGGTCGCGGGCCTCGGCGCCGTCGTTGCGGCCGAGCGCGGCGGCGACGTCGTAGTTGACCCAGGCCCGGACCGGATCCTTGCCGGCGAAGCCCTGTCCCTTGGCTGCCAACTCGGCCACCGCCATGCGCGCGCCGGCATGGCCGTGCGCCGCCGCGGCCGACAACCACGTCACGCCGTCGACCATGTCGAGCGGCAGGTCGAGCCCGGCGACATAGGTCATGCCCAACAGATACTGCGCCTCGACGTGGCCGCGCCCCGCCGCCAGCCGCAGCCAGCGCTCGCCCTGGACCATGCCGGGGCGGATGAAGCCGATCTTGTCGACGGCGACCCCCACCTCCTCGGGATCGGGGCGCAGGGTGTAGGTGCGCACCTCGTCCTTGGTGCGGATTTCCCACAGCCCCGGGCGGGCCAGCTCCATGCGGCCAAGACGGAACGCCGCCTCGGTGAGGTTGGAGAAGGCAGCCCGCAGATACCATTGCTCGGCCTTGACGGGGCTGGCGGCGACTCCGCGGCCGGCCTCGTAGGCGCCGGCCAGGGCCAGCTGCGCCTTGACGTCGTCGCCATCGGCCCGCGTCTCCAGCCACGTGGCCCCCTCCTCGCCGCCGAGGAAATCGATGCGGCCGGCGAGGAACAGGTCGAGGAAATGCGCCCGCGCCGTCTCGTCGCCCAATTGGCCGGCGCGATACCACCAGCGGGCGGCCTCGGGCAGGTCGGCGCGGATGCCGGCGCCCTTTTCATAGGCGCGGGCCAGTTCGAGAGCCGCCTGCGGCACGCCGTTCCATGCCGCGAGGCGGAACCACATCATCGCCAGCCCGGCATTGCGCGGCGCGCCCCGGCCGGAGAGATGCGCCAGCCCCATCTGGAATTGGGCGGTTCCGTCACCCTGGGCGGCGGCATCGGCCACGGATGGCTTGCGTGCGGCCGGTGCGGCGGCGGGAGACGATTGCGGCGGTTGCTTTTGCGCCAGGGCTTCTGCCGCCGGAAGAAGGGCGAACAGCAGGGCGGCGGCGGCGACGATCCTCATGGGGAGATGGCATTCCAGCTGCGGAGCGAGTGGTGGCGCATGATTCCACCTTCCGGGCCGCAAGGCAATGTGCCTGTGATGGGCCGCGCTCCGCGCCGGGCGGGCGCCGCTCAGGAAACCCGATGCGTCGCGCAGCCGACCGAGGCGCTGTCGATGGCTTGGGCGAGGCGGATGTCGTTCTGGGTGAGGCCGCCGGCATCGTGGGTGGTCAGCGTCACCGCGACGCGATTGTAGGTGTTGCTCCATTCCGGATGATGGTTCATCCGCTCGGCGTCCAGGGCCACCCGGGTCATGAAGGCGAAGGCATCGCGGAAATCGCGGAAGGTGAAGTGCTTGCAGATGGCATCGCGCCCTTCGCATTCGTCCCAGCCCTCCAGCCCCAGCAGGGCGGTGGAGCGGTCGCTGGCGGACAGCAGTTCGGCCATGGCAGGTCTCCGCGGCATTGACGTTGGTCCTCTCCAATATGATGGGCACCCTTCTCGCGGTCCTCAAGGCGGGGTAAGATCGCCGCCATGAGCCGAGTCATGCCCCATCACAGCACGCCGCCCAGCCTGACCGACCTGGAAACCATCGCCCAGGCGGCCTTCGCGGAAATTCCCGAGGAGCTGCGCCGTTACGCCGCCGACGTCGTCATCCACGTCGACGAATTCCCCGACGAGGACACCGAGCGCGACATGGAGCTGGAAAGCCCGTTCGACCTCTTGGGCCTGTACCGCGGCGGCTCGCTGGCGGGGCTGGGCGTCTCGGCCCAGCCGGGGGACGTCGACCGCATCTTCCTCTACCGCCGTCCGCTGCTCGACTACTGGTGCGAGACCGGCGAGGACCTGACCGATCTGGTCAAGCACGTTCTCATCCACGAGATCGGCCACCATTTCGGCCTCAGCGACGAGGATATGGAACGTATCGAAGACCAGGACTGATCTGCGAGGAGAACCCCGTCCATGTCCGCCATGCCGCCGCTTCGTCCCCTGCCGCTGCCGCCCGAGCGGCTGTATGCGGTCTGCGATCCCGCTTCGCTGGCCTTCGAGACCACCGCCGACCTGCCCGATACCGAAGAGGCGATCGGCCAGCAGCGGGCGGTGGAATCGATCCGCTTCGCCATCGGCATGCGCCATCGCGGCTTCAACCTGTTCGCCCTGGGGCCGGAAGGCACCGGGCGGCGCTCGCTGGTGATGCAGTTCCTCGAGCATGCCGCCGCCGGCACGGCGACGCCCGACGACTGGGCCTATGTCAACGGCTTCGCCGACGCCCACAAGCCGGCGGCGCTGCGTCTGCCGGCGGGGCGGGGGGCGGCGTTCAAGAAGGACATGGAGGAACTGCTCGCCGAACTCGGCATCGCCCTGCCGGCGGCCTTCGAGGCCGAGGAATACCGTGCCAAGAAGCGGGCGGTCGAGGAGGCGCTGAAGGAGCGCCAGGAGGCCGCCTTCGGCGCCATCTCCAAGGAGGCGGGGGAAAAGAGCGTCGCCCTGGTGCGTACGCCGGTCGGCCTGGCGCTGGCGCCGATGAAGGGCGACGAGGTGCTGTCGACCGACGACTTCGACAAGTTGCCCGCGGCGGACCAGGAGCGCTTCAAGTCCGACATGGCCGGCCTGCAGGAGACGCTGGAGGCGACCATCAAGCAGGTGCCGCTGTGGGAGCGCGAGACGCGGGCCAAGGTCCGCGAACTCGATCAGGAGGTGGTGGCCTACGCCATTTCCCACCTGATGGAGGAACTGCGCGACCGCTACGCCGATCTGCCGGCGGTGATCGCCCATCTCGACGCGGTGGCCAAGGACGTGGCCGAGAACGTCGGCGACTTCGTCGACGAGGAAAGCCGCAAGCAGGGCACCGGAGCGTTGCGCCGCTACAAGGTCAACCTGCTGGTCAATCACGGCGCCACCTCCGGGGCGCCGGTGGTCTACGAGGACAACCCCACCCAGCCCAACGTCATCGGGCGTATCGAGCACATCGCCCATTTCGGCGCCCTGATCACCGACTTCAACCTGATCAAGCCCGGGGCGCTGCACACCGCCAATGGCGGCTATCTGGTGATGGATGCCCGCAAGCTGCTGATGCAGCCCTTCGCCTGGGAGGATCTCAAGCGGGCGCTGAAGGCGCGCGAGGTGCGGATCGAGTCGCCCGGCCAGTCGATGGGGTTGTTCTCCACCGTCTCCATCGAGCCGGAGCCGGTTCCGCTCGACGTCAAGGTGGTGCTGATCGGCGACCCGATGCTCTACTACCTGCTGTCCCACCACGATCCCGAGTTCTCCGAGCTGTTCAAGGTCTCGGCCGATTTCGACTGGCGCATGGACCGCTCGCCCGAGAACGTGCACGGCCTGGCCCGCTCGATCGCCACCCTGGTGCGCAAGGAGGGCCTGCGCCACCTCGACCGCGGCGCCGCCGCCCGGGTGGTCGAGCAGGCGTCGCGCGACGTCGAGGACGGCGCCAAGCTGTCGACCCACATGGCCAGCCTCGCCGACGTGGTCCGCGAGGCCGATTACTGGGCCGGCCGCGACGGGGCGGCGACGATCGCGGCCGGCCACGTGCAGAAGGCGGTCGACGCCGCGATCTACCGCCAGGACCGGGTGCGCGAGCACGTCCACGAGGAAATCGACCGCGGCACCGTCACCATCGCCACCGAGGGCGCGGTGGTCGGCCAGATCAACGGCCTGGCGGTGCTGCAACTGGGCAATTTCTCCTTCGGTCGCCCCTCGCGCATCACCGCCACCATCCGCTTCGGCCACGGCGACGTGGTCGACATCGAGCGCGAGGTGGATCTCGGCGGTCCCATCCACGGCAAGGGGGTGATGATCCTGTCGTCGTTCCTCGCCGCCCGCTTCGGCGCCGACGGGCCGCTGTCGCTGTCGGCCAGCCTGGTGTTCGAGCAGTCCTACGGCGGCATCGAGGGCGATTCGGCCTCTTCGACCGAGCTCTACGCCCTGCTGTCGGCACTGTCCGAGGTGCCGATCCTGCAAACCTATGCCGTCACCGGCTCGGTCGACCAGATGGGCCGGGTCCAGGCGATCGGCGGCGCCAACGAAAAGATCGAGGGCTTCTTCGACCTGTGCCGCGCCCGCGGTCTCGACGGCAGCCACGGGGTGCTGATCCCGGCCACCAACGTCAAGCACCTGATGCTGCGCCACGACGTGGTCGATGCCTGCGCCCGCGGGCTGTTCGCGGTGATCCCCATCGAGACCGTCGACCAGGGCATCGCCGTGCTCACCGGCCTGCCCGCCGGCGAGAAGGACGACAAGGGCGAGTACCCCTCGGGCAGCGTCAACCGCAAGGTCCAGGCCCGCCTCGCCGCCTTCGCCAGGAAGGCCGAGGCGCTGGGACGGCGCGGCGAGGCGCGGAACGGGCGGAACGGCAAGGGGGAGTAAGCCCCATGCCCCTCTCCCGCGTGCGCCCCCGCTTTGGAGGATGCCTAGTTTTTTGCCTCTTCGACGTCGGAAGTGGAAATGGGGCGCTTCCGGCGTGACCGGATCGCCTACCTGCAGCTGAATATCCTCTTGTTCGATCAGTTCGCTGGCCATCCCCCCGTCCCGACCTGCCGTCCGGCGGGCCACCGGGCG
>JACRFY010000236.1 GCA_016212565.1 Magnetospirillum sp. | reverse complement strand
GCGAGACCACGCCGACCACCGGCGAGACCACGCCGACCACCGGCGAGACCACGCCGACCACCGGCGAGACCGGAGTCACGATTCACCTGACCGACGGCGACAACGTCACCCTGTTGGGCGTCGCCGCCGACCAAGTGACCAGCGATTGGTTCATTGCCTGACGCGGGGCCACGCCACCCTCCCCTTCGGGGGAGGGACGGCGTCCTGGAAGAAGGATGAGCCATGGCCGAAGATCATCGTTTGCTGGCCGGGGCGCGGCGGGTGTTCGTCGCCGCCCTGCTGTTCAGCCTGGGGGCCAATCTGCTGCTGCTGGCCCTGCCGTTGTACACGCTGCAAGTTTATGACCGGGTGATGGCCAGCCGCTCCGGCGAAACCCTGGCGATGCTGACGGTGATTGCCGTCGCCGCCCTGGGCGTCCATGCCGGTCTCGAAGCGGTTCGCTCGCGCCTGATGGTGCTGGTGGGCCTGTGGCTGGAGCGCTGCTGGTCGCCGGAGCTGCTGGCCCGGGCCATTCGCCGCGGCCCGTCGGGCGACGGACCGCCGTCGGCGCAGTCGCTGCGCGATCTCGGGCAGGTGCGCGGCTTCGTCACCGGCAGCGGCATCTTCCACCTGTTCGATTCCCCCTGGGTGCCGGTCTATGCCGGGGTGATGTTCCTGTTCCATCCCGTCCTCGGCTGGCTGACCCTGGGAGGCGCGGCGCTGTTGTTCGCCCTCGCCCTGATCAGCGAGTTGTCGACCCGCACCTCGCTGCGGGCGGCGGGCCTGCGGCTGGTACAGCAGCAGGCCCGCGCCGACGATCTGGTCCGCCGCGCCGAAGTGATCGAGGCGATGGGCATGCTGCCCGGCGTTGCCGCCCAATGGGCCGACGAGGCCGAGTGCACCCGGGCGCAGATGACCGTCGGCTGGCACCGCTCCGCCCTGCTCGGCGCCGCCGCCCGCTTTGCCCGCTTCGCCGTCCAGGTGGCGGTGGTCGCCACCGGCGCCTGGCTGGCGATCAACGACCAACTGTCGGCGGGCAGCGTCGTCGCCGCTTCGATCCTGCTGTCCCGCGCCCTGGCCCCGGTCGAGAGTCTGGTGGGGAGCTGGAAGGGACTCATCGGCGCCCGCAATGCCCACGCCCGCCTGACCGCCGAACTGGCCGCCGCGCAGCCGCGACGCGCGGTCACCCGCTTGCCGGTGCCCGCCGGCCGGTTGACCCTGGAACGGATCGGCGTCGAGGTGCCGGGACGGCAGCGGCCGGTGCTCGACGCCATCGACCTCACTCTTGAGCCGGGCGAATCGCTGGGCATCATCGGCCCCTCGGCGGCGGGCAAGACCACCCTGGGGCGGGTGGCGCTGGGATTGATGGCCGCGACACGCGGCTGCGCCCGTCTCGACGGCGCCGACCTCGCCACCTGGTGCCGCGAGGACCTCGGTCGCCATGTCGGCTACCTGCCCCAGGATGTCGAACTGTTTCCCACCACCATCAAGCGCAACATCGCCCGCCTGAGCGAGCCCGACGATGCGCTGGCGGTGGAGGCGGCGCAACTGGCCGGCGTGCATGAGATGATTCTGCGGCTGCCGCTCGGCTACGACACCGAGATTTCCGAGGCCAACCGGGTGCTGTCGGGCGGCCAGCGCCAGCGCATCGCCATCGCCCGCGCCTTCTACGGCCAGCCGCGGCTGCTGGTGCTCGACGAACCCAACGCCAACCTCGATTCCGAAGGCGAGAACGCCCTGATCCGCGCCCTGATGCGGGCCCGCGAGCGGCGGGTGACCACGGTGGTGATCGCCCATCGCGCCAGGGTGCTGATGACCGTCGACCGCCTGCTGCTGCTGAAGGAAGGGCGCATCGAGTTGCTCGGCCCGCGCGAGGAGATCATGGCCCGGGTGCTGCCGGTGTCCCGGCCGCTGAAGGAGGTGTCGTGATGGAACCCGTCGCCGCCGGCCCCACCATCCGCTTCGGCATCGCCACCGTGGCGGTGGCCTTCGGCAGCTTCGGCCTGTGGTCGGCCCTGGCGCCGCTCGACGCCGCCGCCGTCGCCCGCGGCGAAGTGATGGTGCAGAGCTACCGCAAGACCGTCCAGCATCAGGAGGGCGGCATCGTCAAAACCCTGCTGGTGCGCGACGGCGATTGGGTCGGCGAGGGGCAGCCGCTGGTGCTGCTCGACGACACCGCGGTGCGGGCCCGCTGGCAGCAACTGGTCAATCAGCGTTGGGACGCGCTCGCCACCCGCGCCCGTCTGGTCGCCGAGCGCGACAATGCCGCCGGGATCGACTTCTCCGCCCTTCCCGCCACCGCCGATCATCCGCACGTCGCCGAGGTCCGCCGCGCCCAGACCAATCTGTTCCTCGCCCGCCGCCAATTGATCGACGGCCAGGTGTCGGTGCTGGAAAAGCGCATCGTGCAGATGGGCCACGAGGCCGAGGCGCTGGAAGCGGAGCAGCGCTCCAAGGACCGCCAGTTGACCCTGATCCGCGAAGAGGTGGCGACCACCGAGAGCCTGTTTGCCCGCGGGCTGGCGCTCAAACCGCGCCTGCTGCAGCTGAAACGGACCGCCGAGCAATTGCACGGCGAGCGCGACGACTACTCGGCCCGCATCGCCCGCCTGCGCCAGAGTGCCGCCGGCACCGAGCTGGAAATCGCCAACCTCACCTATCGGCGCCTCGACGAGGTGGCGACCGGCCTGCGCGACGTCGAGGCCGATCTGCGCGACCTCGACCAGCAGCTCACCGCCGTCGAGGATTCGCTGTCGCGCACCGTCATCCGTGCGCCACAGGCGGGGGTGGTGATGGGGATGAAGGCCCACACCGTCGGCGGTGTCCTGAGGGCCGGCGAACCGATCCTCGACGTGGTTCCGGGCAACGAGACGCTGGTGGTCGAGGCCCATATCAGCCCCGAAGACATCGACCGCGTCCATCCCGGCCGCCCGGCCCAGGTGCGCCTGCGCACCTTCCTGCGCGGCCTGACCCCCCCGGCCTTCGGCACCGTCACCCGCGTCTCGGCCGATCTCATGCACGACGAGACCACTCGCCAGCCCTATTACCTGGCCCGCATCGCCCTCGACCCGCACTCGCTCGCCCGCCTGCCCGGACCGCTGCAACCGGGCATGCAGGCCGACGTGCTGATCGTCACCGGCCAGCGCACGGCATTGCAGTTCTTCCTCGATCCGCTGACGCGGGGCATGGCCATGGCGATGCGGGAAAAGTGAGGCCGTCGACGCGTTCTCGCCGTCGTCTATGGGGTCGAAATGGCCGATTCCACCCATCCCGGCACCGCGTCGATCCCCGCCAGCGTCACGAAGCGCGGGTGTCCCTCGGGGGCCTCGGCGTGCTCGTGCACCCAGGTCAGGGGATAGGCGAGATGCACCGCCCAGCCGCCCGCCGCCAGCATCGGCAGCACGTCCGAGCGCAGCGAGTTGCCGACCATCGCCGCCCGCTCCGCGCCGTCGCCGTGGCGGGCGAGCAGGCGGCGATAGGTGTCGGGGTCCTTCTCGCTGACGATCTCCACCGCGTCGAACAGGTCGGCGAGGCTGGAGCGGGCGATCTTGCTTTCCTGGTCGAGCAGGTCGCCCTTGGTGATCAGCACCAGGCGGACCCGGCCGCGCAGCGCCTCCAGGGCCGGGCGAACCCCGTCGAGCAGATGAACCGGGTGGGCCAGCATGTCCTTGCCGCGCTCGACCAACTCGGCGATCACCGCGGTGGGCACGGCCCCGCCCGAGACCTCGATGGCGGTCTCGATCATCGACAGGGTGAAGCCCTTGATGCCGTAGCCGAACAGGGCGAGGTTGCGGATGCCGACGGCGTGCACCCGCTCGGCCAGCGCCTCGGCGGTGGAGAACGGTGCCAGCAACTCGGTGAAGCGCTGCTTGGTGGCCCAGAACAGCGGCTCGTTGTGCCACAGGGTGTCGTCGCCATCGAAGGCGACGGTGGTGATCGAACGCATCCGCCGTCATACCACGATCTTGCGCACGGTGAAGCCCTCGGCATAGCCGGACGGTGCGTTGCAGGCCATTCCCCGCAGCCGCATCAGGCCGCGGAACGTCGCCTCGTCGAACCATGCCCGCTGGCGCTGGCTGGCGAAGCAGCGCAGCAGGGCGCCGACCTTGGTTTCCACCTGGGGGGCGGACAGGGGCACGAACAGCGTCGGATTGCCCAGGTCGCCGTCGTATTTGGGGATCTCGTATTCCCACACCAGATGGTCGCGGAAGGTGTTCCAGGTCAGTTCGGCCAGGGTGCGGTGGTCCTGGTGGGCGTCGCCCAGGGCATGGGTGAGGATCAGCGAGGGCGGGAAGTCGGCCTTCAGGTGCTCGAAGGCCTCCTTCACCGCCCCCCATTGCTGGGGCAGGAAACTCTCGCCGAACGACAGCAGGTCGACGCGCGACGCGGCCGCCCGGGTCAGGAACAGCTCGGCCGAGGCGCGCGCCTCGGCATGGCGGGTGGGGGTGCCGGTGAACACCACCCAGCGCACCTCGACGCCGGGCAGGGTTTCCAGCAGTTGCAGCACGGTGCCGCCGCAGCCGATCTCGATGTCGTCGGCATGGGCCCCCAGGCACAGCAGGCGGAAGGGGCGGGTGGGGTCCGGGGCGACGCGAAGCGGCAGCATGGCTAGGCTCGCTTGGCCAGGGCCGCCGATTCCTGGCGGTAGGAGGCGAGGCTGCGCCCCAACCCCTCGGCCAGGGGCACCCGGGCGGTCCACCCGGTCAGGCGGTGCAGCTTGGTCAGGTCGGGGCAGCGCCGTTGCGGGTTGTCGACCAGGAAGGCGCCGTCGGGACTGGTACCGAAGGTCACCGCCAGCGGCGGGCGGCGGGCCACCTGGGCCATGGTGCGGGCGGCGTCGGCGATGGTCACTTCCTCGGCGTTGCCGACGTTGAAGGCTTCGCCGTCGGCCTCGGGCATCATCAGCAGCATCAGGCTGGCTTCGACGAAGTCGGCGACGTAGCAGAACGACCGGGTGGCGGCCCCGTCCGAGAACAGGGTCAGCGGCCCGCCGGCCAGGGCGCCGCGCAGCAGGTCGGGGATGATGCGCCCGTCGTCGAGCCGCTGGCCGGGGCCGTAGACGTTGAACGGCCGCACCGTCTTGACCGGGGTGCGGTGGAGGCGGACATAGGTGGCGCACAGGGTCTCGCTCAGGCGCTTGCTCTCGTCGTAGCAGGCCCGCGGGCCGGTGAAGGAGACGTTGCCGGTATAGCCCTCGGGGGTTGGCACCTGCCGCGGATCGCCGTAGACCTCGGACGAGGACAGGTGCAGCACCCCGCGGCTGCCCCGGCGCGCCAGTTCGAGCACGTTCCAGGTCCCCTGGACATTGGCGGCGATCACCGTCAGCGGGTTGGCGCGGTAGATGATCGGCGAGCCGATCGAGGCGCAATGGATGATCCAGTCGGGGGCGATGTCCAGCCCGGTGCCGGCGGAGATGTCGCAGTGACGGCAGGTCAGCCACGGGCGTTCGAGCAGATGGGCGATGCGCGTCGAGGGGCCGACCATGAAGCTGTCCAGCGCCAGCACCCGCGCCGGACGGTCCGGCCAGGTGCGGTTGAAGGCGTCGAGGACGTCGAGGAAGAAGCTGCCGAGGAAGCCGGCGGCGCCGGTGACCAAGACGCTCGACCCCGCCAGCGGATCGAGCAGGCGGCCGAGGTTGGCGGCGACCGCTTCGGCGTCTTCGCGGATGATCGCGGTGATCATGACAGCTCCTCTTGCGACGGAACGGGGACGGGGTAGCGGCCGATGGGCAGAACGCGGAGCGGCGGCGGCAGCGACAGGCCGGCGAGCAGCCCGCGGCCGTCGACCAGCAGCGGGCGGCGCATCAGCCCGGCCAGGGCGGGCCACGCCCAGCCGCGATACTCGGGCCAGGCGGTGGCGATCACCGCCGCGTCGGCGCCGGCGAGCGCGGTTTCGGCGGTCTCGGCGACCGCCAGGGCCAGGGGGCGCGAACGCACCGACGGCAACGGGTCGTGGACCACCACCTCTGCCCCCTGGGCGGCCAGATGATGGGCCAGCGCCAGTCCCGGCGAGGCGCGAAGGTCGTCGGTGGCCGGTTTGAAGGCGAGGCCCAGCACCGCCACCCGCCGCCCCTCCAACCCGCCGAGGGCGTCGGCCAGCAAGGCCGCCACCCGGCCGGGGCGGGCGGCGTTGACCGCGCGCACCGCATCGACCAGCGGCACCGGGCAGCCGAGGCCGCGCGCCCAATGGGCCAGGGCGGCCAGGTCCTTGGGGAAGCAACTGCCGCCGAAGCCGATGCCGCCGTTGAGGAACGCGGTGGCGCCGGCGCGCTTGCCGTCGCCGCCGTCGAGCATGCGGGCGGCATGCACCGCCGCCATCACCGCCCGCTGGTCGATGCCGGGGACGGCCTCGCACAGGCCGGCGATCTCGTTGGCGAAGCTGATCAGGGTCGCCTGCAGGGCGTTGGCGGCGTACTTGACCATCTCCGCCTCGGCCACCGCCATCCGCAGCAGCGGGGCGGGGAAGGGGGCGTAAAGGTCCTGCAGCACGTCGCCCGAATGACGGTCCCACTGACCGACGACGATGCGGTCGGGGGCGAGCACGTCGGCCACCGCCGACCCCTGGCTGAGGAATTCCGGGTTGGCGGCCAGGCCGAAGCCCTCGCCGGCCGCCAGTCCCGAGGCGGATTCGAGTTCTTCGCGAACCCGTCCGGCGGTGGTGCCGGGGACCACGGTGCTCTTCACCGCCACCACGGGGAAATCGTTGCGTCCGCGCAAGGCGGCTCCGACGGCGGCGGCGGCGGCGGTCACCGCCGCGAGGTCGATGGCCCCGTTGGCCTCGGGGGTGCCGACGGCGATCAGGGTCAACTCGGCGGCGGCGACCGCGGCGGCGAGATCGCCGGTGGCGCCGAGCCGGCCGCCGGCGACGGTGCTGGCCACCAGCGGCGGCAGACCCGGCTCGTGGATCGGCGTCTGCCCGGCGGCCACCGCCGCGACCCGCTCCGCCACGGTGTCGACGCAGGTGACGCGGTGGCCGACGGCCGCCAGTCCCGCCGCGGTCACCAGGCCGACATATCCGGTTCCGATCACCGCCACTCGCATGGTTCGCTCCCGGTCGCGTTGCCTTTGCCAACAATGGTGCGCCGCGGCGGGTCGCGAAATCGATCAGCGGGATAACGCCTTCGGCTTTCCGGGGAGGGGGCCGGGAATCGGGGCTATCGACGTTTGTCCGCTGCCGTTCGGTCGGGAAGGCGGCCTAAATGCCTAGGCATCGGGGCTGCGAGGAGGGACCGTGTCGTGCAGGACAAGGAACACGCCGGCTGCCGTTTCTGCGGTGGGACACTGGCCGAGGTGGTCGATCTCGGCATGTCGCCGTTGTGCGAGAGCTTTCTCACCGAGGATCGGCTCAATCGCATGGAGCCGTTCTATCCGCTCAAGGTCCACGTCTGCGAACGCTGCTTTCTGATGCAGTTGGAGGAGTATGTCAGTCCGGTCGACATCTTCAGCGAGTACGCCTATTTCTCGTCCTACTCGGATTCGTACCTCGCCCATGCCGAGGCCTATGCCGCCGCGATGGTCGAGCGCTTTGCCCTGGGGCCGGCCAGCCGGGTGGTGGAGATCGCCTCCAACGACGGCTACCTGCTGACCCACTTCATCGCCCGGCGCATTCCGGTGCTGGGCATCGAGCCGGCCGCCAACGTCGCCCGCGTCGCCGTGGGCAAGGGGGTGCCGACCATGGTCGCCTTCTTCGGCGCCGCCGTCGCCGGCAACCTCGATCAGGCCGATCTGGTGGTGGCCAACAACGTCCTCGCCCAGGTGCCCGATCTCAACGACTTCGTCGCCGGGCTGAGGTCGCTGCTGCGGCCGGGCGGCGTGGCGACGGTCGAGGTGCCGCATCTGCTGCGGCTGATCGCCGGCAACCAGTACGACACCATCTATCACGAGCACTTTTCCTACTTCTCGCTGACCACCGCCGAGCGGATCTTCGCCGCTCACGGACTTCGGGTGTTCGATGTCGAGGAGATCTGGACCCATGGCGGTTCGCTGCGGCTGTTCCTGTGTCCCGAGGACGCCGGCCGCCCGACCGCGGCGGCGGTGGCGGCGATCCGGCGGCGGGAATCGGCGGCGGGACTCGACCGGCTGGCCGGATTCTCGCGCTTCGCCGATCAGGTGCGGCAGTCGAAGTGGAACCTGATCGACTTCCTGATCCGCGCCAAATGGTACGGCAAGTCGATCGTCGCCTATGGCGCCCCGGGCAAGGGCAACACCCTGCTCAACACCTGCGGCATTCGCGGCGATCTGATCGACTATGCGGTCGACCGCAATCCCTACAAGCACGGCCGCTACACCCCCGGTACGCGGATCCCCATCACCGCCCCCGAGCGGATCCGCGAGACCCAGCCCGACTACCTGCTGATCCTGCCGTGGAACCTGAAGCCGGAGATCGTCGACCAGCACGGCTACATCCGCGAGTGGGGCGGCCGCTTCGTGGTGCCGATCCCCGACGTGGCGGTGTTCCCGTGATCCTTGCCATGAGTTCGCCACCGGCCGCCAGTGCGGCGGCGGCCAAGGGCGCGGAGCGCCCGCCCGGCGAGGGCCTCATTCTTTAGGAGAGCGCAATGAAAGTCGTTTTGTTCTGCGGGGGGCTGGGGATGCGGATGCGCGATTATTCGCAGCAGATCCCCAAGCCGATGGCCTGCTTGAGGAATCGCCCGCTGCTGTGGCATGTGATGCGCTGGTATGCCCATTGGGGCCATACCGACTTCATCCTCTGCCTCGGCCACCGCGGCGAGGCGATCAAGGAGTACTTCCTCGGCTACAATGAAGCGTTGTCCAACGACTTCGTGCTGTCCGACGGCGGCCGGCGCGTGGAGCTGCTGCGCGAGGACATCCGCGACTGGCGCATCACCTTCGTCGACACCGGACAGCACGCCAACATCGGCGAGCGGCTCAAGGCGGTGGAGCCCTACGTCGCCGGCGAGGAGATGTTCCTCGCCAATTACTCGGACGGGCTTACCGACTGCCCGCTGCCGCGGATCGTCGAACGTCACCGCAGCACCGGAGCGGCGGCCACCTTCCTGGCGGTGCGCCCTAGCCACAGCTTCCATCTCGCCGACCTGCGCGGCGACGGCACCGTGGCCGGCATCCGCGACGTCAAGGCGGCGGAGATCTGGGTCAACGGCGGCTATTTCGTGCTGTCTCCGGCGGTGTTCGCCGCCATGCGCGAGGGCGAGGAACTGGTGGTCGAGCCGTTCCAGCGCCTGATCGAGGCCAACCGCCTGTCCGCCTGCCGCTACGAGGGCTTCTGGCGGGCGGTGGACACCTTCAAGGACCTCACCGAGATGGAGGCGATGCTGTCCCACGGCCCCGGTCCCTGGGAATTGTGGCGCACCGCACAGCAGAGCGTCGCTGCGGGGATGGCGGCCGAATAGGCCGGTCCCGCGTCCCGGCCCGGCGGGTGCTCGCCCATCCGCCGGGTGGAGTTATACCGGCGGCATGAATGTTTCCTTCATGCCGCGAGGGTTTCGCTCAAGCGCCGCGCTGGTATTACTCCGCCGCGTCGCCCTTGAAGCGTTCGATGCGGGCGCCGCAGGCGGCAAGCTTCTCTTCCACCCGCTCGTAGCCGCGGTCGAGGTGGTAGACGCGGTTGACCACCGTTTCGCCCTCGGCGGCGAGGCCGGCCAGGATCAGCGACACCGAGGCGCGCAGGTCGGTGGCCATCACCTGGGCTCCCGACAGGCGCGGCACGCCGCGGACGATCGCCGAGGCGCCGTGGACATTGATCTTGGCGCCCATGCGCATCAGTTCGGGAACGTGCATGAAGCGGTTCTCGAAGATGGTCTCGGTGATCATCGACGCCCCCGAGGCGGTGGCCATCAGCGCCATCAGCTGCGCCTGCATGTCGGTGGGGAAGCCGGGATAGGGTTCGGTCATGATGTCGGTGCCGACGATCTCGGCCCCTTCGGCGCAGACGCGGATGCCGCGCGCGGTCGGTTCGACCAGCACGCCGCAATCGCGCAGGATCTTGATCACCGATTCCATCAGGTCGATGCGGGTGCCGGTCAGTTCGACGTCGCCGCGGGTGATGGCGGCGGCCACCGCGTAGGACCCGGTCTCGATGCGGTCGGGGACCACCGAATAGAGGGCGCCGTGCAGCGCCTCGACGCCCTGGACCCGCAGCGTGCCGGTGCCGATGCCCTCGATGCGGGCGCCCATCGCCACCAGGCAGTGGGCGAGGTCGGCGACTTCGGGCTCGCGGGCGGCGTTGGCGATCACCGTCTCGCCCTCGGCCAGGGTGGCGGCCATCAGGATGTTCTCGGTCCCGCCGACGGTCACCTGGGGGAAGATGATGTGCGCGCCCTTGAGGCGGCCGTTGACCTCGGCGGCGATGTAGCCCTCTTCGAGGGTGATGCGGGCGCCCATCTGCTCCAGGGCCTTGAGGTGCAGGTCGACCGGCCGGGTGCCGATGGCGCAGCCGCCCGGCAGGCTGACGCGGGCCTGGCCGCACCGGGCCAGCAGCGGTCCCAGCACCAGCACCGAGGCGCGCATCCGCCGCACCAGGTCGTAAGGCGCGGTGGTGTTGACGATCTCGGCCGCGGTCAGTTCGAGGGCGCGGCCGGTGTGGCCGCCCAGCGCCGCATCGCCGTTCATCGCCATGCCGACGCCGTGCTGGGCGAGCAGATTGGCCATGGTGGTGATGTCGACCAGATGCGGCAGGTTGGACAGCGTCAGCGTCTCTGCGGTCAGCAGGCAGGCGGGCATCAGCGTCAGGGCGGCGTTCTTGGCGCCGCCGATGGGGATGATGCCCTTGAGCGGCGTGCCGCCGAGGATGCGGATCCTGTCCATGTGCGCGCGTATCCGGATGGAGGTAAGGGGCTCCGTTTAACGCCTGCATCCCCCCAGGTCAAGCCGAGGCTGGTGTCGGGTGTGTCATCGTGTCGGCGGGCAGGGTGAAGGTGATGGTGGTTCCGGTGCCCGGCGTCGATTCGGCGCGAATTCGCCCGCCGTGGCGCTCGACGATGCGCCGGCAGGTGGCCAGGCCGATGCCGGCGCCGGGGTAGCGGTCGGGGCCGTGGAGGCGACGGAAGACGACGAAGATCTCGCCGGCGAAGCGGGCGTCGAAGCCGATGCCGTTGTCGGCGATGGAGAAGGCCCAGCCGCTGGGCGAGGGTTCGGCGCCGATGCGGATCACCGGCGCCGCATCCGGGCGGCGGAACTTGACGGCGTTGGACAGCAGATCCCGCAACAGATCGGCCAACAGCACCGGATCTCCCGAGACGGTGGGCAGCGGCCCGGCCTCCACCGTGGCGTTGGCCTCGGCGATCGGTGCCGCCAGGGCGGCCATCGCCGAGGCGAGGGCGCGGTTCATGTCGACCGGCTCGAATGGCCGCGCCGAACCGCCGGCCCGGGAATAGGTCAGCAGCCCCGCGGTCTGCTGGTGCATGCGCATGGCCGCCGCCTGGAGGTAGGCGAGGAACTCCTTCGCCTCGGCATCGAGCGTCGGGCCGAGGTGGCGTTCCAGCAACTGGGCGAAGCTGACGACGTTGCGCACCGGCTCCTGGAGGTCGTGGGCGGCGACCCAGGTGAAGCGCTCCAACTCGCTGTTGGCCTGCATCAACTTCTCGACGGTGATGGCCAGGGTGGTCTCGGCCGCCTTGCGCTCGGTGATGTCGTCGAGGGCGACGAACACGCGGGCCAGGGTGTCGTGACAATCGGGGGGCACCGACCAGCGCACCACCACCTGACGCGGGTCGCCGTCGAGAGTCATGACCTCGGATTCCAGGGTCAGCTCGGTCTCGCCGTGCCAGATGGCCAGCAATTCGCGGCGGAACGAGGCCAGCGAGCGCGCGGTGAAGGTGGAGGGCAGGCCGGTCAGCAAGTCCTGCTTCGAATTCGCCCGATGCAGCGCCAACGTCGCCTCGTTGACGTCGAGGATCCGCACCTGCGCGGCCAGGCGCGCCACGGTCTCGGGGGCGGCGTCGAGATGGGCGTCGAGATCGGACACGGTCGGGCGCAAGCCGTCGAGGGCCTCTTTGACCGCGGAGAAATCCTCCTCCCACAGGGCGACCGGCGAACCGGTGAACAGATCGCGGTAGCGGGCCTCGCTGTCCTGAAGGGCGACGAACGACTGGCGCAGGCGGCGGCCCATGTCGTCGAACGCATGGGCGAGGTCGGAAAACTCGTCGGCGGCATCGGAGCGGCCGAGGGCGGCGGTCGCCTCCGGCAGCGGCTCGGACAATCCCTGGTGCCCGAGCGTGCGGGCCAGACGGGCCAGGCGTTGCAGGCGCCCGGTAACCAGATGGTGCACGGCCAGATACAGGAAGGCCGAGGCCGCCAGCACCAGCACCACGGTGATGCCGACCACCAGCCAGGCCCGCTCGACGGCGCGGGTGTGCAGGCCGGACAGCCGGGCCGTCACCGTCATCGTGCCGATGGCGATCATGCGGCCGTCGTACCGATATTCGAGCGGCGATCGGCGAACCAGGGTGGGGCCCGGCTCCGGGATTCCGGCCGTCGCCAGCACGGCACCGCCCTGGTCGCGCACCTCGACCAGGGCGAGATCGGGCAAGCTGTGGATGCCCATGACCAGCAGGCCGAGCCGCTCGGTGTCCTGAAGCCAGACCGTCTCGCGGATGCTGTCGAGATACCCCGCCTCGATCTGGTCGAGCCGGCCATGCAGGCGTCCGACATCGCGGTCATATTCGATGCCGATCTGCAGCGCGCTGGCCAGCAGACCGGACAGGCAGGCGAAGGCCCCCAGCAGCGTCATCAGGCGGCGTGCAACCGGCCGACGGACTGAAGCGGTGGCCGGCGCGCTCATCGGAACAGGACGACACGCACGCCGAGGCCGCCGAAGGCGCGTTCCGCCAGCATCTGATAGGTGCCGTCCGCCTTCATCGCCGTCAGCTCGCGGCTCAGGCGGTCGACCAGGCCGGCGTGGCGCTTGTGCAGGTAGGCATACATCGGCACCCGGGCCAGGGGCGGCTCGTGGATGTGGATGGTGATGCCCTGCTGGCGGGCATGCCACAGCGCCTGCCAGCGCTCGTGGAGGATCACCTCCGCCCGTCCGGCCTTCAGCAGGCCGAGCAACTGCGCCGAGTCCTTGGCGTGGGTCACCTCGCGCACCGGCTTGAGGTTGTTGTCGAACACCTGCCAGCCGAGAATGTAGGCGACGCTGTAGGGGCTCAGGCCGTCCCAGCCGGGGGCGGGATCGGGGCGCGGAGAGGGGGAGGGCGGGGAGGGGGAGAGCGAGGCGGCGACGAAATCGTTGTCGAAGATCTTTTCCGGCACCCGCAGCAGGTTCGGATAGTCCTTCTCCAGGCCGGCGATCCGGGCGGTCAGGCCATCGTCGACGCCTTCGTCGGCCAAGGCCAACGCGCGGGCGGCGGCGAAATTGACCACCACCTCCACCGGAATGTCGAGGCGGCGGAAGGCCTCCTTGATCACCAGGTCGGTAAAGCCGGTGCCGTCGGCATTGGTCCACGGTTCGCGCATGCCGGTGGAGAGCCGCAACGGATCGGCCACCCCCAGCCGCGGGGCGAAAAGCACCGAAAGCGCGAGACCAGTTCGAATGATTGCCAGCAACCACTGCATGCGCGACCACCACATCAAACGATAGGCCAGTCTAGCACACATCCGTCGACCGTGCCGCTGCCGTTCGTTTCCCCCGATGGTATCGTCTGCTATGTCTCCAGCGCCGAGAGCATTTCCGCGGTGACCAGGGTAATGCCTTTCTCGCTGCGGTAGAACCGCTGGCCGTCGAGTTCCGGATCCTCGCCGATCACCAGGCCGGGGGGAATGATGCAGTCCTGATCGACGATGCAGCGCTTCAGTCGGGCGTGGCGGCCGATGTCGACGTTGGGCAGCACCACCGAATCCTCGACCAGGCAATAGCTGTTGACGCGAACGTTCGAATACAGCAGCGAGCGCCGCACGGTGGCGCCGGAGATGATGCAGCCGCCCGACACCATCGAATCCACCGCCATGCCGCGCCGGTTGTCGGCGTCGAAGACGAACTTGGCCGGCGGCAATTGGGCCTGATAGGTCCAGATCGGCCAGTTGGTGTCGTAGAGATTGAGGTGCGGCGTCACCGTGGTGAGGTCGAGGTTGGCCTCCCAATAGGCGTCGAGCGTGCCGACGTCGCGCCAGTAATGCTCCTTGGCGCCCTCGTGCATGACGCAGGAATTCTGGAAGCGGTGGGCCACCACCTTGGCCCGGCCGACCAGGCCGGGGATGATGTTCTTGCCGAAATCGTGTTCGGTGAGCGACTGGCTGGAATCGTGGACCAGGCGGTCGTAGAGAAACTGGGCGTTGAAGATGTAGATGCCCATGCTGGCCAGGGCCAGGGCCGGCTTGCCGGGAATCGGCTGCGGGTTGGCCGGTTTCTCGTCGAAGCGGATGACGTGGTCCTTGTCGTCGACCGCCATCACGCCGAAGCCGCGCGCCTCGGCGAGAGGCACTTCCAGGCAGGCGACGGTGACCTCGGCCCCCGACTTGACGTGGTGGGCCAACATCAGGCCGTAATCCATCTTGTAGACGTGGTCGCCGGCCAGAACCAGCACGTATTCCGGCTTGTGCTCGCGAATGATGTCGAGGTTCTGGAAGACGGCGTCGGCGGTGCCCTTGTACCAGTTCTCGCCGGTGATGCGCTGCTGGGCGGGCAGCAACTCGATGAATTCGTTGAATTCGCCGCGCAGAAAGCCCCAGCCGCGCTGGATGTGCTGGATCAGCGAGTGGGCCTTGTACTGCGTCAGCACACCGATGCGGCGGATGCCGGAATTGATGCAGTTGGACAAGGTGAAGTCGATGATGCGGAACTTGCCGGCGAAGGGGATGGCCGGCTTGGCGTGCCAGTCGGTCAGGGCGCCGAGGCGCGAACCGCGTCCTCCCGCCAAGACCAGGGCCAGGGTGCGCCGCAACCGCAGGTTAACTTCGAGGTCGAGAGTTCCGGTTGGCTTCGAATGATCGAACATTCCATCGCTCCACGGCGGCTGCGGCATTTTCCAGCATTCCGGCGGGACCGTGCCATATCTTCCGCCGCGGCACAACACCACATGGCGAGGCGGCGTTCAATTCCTTGGCGATGCGGAGGGGGCTACCGCCAATGTGCTTCCGCTTCGTCCGGGGTTGGGCTAGGCTCGGGTTCCGAACTACTGCGGCCGTCGAGGGGCGCTGATCCATGCGCGTGCTGTTCGTTTCCTCCGAGGTCTACCCGCTGATCAAGACCGGCGGCCTGGCCGACGTTTCCGGCGCGCTTCCGGCGGCGCTGATGAAGGCGGGCGTCGACGTCCGCGTGTTGCTGCCCGGCTATCCCCAGGCGCTGGCCGCGGTCGAGGGCAAGCGGGTGGTCGCCACCCTGGGCGATCCCCTGGCGGTGGGCGGCGAGGCGCGGCTGGTCTCGGCCAAGCTGCCCGAATCCGGCGTGCCGGTGTGGCTGCTCGACTGCCCGGTGCTCTACGACCGCCCCGGCGGGCCGTACCAGGACGAAGCGGGGGCGGATCATGTCGACAACGCGCTGCGCTTCGGCCTGCTGTCGTGGGCGGCGGCGCACCTGTCGACCGAGGCCAGTCCGATCAAGTGGCGTCCGCAGGTGTTGCATGCCAACGACTGGCAGGCCGGCCTCGCCGCCGCCTATCTGAAGGCGTGGGATTCGGCCGAACGGCCGGCGACCGTCTTCACCATCCACAACATCGCCTACCAGGGCCTGTTTCCCAAGGACGCGGTGCCGCGGCTGGGACTGCCATGGGACATGTTCACCATCGGCGGCTTCGAGTTCTACGATTCGCTGTCGTTCCTGAAGGCGGCGCTGGCCTTCAGCGACCGCATCACCACGGTCTCGCCGCGCTATGCCAAGGAAATCCAGACCAGCCCCGCCGGCTGCGGCCTGGAAGGGCTGCTGGCCGAGCGTGCCGCCGATCTGGCCGGGATCCTCAACGGCGCCGACTACGCGGTGTGGAATCCCCATGCCGATCCCTTCATCGAGCACCATTACACCGCCGCCGACCTGGTGGCGGGCAAGGCGGCCAACAAGCTGGCGTTGCAGCGTCAGTTGGGGCTGGCCGAGGATGCCGCTGCGCCGTTGCTGGTGGTCGTCAGCCGTCTCAACGACATCAAGGGCATGGATCTGGTGCTGTCGGTGCTGCCGGCGATGCTGCGCCAGGGCTGCCAGTTGGCCCTGGTCGGCAGCGGCGACAAGACCTACGAGGACGCCTTCCGCGCCGCCGCCGCCAACAACCCGCGGCAGGTGGCGGCCTCGCTGGGCTATTCCGAGGCGCTGGCCCACCGGCTGATGGCGGCCGGCGACCTGATGCTGATGCCGTCGCGCTTCGAGCCGTGCGGGCTGACCCAGTTCTACGCCTTCCGCTATGCCACCCTGCCGGTGGTCCACACCACCGGCGGCCTGGCCGATACGGTGATCGATGCCGGCTACGACAGCCTGATGACCGGCACCGCGACCGGCTTCACCTTCGAGCACGCCAATGCCGGGGCTTTTCAGTGGTGTCTGGAGCGGGCGGTGGCCCTCTATCGTCAGCCCGATCAGTGGCGACGGGTGCAGTCGACGTGCGTATTCCAGGATTTCAGCTGGGACAAGTCGGCGATGCGCTATGTCGAGCTGTACCGCGCCCTGGTGCCCCAGACGGGTGGAAACGGACGGCGGCCGACCTAAGTGTTCCCCATCCGTCCGTAGAATCCGTGCCGGAGTCCGCCCCCATGTCCGATGCCGCCGCCCTGATCGCCGATATCGGCGGGACTCACGTCCGCTTCGCCGTGGTCGAGGCCGAGGGGCCGCCGCTGGAGCCGATGACCATGCGCTGTGCCGACTACCACGGCCCGGCCGAGGCGGCGAAAGCCTATCTGGCCGCGGTCCGGCCGGCGGGGACGGTGACGCGGGCCGCCTTCGCGGTGGCCTCGGCGATTTCCGGCGACCGCATCGATCTCACCAATTCGCCGTGGGGCTTTTCGGTCGAGGAGACGCGGCAGCGTCTGGGCTTCCGGCGCCTCGACGTGGTCAACGATTTCACCGCCGTGGCCCTGTCGGTGCGCCATCTGGCGCCCGAGGACCTGCGCAAGCTGGGGGGCGGCGAGCCGGTGCCGAAGACGCCCATCGCCGTGCTGGGGCCGGGCACCGGGTTGGGCGTGTCGGGACTGGTGCCGGCGGCGGATGGCTCGTGGGTGGCTCTGGCCACCGAGGGCGGGCATATCACCATGCCGGCCGCCGACGAGCGCGACAGCGCGCTGTTGTCCTATCTGCGCGCCCGCATCGACCACGTCTCCGCCGAGCGGGTCTTGTCCGGGCCGGGGCTGGTGCATCTCTACGAGGCGGTGGCGGCGCTCGGCAACCGCTCCGCCGCCTATACCACCCCGGACGCCATCTCGCAGCGCGGCCTCGACAACAGCTGCCCGCTGTGCCGCGAGGCGCTGGATACCTTCTTTGCCATGCTGGGCACGGTGACCGGCAATCTGGCGCTGACCATGGGCGCCCGTGGCGGCGTGTTCGTCGCCGGCGGCATCCTGCCGCGGATGGCCGATGCCTTCGCCGCCTCCGCCTTCCGCCGTCGGTTCGAGGCCAAGGGCCGCTTCCAGGCCTATCTCGCCCCCATCCCCACCTGGCTGGTGATCCATCCCCATCCGGCGTTCATCGGCTTGGTCGGGCTGGTGCGGGGATAGACCGGTTCCCTACCGTCGGGCGGTTGTTGCCGGTTCGGCCAGAGTCTCGGCTTCCAGGCGGCCGATGGCCTGCAGCAATTCGTAGGACGATTGCAGCATGTCGAAATAGGCCCCGGCATGGGCGATGCGGGAATCGTAGATCTTGGTTTCCTCGTCCAGCACTTCCTGGACGGTCGCCTTGCCGGCTTCGCGCTGCTTCTTGCGCGCTTCCCACACTTCCTCGGCCAGCACCGCGGCATTGTCGAGCAGCGCCATGCGCTCGCGGGCGATCGACAGGCGGTACCAAGTGGTGCGCACCTGCTCGGCCACCTTGCGGGTCATGTGCAGGTGGCTGTCCTTGCTGGCGGCGTGGTCGAACGAGGCCTGGGCGACCTGAGAGGCGGTCTTGAGCCCGGCGAACAATTCCCAACTCGCCTTGACCAGCAGCGACCAGTCGCGGCGGACACCGACGGTGGCGTTCTTGTCGTTCTCGTAATTGGCGGCCCCGACGAGGTCGATGGTGGGATAGAAGCCGCCCTCGGCGCCGCGGCGCTTCTCGTCGGTCAGTTCCATCTGCCGGATTGCCGCTTCGACCTGCGGGTTCTCCTGGCGGGCGATGTCGAGCGCCTCCTCCAGGCTGCGCGGCAGCAGGTCCTCGGGCACCGGCGGATCGGTCAGGCGGGCGGTATCGGGGGCGCGGCCGAACACCTGGGTATATTTGGCGGTGGCGGTATGGAACTCGCCCTCGTAGCGGACTCGCGCTTCCTTGGCCAATTGCAGGCGCTGCTTGGCCGCCAGCACGTCCGAGGCGATGCCGGCGCCCTTGGTCACCCGCTCGTCCTCAAGGTTCTGCTGGGCCTGGACATTGCGCTCGCTCTCGCGCGCCAGGCCGATCAGCTTGGTGTAGCGCAACACCGACAAATAGGCGGTCACGCCCTCGAACAGGGTCAGTTGGCGATTGGTGCGCAGGTCGGCGCCCGCCGCTTCCTTGGAGATCTTGGCGGCATCGACCGCCGAGCCGGTGGTGAAGCCGTCGAACACCTTCTGGGTGATGGTGATGCCGGCGGTCTCGCGCCCCTTGTAGAAGCGGTGGCCCTCGGTGGAGCGGCGGGACGGGCTGTCGACGTATTCGGGGCCGCTGTCGCCGGTCACCTTGACGGTGGGAAAATAGCCCGAGCGGGCGACGTCGACGCCTTCCCCCGCCGAGTTGACGGCCTTGGTCTTGGCCTTGATCAGCGGATGGTTGATCAGCAGATCCTCAAGGTCGTCGCCCAACGTTTGCGCGGCCGTGGGGCCGGCGCACACCACCGCAAACGCCACCAGCACAAGCGCCAGCGCCAGTCTCGCGTTTGGTGGTCGTCTCAAGCGCCTAATCCCCCTGTCGGCATGGGTACGCCTACTCCCCCCCCCTTACGGCCGGTGCCCCGCGCTGGCGGCTTTATACACCAGGACAGACGAAGGTGAAATCCCTCTCAGACTGCGATATTCGCAATGCCGGCTTAATAAAGGATTAGGATTCGCGTGTCGGGTCCGGGGCGGGGTGATCGGCCAGGCGTCCGGCCGCCCTGCAATCCTGAAAGGCGAACTGCCATTGCCCCGCACGGGGGCGCAGATGCGGCGGAGAAGGCGCTACTAAAGCGAGTTGAAATGTGATATTATTCTTCTCGTGGCATGTGACCATATGCTGGAAGAGGTGATGGCGAGCAAGACAAGTCGATCAGACACGCAGAAGACGACCCAGGCCCAGCGGGTGCGAGGGTGGCTGATCCGGCGCATCGTCGACGGCGAGCTGCCGGCAGGGACCAAACTCACCGAGATGGAAATCGCCGCCGCGCTGGGCTGCTCTCGCACGCCGGTGCGCGAGGCCTACGGGCAACTGGTGGCGATGGGATTGGCCCGCAGCGTCGGTGCCCATCGCAGCATCGAAGTGGTGGCGGGAGCGGTGACGGCACCGCTCGACCTTGCCGAGTGCCTGATGGAGCTGGACGCCGTCTGCGCCCGCCTGGCGGCGCGGCGCATGGGACCGGTCGAGCGGCAGGCGATGGCGACGCTGGCGGTGGCGGAGGTCCGCCAGGCGATGCGCGCCGGCTCCGGCAACCGGGCCTTGGCCGATCTGGTCCTCGGCATCGAGCAGCGCCTCGCGGCGCTCGTCCGGCCCGTGGATCGGGGGGCGAGTCCGTCGGCGCGCGACGAGGCGGACCGCGCGGCGCGCGATGAGGCGGACCGCGCATTGCGGGCGGCGCTCGCCGCCGGCGACCCGATGGCGGCCGAGGCGGCGGTGCGGCGTTAACTGCTCCCCGCGGCCAGCGCCAGCAGCGGCGGGGTGCCGTCCCAGATCATGCGCAGGGCGACGAACAGGATGATCGCCAGTCCGACATAGGCAATCCAGCGGTGGCGGTGCAGCAGGCGGGCCACCAGTTCGGCGGCGATGCCCATCAGCGCCACCGACAGGGCGAGGCCGATCACCAGGACCATCGGATGCTCGCGGGCCGCCCCGGCAACCGCCAGCACGTTGTCGAGCGACATCGACACGTCGGCGATGACGATCTGGGTCACGGCGTCGCGGAAGCCCTTGGCGGGGGTGGCGGCCGGCAGGTCCTCGCCCTCCAGGACCGCTTCCGCCTGAGCTTCGGCGCGCTCCTCCTCGGCGCCGCGGCGCAACTCGCGCCACAGCTTCCACGACACCCACAGCAGCAGCAGCCCACCGGCGAGCATCAGACCGACGATCTGCAGCAGTTGCACGGTGAAGCCGGCGAAGACGATGCGCAGAATGGCGGCGGCGGCGATGCCGATGACGAT
>JACRFY010000235.1 GCA_016212565.1 Magnetospirillum sp. | reverse complement strand
GCACGGCGGGGCCAAGCCGCTGCCGCCCGCCCCGGTCAAGGAGCTGTTGCGCGGGTCGCTGCCGGTGATCGCCGCCGACGGCCGCCAGCCGTGGCAGATCTATGCCCGCCCCTTCAACGGCCCCGCCGAGTGGCCGCGGGTGGCGGTGATCGTCACCGATCTCGGCCTCGACCGCGCCGCCACCGAGGCGGCCATCGCCCGCCTGCCGGCCGAGGTCACCCTGGCCTTCAGCCCCTATGCCGGCGGGCTCGACAAATGGGTCAAGAAGGCCCGCGATGCCGGCCACGAGGTGCTGCTGATGCTGCCGGTCGAGCCGGCCGGCTTCCCCGCCCGCGATCCCGGCCCGCAGGCACTGCTGGCGTCGTCCAGCGCCGAAGAGGTGCAGACGCGGCTGGAGGCGGTGCTGGGCCGCGCCACCGGCTATACCGGCGTGGTCGCCGTCGGCGGACGGCTGGCCGGCAGTTCGCAACTGGGACAAGCCTTCATCGCCCTGCGCGAGCGCGGCCTGCTGTACATCGGCGACGGCGTGTTGAGCGGCGCCAAGGTCCCCGCCGCGGCCAGCATCACCGCCGTGGCCGACCAGGACGGATTCCGCGACGCCATCGACGCCCGCCTGGGCCAGGTGCTGGCGACGGTGCGGCTGCAAAATCGCGCCGTGGTGACGGTGTCGGCGCGGCCGGCCAGCCTGGAGCGGCTGGCGGCATGGCTGACCCGCCTGCCGCAGGAACAGGTCTCGGCGGCCCCCGCCTCGGCGGTGGCGCGGATGGCGGAGGGAAAATGAGGACTCTGGTTCCCGTGGCCGAGCGGCCCTATCGCCTGGGGGTCGGCATCGTCCTCTTCAATGCCGCCGGCCTGGTCTTCACCGCCCAGCGCATCGACAGCGCCGAGCCGGCCTGGCAGTTCCCCCAGGGCGGCATCGACGCGGGCGAGACCCCGCTTCAGGCAGTGCTGCGCGAGCTGAAGGAGGAAATCGGCACCGACCAGGCCGAGATCATCGCCGAAAGCCGCGACTGGATCGCCTACGACCTGCCGCCGGACCTCGCCGACCGGGTGTGGAAGGGCCGCTTCCGCGGCCAGAGCCAGAAATGGTTCGCCGCCCGCTTCACCGGCCGCGACAGCGACATCGATCTCGACACCGCCCACCCCGAATTCTCCACCTGGCAGTGGATGCCGCTGGCCGCGGTGGCCGGCCTGATCGTGCCCTTCAAGCGCGCCCTCTACGAGCGGGTGGTGGCCGAGTTCCTGCCGCTGGCAAAGGCCGTCTCTCGCCCGGACGCGTGAGCGTTGCGACATCCGGGCCGGGGAGGCCTCGTCCTTCGAGACCAGGGTCATCGGGTGAAGGAATGCGGTCTCACAAACAGGGTCGTCATCCCCGCGAAGGCGCTACGGCATTCACACATTTTGTCATTTTAAATCAAGGAATTGCCGTCATGGCTGGGCTTGACCCGGCCATCCACGTGGTGCCGCTTTCGACAAGGATCGTCATGCGGAAAGACGTGGATGCCCGGATCAAGTCCGGGCATGACGATTATTCTGGGGTCGCGGCAAAACCAAATAGAGATGTGTGGATGCCGTAGCGCCTTCGCGGGGATGACGGACAAGGGAGGACGATTACGACGCCAGTTCCCTCGACCGCCGGGTCGCGGCGGCGATCGCCGCGCCCATCAGCGTTCCCAACCCGGGTTCGGCCATCAGCACCGCCAGCGCCGCGGCGGTGGTCCCGCCGGGGCTGGTGACGTTGATGCGCAACTGGGCGGCGCTCTCGCTGGCCTGATGGAGCAATTCCCCGGACCCGGCGACGGTGGCGCGCGCCAGGCGCATGGCCAGCTCTTCGGGCAGCCCGGCCGCGACACCGGCGGCGGCCAGGGTCTCGGCGAGCAGGAACACATAGGCGGGGCCGGAGCCGGACACCGCCGTCACCGCATCCATCGCTCCCTCGTCGGCGATCCACGCCACCTCGCCGACCGCTTCGAGCAGGATCTGGCAGGCGGCGCGGCGGGCGGTGTCGACGCGGGCATTGGGGACGCAGACGGTGACGCCGCGGCGCACCGCCGCCGGCGTGTTGGGCATCGCCCGCACGATGGCCGCGTCGGCGCCGAAGATGGCCTCGAAGAAGGCCAGGGTCTTGCCGGCGGCGATGGACAGGAACACCGCGTCGCGGTAGCGGGCATAGGGCGCCGCCGCCGTCGCCATCACCTGCGGCTTGGTGGCCAGCACCACCACGTCGGGCCGGAAGGCCTGCGGTACCGCGTCGGCGGCGGCCACCACCAGCACGCCGGACGGCAACGCGCCCGCCTGCGGCTCGACCACCACCACCCCGGCGGGGTCGAGCCCGCGGTCGAGCCAGCCCGCCAGCAGGGCCGAGCCCATCTTGCCGCATCCGACCAACAGCACTCTGGTCATTCCACCCCCCCCTTTGACGTCCCGTCACGCTTCGCCGACGGTCTCCAGCAACGACGCCGCCACCGCTTCCCGCGCCGATTTTCCGCCCCAGATGACGAACTGGAAGGCGGGATAGAAGCGCTCGCATTCCGAGACGGCGATGTCGACCAGATCCTCGACCTGCTCGTGAGTAAAGCCGATCGCCCCGCGCAGCAGCGAGGTGTGGCGGAACATCGGCGCCCCCTCCTCCTCCCACAGACCGAAATGGCCCAGCCACAGCTTCTCGTTGACCATCGCCAACAGCTCGCAGATGACCAAGCGCTTGGGCCCCGGCACCTTCATGTCGAAGGCGCAGGTGAAGTGCATCGCCCCCATGTCTTCGCGCCACGCGAAATAGAGGCTGTAGTTGCACCACTTGCCCGGCACCTCAACCGCCAGCTCCTCGTCGGAGCGGCGGTCGAACGCCCAATCGTTGGCGGTGACGATCTGCTCGACGAGATCCAAAGGGTTGGGAACGGGCTCGTCCTCGTAGACGAGAGAAATCGACATGCCTTGGCCCTCCAATGGCAGGCTATCGCTTCGAGGGCCGGCCATAATCAAAGGCTTGTGGCCGACCTACCCCCTTTGCACAATCGGTAGGTAACCATAGCCCCCTAGGCGACGCAAGGCTCCAGTACCTGCCTACTTCGCAATTGTTGTGGATAAGGGGTCCGGTCAGGCCAGGCTGGCGACGCTTTCCTCGAATTCCTGCACCAGGGCGTCCCAGGCGTCGTCGACCTCGGCCTTGAGGTCGTCCCACGTGCCGTCGGGCTCGTCGCGCAAAGCGGCAAGTTTCTCCGACACCCCGCGGCGCCGATCGGCCAGGAACTCCAGTTGGGTGGCCAAGGCCCCGGTCAGGCGCGGATCGCCGCTGCGGCCGAGCCGCGCCCGCACGCTCTCGATCTGCAAGCCGAGGTCGCGCAGGCGTTGCTTCATGTCCTGTTCGTATGCTGCCCTGCCCATGATCCTCCTCTCCGGCGGCGATGGAGGGGGAAAGGCTCGCCCGACCGGGGCGCCGCGGGCAAGCAGGCATTGGCGATAGCGCGTTACCCGTTCGAGAGAGCTCCCCTTTGCGCCTCACTTTGGTCAAGATGGCACGGTATCCGCTTCGGGGTCCTTCCACCGCGAGTCCGCCATGTCCGTTCGTTCCGCCCTTGTTGCCCTGCTGCTCGCCCTGTCTCTGCTCCGGCCCGCCGGAGCCGCCGAGAGCCCGGCGGCCGACTCGCATCGGATCGAACGGCTGGTGGCGACCCTGGAGGACGAGCAGGCCCGCAATGCCCTGGTGCGCCAGCTCAAGACCCTGCTCGCCGCCGGGAACGAGGCGGCCGCCGCACCGGCTCCGGACGATGCGGTCTCGTTGGTGCCGGCCGCCGGCGGCAGCGAACGGCTGGCCGGGCTCATGCTCGCCAGCGCCTTGATTCTGGCGGCGACGGCCTTGGCCGGCCGCCTGCTCGACCGCCTGTGCGGTTGCGGCCTGGCCATCGGCCGCAGCGCCCGGACCAGCCGCCTGCCGCCGGCCATGCACGGACTGGTCAGCGCCGCGGTCCTGGTGGCGGCGCTGCTGGGCCTGCTGCGGGTGTGGGGATTGCACGGTATCGCCTGGATGGCCACCGATGCCGGTCAACGGGTGTTCGCCTCCGGCCTGACCATCGCCGGGGTGCTGGTGGCGGCTGCGGTGGCATGGCTGGTGATCTCGGGAGCCATCACCCGGGTGCTGTCCAATCTCGACAGCGCCGAGTGCTGGGGCGACTGCCGCGCCGCCCGCGCCCGCACCCTGCTGCCGCTGGCCCGCAACGCGGTGCTGGCGCTGCTGGTGGCGATGGTGGTGCTGATCGTCCTGTCCGAACTGGGGGTCAACATCGCCCCCCTGCTGGCCGGTGCCGGCGTGGTGGGAATCGCCATCGGCTTCGGCTCGCAGAAGCTGGTCCAGGACGTCATCACCGGCGCCTTCATCCTGTTCGAGAACACCATCTCGGTCGGCGACGTGGTCAAGCTCGACGGTCATGGCGGCATGGTCGAGCAGATGACCATCCGCACCATCAAGCTGCGCGACCTCAGCGGCAGCCTGCACACGATCCCGTTCTCCAACGTCGGCACGGTGGTCAATCTCAGCCGCGGCCATGCCTTCGCCGTCTTCGATCTCGGCGTCGCCTACAGCGAGGACAGCGACCGGGTGATGGCGGTGCTCGCCGCGCTGGGGGCGGAGTTCGCCGCCGATGCCGCGTTCGGCCCCCTGCTGCTCGAGCCGCTGGAGGTGATGGGCATCGTCCGCTTCGACGCCTCGGCGGTGGTGATCCGCTGCCGCTTCAAGACCCTGCCGCTCAAGCAGTGGCCGGTCGAGCGCGAGTTCAACCGCCGCATCAAGAGGCGCTTCGACGAATTGGGGATCGAGTTTCCCTTCCCCCAGACCACGGTGTGGTTCGGCAACGAACTGCCTAGTGGGCCGCCGGGGTCCTGAGCCAGGCCATTTCGCCGCCCAGCCGGGTGCGGCCGCCGCGACGGGCTTTGACCCGGTACATGCGGGCGTCGGCAACGCGGACCAGAGTGTCGAGGTCGGCGGCCTCGTCGGGAAAGATCGCCGCGCCCAGGCTGACGCCGACGCGGATGTCGTGGTCGCCGATGCGGTAGGGCGCCTGGGTGACCGCCGCCTCGATATCGCGGGCCACACGCACCGCGGTCTTGGGCTCGTCGATGCGCGGCAGCAGGGCGGCGAACTCGTCGCCGCCGACGCGGGCGAGGATGTCGCATTTGCGCACCCGGGTGAGGATGCGCGCGCCGACCATCTTCAGCAGCCGGTCGCCGGCCTGATGGCCGTAGGTGTCGTTGACCGGCTTCAAGCCGTCGACGTCCATGAACAGCAGGGCGGCGCGCTCGCGGGCACGGCGGGCCTGCTCCAATGCCGAGCGGGCCATCTCGTCGAACAGCGAGCGATTGCCCAGCCCGGTCAGGGCATCGCGCATGGCCTCCATACGCAGTTCGAGTTCCTTGCTCTTGCGGAACAATGCGAATCCCAAACATTTCTGCAATTCGAAGGCGTCCAGACGGCCCTTGACCTGATAGTCCATCGCCCCGTGGGCCAGCGCCTGATAGGCCCAGTCCTTGCGCGCCTCGGCGGCAAGGAAGACGAAGGCGGTGCGGGCCCGCACCGGATCGGCCGCCCGCAGGACATCCAGCCCGGTGCCGTCGCCCAATCGGTAGTCGAGGAAGCAGACGTCGAAGGTCTTGGCCGACAGCTTCTCCAGCGCCCACTGCACGCCGGTGGCCATCTCGACATGGATATCGCCGGGCAGGCAGCGGCCGATCAGCGCCTCCAGCCGGCGCAGATGGGCGACGTCGTCATCGACGAGCAGAATCCGCACGCGTGGTCCGGCCACGAGCTTTCCCCTCCCACGCCCGCCACGACACCTCATTCCCCGGCGGCACACTACGCGCGGCCGTCTCCGCTGGCAATACGCCAGATGCGCGAGACCGCCGGGCCCTAAGGCCCGGCGGTCGATGGTGGAGGGGCGAAAACGGGGGACGAGGGATCAGACCTCGTCTTCGATTTCCTCGTCGAGGTGCTCCATGACCTCGGCCATGTCCTCATCGTCGCCGCCGAGGTCGGAGGCGTCCTCGATCAGGCCGCTTTCGTCGTCCTCGCCGCCTTCCTGCTCGCCGTCGGCCGCCTCTTCGTCATCGTCGATGACGGCGATGTCGTCGGCATCCAGCGCCGCCGCAGCCGCCGCCGCCAGCACCGGGGCGGCCGTCTTGGGCTCGGCCGGGGCGGAGGAGCGGCGGGTCTTGAAGGGCAGGTCCGTCTCGACCGCTGCGCCGCACTTGGGGCAGGTGACGGGAACACGAGTCAGGTCGTAGAAACGGCAGCCGCAACTGGTGCAGGTGCGCTTCTGGCCCCATTCCGGCTTTGCCACCGTCTCGTCCTCCTAAAATTATCATCGGACCGCCCCACAGGGGTGCCGCTCCGGGCGATTTGCCATGTTCGTCCCCCTGTGTCAAAACGAAAACGCTCGCGCCTCGCATCGCGGGCCGGGCTGTGATAGATCAGCCGTCTGTTCCGGCGAGCGTTTCTGGAGTGATCATGGCGAATTTGTTGACCTCCGGCGCGGCCGGCCCCCTCTCCGGCACCGTCCGGGTTCCCGGTGACAAATCGATCTCTCACCGGGCGCTGATGTTCGGCGCCCTCGCGGTCGGCGAAAGCGTGGTCGAGGGACTGCTCGAAGGCGACGACGTGCTGCACACCGCCGCCGCCATGCATGCCCTGGGGGCGAAGGTGTCGCGCGGCGACGACGACCGCTGGTATCTGCGCGGCCGCGGCGTCGGTGGATTGATGGAGCCGGTCGACGTCCTCGACATGGGCAATGCCGGCACCGGGGCGCGGCTGCTGATGGGCCTGGTCTCGACCCACCCGATCAACGCCGTCTTCACCGGCGACAAGTCGCTGCGCTCGCGGCCGATGAAGCGGGTGTTCGAACCGCTGTCGCAAATGGGCGCGGTGTTCTCGTCGCGCGAGGGCGGGCGCCTGCCGGCCTCGGTGACCGGGGCGCGGCGGCCGCTGCCGATGGTCTACGAACTGCCGGTGGCCTCGGCGCAGGTCAAGTCGGCGATCCTGCTCGCCGCCCTCAACACCCCCGGCGAGACCACGGTGATCGAACGCGAGGCGACCCGCGACCATCCCGAGCTGATGCTCAGGCATTTCGGCGCCAATGTCCGCGTCGAGCACCTCGAAGACGGGCGCCGGGCGATCACCGTGCTCGGCTTCCCCGAACTGACCGGCCGCATCGTGCGCATTCCCGCCGATCCTTCCTCGGCCGCCTTCCCGGCGGTGGCGGCCCTGCTGGTGCCGGGGTCGGAGATCCGCCTCGACAGCGTCGGCATGAATCCGTTGCGCACCGGCCTCTACCAGACCCTGCACGACATGGGCGCCGACATCGCCGTCGAGGGTCTGCGCGAGGAAGCCGGTGAGCCGGTGGCCGATCTGGTGGTGCGCGCCTCGGCCCTGAAGGGCGTCGACGTCCCCGCCGAACGGGCGCCGTCGATGATCGACGAGTATCCGATCCTGGCCATCGCCGCCGCCTGTGCCACCGGAACCACCCGCATGGCCGGCCTGGGCGAACTGCGGGTCAAGGAGAGTGACCGCTTCACCGCCGTGCTGAAGGGCCTGGAGGCCTGCGGCGCGCGGGTCGAGGCCGATGGCGACACCCTGATCGTTCACGGCAGCGGAACGCCGCCGCCGGGCGGGGCCAAGATCGGCGTCAACTTCGACCACCGCATCGCCATGAGCTTCCTGGTCCTGGGCATGGCGACGCCGGAGCCGATCACCGTCGACGACGCCGACGCCATCGACACCAGCTTCCCCGGCTTCGTCGAACTGATGGGCGAGCTGGGGGCGCAGATCGAGGAGGCCGGCTGAGGCGCCGATTTATCCTCCGTCGGTTCCGCGAAGACGCCGGTGAAGGACTGGCGCCGACTGACGGCGAAGACGAGGCGCGTGTTCGGAGCGAAGGGGAGCGATTCGCCACCAAGACACCAAGATGAAAGAGGCGACGAATCGCCGAACCGGATCGATCTCTCTTGGTGGCTTGGTGTCTTGGTGGCGGAAAAAAGGCTTAAGTCAGCGCCTATGCGCACAAGCGGGAACCCGTGCGTCAACGAAAACGTCGTCTGTTTCAAGGCAGAGCTGCATCGCCATGGATCCCCGCTTTCGCGGGGATGGCGGAAATCGGGAGGAATGAATTCGGCCATGACCACCGTGATCGCCATCGACGGCCCCGCCGCCGCCGGCAAGGGCACCCTGGCCCGCCGGCTGGCGGACCACCTCGGCTACGACTATCTCGACACCGGGCTGATCTATCGCGCCGTGGGGATGAAGGCGGCCCGCGAAGGCAGCGATCCCGCCGACGCCGCCCGCGCCCTGAGCCCGGCCGATCTCGCCTCCCCCGACCTGCGCAGCGACGCGGCGGCCCAGGCGGCGTCGAAGGTGGCGGCGATCCCCGCCGTGCGCGCCGCCCTGCTCGACTTCCAGCGCCAATTCGCCGCCCATCCGCCCGGCGGCGCCGGTGCGGTGCTCGACGGCCGCGACATCGGCACGGTGGTCTGCCCGGAGGCGCCGCTCAAGCTGTTCGTCACCGCCTCGCTGGAAAAAAGGGCGGAGCGGCGGCTGAAGGAGTTGCGGCAACGCGGCCTCGACGCTATACAGGAGGCTGTCCTTGCCGACATGCGTGACCGTGACGACCGCGATTCCCAACGCGCCGTCGCCCCGCTGGCCGCGGCAACGGACGCTTTCGTGCTCGATACCTCGGACCTCGACGCCGATCAGGCTTTTGCCGCAGCGCTTGAGTTCATCCGTAGCCGATAACGAGTACGCGTGACCAGGTCGCCGCCTCGAGCCGCCCAGGCTTGGGGCGGACTTTCGTTTTTGGCAATCCATCCAAGACCGCTGGAACCAACCGGCCGGCCGGATAAAACAGACACCTGAAAGGAACATCATTTCCATGGCCAATACTGCCACCATGCCGGCGAGCGACGATTTCGCCGCCCTTCTCGACGAGACCATGGGCGTTGGCAACGCCTTCGAAGGAACCGTCATTCACGGCACGATCGTGCGCATCGAAAGCGACTTCGCCGTCATCGACGTCGGCTTGAAGTCCGAAGGCCGCGTGCCGCTCAAGGAATTCGCCAACGCCGGGCGCCCGCCCGAGATCAAGGCCGGCGACACCATCGACATCTTCGTCGAGCGTTACGAGGATCGTAACGGCGAAGTCGTGCTGTCGCGCGAGAAGGCCAAGCGCGAAGAGGCCTGGACCCTGCTGGAGAAGTCCTTCCAGGACAACCAGCGCGTCACCGGCATCATCTTCGGCCGCGTCAAGGGCGGCTTCACCGTCGACCTGTCGGGCGCGGTGGCCTTCCTGCCGGGCAGCCAGGTGGACATCCGCCCGGTCCGCGACATCACCCCCCTGCTGGGCACCCCGCAGCCGTTCCAGATCCTGAAGATGGACCGCTCGCGCGGCAACATCGTCGTCTCGCGCCGCGCCGTCCTCGAAGAGACCCGCGCCGAGCAGCGCTCGGAGCTGATCGAGAACCTCAAGGAAGGCCAGATCCTC
>JACRFY010000237.1 GCA_016212565.1 Magnetospirillum sp. | reverse complement strand
CAGATGAACGTCGACATGCTGGAGCAGGTGGTGGCGCTGAAGGCGGCCGCCACGCTCGACTACCTCACCGGCGTCGGCAACCGGCGTTCGTTCTTCGACCACGCCACGCCGCTCTATGCCGCCGCCGCGCGCGGCCAGGCGCCGATCGCCATCGGGTTGATCGACATCGATTGCTTCAAGGCCATCAACGACGAGCACGGCCACGACACCGGCGATCTGGTGCTGGCGGGCATCGCCACGGTCCTGGCCCAGCAGGTGCGCAAGACCGACCTTCTCGCCCGCTTCGGCGGCGAGGAATTCTGCATCCTCGCCTTCAACCTGCCGCCCGAGAGCTGTCTGGCCTATTTCGAGCGCCTGCGCCTGGTGATCGCCGAGACACCCATCGTCACCGCGCTGGGCGAGTTCCGCATCACCGTCAGCATCGGCGTGTGCAGCGAGTTGCACAGCGCCCTCGACCACATGATCTCCGCCGCCGACGCCCGCCTCTATCACGCCAAACGCCAGGGCCGGAACCGGGTGTGCAGCGAAGGCTGATGGGGAGCCTGAAGCGTGATGCCCAAAATGTGCATTACGCTTCAGTCCTTATGGTTTTGCCCTCGCCGGGCGCGGCCCTCCGGCCGCTTGGCCGCTCGCTCAATGCTCGCAAAAGCGCCGCGTCGCACATTTAAGGTGTGACGCTTCAGTCCGGCTTGCCCCGCCGCTCGGCCTGCCGCGACAGGCCGTGGGCCAGCGGCAGATACCCGCGCCCCCGCACCTTGGCCGGACGCGCCGCCGAGGCGGCGTAGATCTGCTTGGTGGCCTCGACGACGATCACCCCGCTGAAGGATTCGAACCACCGCCGCCCCAATTCCTCGACCGCCGGGGCCGAGCGCAGGATCACCCGCGAGGTGGTGGGCGGAATGAACAGGGCGCCGGTCTGGCTGATCGGGGTGAACATGCACTCGCGCAGCAGGCGGGCCAACTGCCCCGGGGTATAGGGGCGGCCGTTGCCGAACGGGGTCCGCTCCAGCCGGGCCCAGATGCCGCGGCGGTTGGGCGCCACCACCGCCAGCCGGCCGCCGTCGGCCAGCACCCGCCACGCTTCGCGCATCATCGCCCGAACCTGCTCGGTGGCTTCCAGGGCATGGACGAAGACGATGCGGTCGACGGACCGATCCGGCAGCGGCAATTCGGTCTCGTCGGCCAGCACGGTCAGACCGGGCCCTTCCTGCGGCCACGGCAGCACCCCCTGGCTGGCCGGCATCACCGCCACCACCCGCTCGGCCTCGCCGAGAAAGGTGCGCAGGTAAGGCGTGGCGAAACCCAGGCCCAGGACCCGCAATCCGGCGACGTTCGGCCACATCTGCCGCAACTGGCGGCGGATCATCCGCCGCGCCACCTGGCCCAGCGAGGTGTCGTAGAAGTCGCGCAGGTCGACGACGTCGGTCCACATGGCGGGATAGGTTTGCAAGGTTGCCTTCCTCGCTTCGGCTGCGTCTTCATCAATGGGGCCGGATGGCCGTTCCGGCAAGCGGAAAGCGCAACTGGATCGCCGATCGGGGAAATGCCCTCTTGCGCATCTTGTTGCGATTGCGTATGACTCGCATCACCAGGATGGGCGCAGCGGGAGAGCGACAATGACCATGAGCGACGCGGTTTTGGCCATCGATGTGCTGAAACAGGCCGGATTGCCGGCCACCCGGCAGCGGCTGGCGGTGGCCGGACTGGCCTTCGGCAGCGGCAGTCCGGCCACCTCCGCCCAGGACCTGCGCGAGCGCGGATGGGACGAAGGGGTGTGTATTTCGCCCCAGGCCGCAGAACAGGCGATGGCCGAGTTCCGCCACGCCGGCCTGCTGCCGGCTTCCGCGACCCCGCTGGCGGGGATCGCCAATGTCCGCGAGGCCGCCCGCCTCCTCCATGCCATGGGCAATCCCCATCGTCTGGCGGTGCTGCGCGAACTGGCCTCCGGCGAACGCAGCGTCACCGAATTGCTGCGCGTGGTGGGAATCGGCCAGTCGGCCCTGTCCCAGCACCTGGCCCGATTGCGGATCGAGGGGGTGGTGCGAACCCGCCGGCAGGCCCAGCGCATCCTCTACTCGCTCGACGCCGCCGCGGCCGAAGCGGTGCTGCGGGCGCTCGGCCACCCCGGCCCGGCCTGAATTCGTCTAGCGGTAGTGGCGGCCATTCCATCCATCCGCTATAGACCGGACGAGCAATCGCAGCTAACCTCCGCGCATCGTGCATCGTTGCCTGCCTGGGGGCACCGCAGTTATGATTCTTGAGCGCCGTGTCATCGTCTTCCCGCGCGCCGACTTCCTCGACGCCATGCGGCGTTATGGAGAGCGGGTCAGCAAGGTCATGCCCGATTCCGCCCCCGAGAACCTGGTCTTCGACCCGGCCCAGGACATGTCCCTGGCCATCCGCTTCGCGCCCATCTTCAGCGGCGGCGAGCGCAAGGACTTCATCTTCTCGCGCGACGACGTCGGCGCCGCCTTGCTGGCCTATTGCCGCGAACACAAGGTGCCGATGCCGAAGGAGGCCACCAAGCAGGTGGAGAAATTCAAGGACGGCGCCGCCTTGATGATGTCGATCGGCGATCCCGGCCTGCACGTGATGATCATCGACGACCAGGACGTGATGCGCAGCATCATCAAGAAGCTGCTGGCCAAGGCCAATCCCAGCCAGATCAGCGAGGCGCGCGACGGCGAGGAGGCGCTGGCCAAGCTGGGATCCGGCGAGGTCGATCCCGACGTCATCATCTGCGACCTGCACATGGACAAGATGGACGGCATCGAGTTCCTGCGCCGCCTGCGTTCGGACAAGGCCAACGTCAACAGCCGCAAGCCGGTGCTGATCCTCACCGGCGACAAGTCGGAACAGGCGCACGAGATCACCCGCCAGGTCGGCGCCTCGAAGGTGCTGACCAAGCCGATTTCGGCCGAAGACCTGATCCTGCAGATCAATCTGGTGCGCGGTTATTTCGAAGCCGGCAAGAGCGGGAGCTGACCCATGTCGCCGTTGACCTTCCTCCCCCTGGCCGTCGAGGGCGCCCGGCGCATCGGGCGCGACGTCCTGGTCGTGCTGCGCGCGGCGCTGGCCCCGTTCATCCTCGCCTTCGCCGCCGCCTTCCTCGCCGGCCTCGACCTTCCCGGCGGGCGGATCGTCGCCCTGGTGGCCGGCGCGCTGGCACTGGGCATGTTCTCCACCGCCTGGCAGCGCTTCCTCGCCCTGGGCGAGGCGCCGAAGGAGCCGGTTCACGCCCGCCTGGGCAAGACCGAGTTCCTCACCGCGGTGTGGATGCAGGCCCTGGGCGGGTTCGCCCTGGTGCCGCTGATCCTCGGCAACATGCTCGACACCCGGCTCGGCGGCACCATGCCGATGCTGCCGCTGGCCTTGCAGCAGACCTTCCTGCTGCTGGCCGGCATGATGTTCCTGATCATTCCCCACTTCGCCCTCGCCCCCTCGGCCGCCTCCCCCTCGACCGCCCCTCCCTCGGCCCAGGTCGGCGACAAGCCGCGGCCGCATCTGGAGGCGGTGGTGCGGGCCGGCGGCATCGGCGTCGGCGCCGGACTGGTGCTGGCGATGCTGCCCTATGCCCTGGCCACCACCCTGCTGGACGCCGCCTGGCCGGTCGATCCCGACCAGCCGGTGCAGTTGCAGGTCGCCCGCATCCTGGTCGCCCAGATCCTGTCGTTCATCGACATCGCCCTGACCGGCGGCTATCTGGCGCTGGCCTACAAGACGCTGGCGGAGAAGATCGCCGCGGCCCCCTCCGCCTGAAGCGTGATGCCCAAACGGTGCATCACGCTTCAGGCATTATAGTTTCGCCCTCGCCGGGCGCGGGCGTCCGCCCGCTTGGCCGCTCGCTCAATGCTCGCAGGAGCGCCGTGCCTCGGATTTGAGGCTCGGCGCTCTAGCCGCCCACCGGGGCTGCCGACCCGCGAGGTATGAAATGGGGCGGCTTCAGCGCCCATTGAGGGCGCGGCCAAGCGAGCGGAGCGAGCGCCCGGCGAGGGCTGTTTCTTTCTAGGCGCGGACAGGGGCCCGCCCCTAATGCTGCTCGCGGGTGTTGGTGAACAGGACGTTGGGGAAGTCCTGCTGGCAGCGGTTGAGCTGCCAGGTGCTGCGCGCCAGATAGACCAGCCCGCCGTCGCGATCCTCGGCCATGTTGGACTTGTTGGCGTCGGCGAAGCGTTCGATCTCGGCCTTGTCGTCGGCATGGACCCAGCGGGCGGTGACGAAGGGCGCCTCCTCGAAGCCGGCCTTGATCGCGTATTCCGAGGCGATGCGGGTGGTCAGCACGTCGAATTGCAGCGGCCCGACCACGCCGACGATCCAGGTCGAGCCGTCGAGGGGCTTGAACACCTGGCTGACGCCTTCCTCGGCCAGATCCTCCAGGGCCTTCTTCAGCTGCTTGGCCTTCATCGGGTCGTCGAGGCGCACCCGGCGCAGGACCTCGGGGGCGAAGGTGGGGATGCCGAGGAAGTTGAAGTCCTCGCTCTCCGACAGCGTGTCGCCGATCCGCAGCTGGCCGTGATTGGGGATGCCCATGATGTCGCCGGGAAAGGCTTCCTCGGCCAGTTCGCGCTCGCGGGCGAGGAAGAACACCGGATTGACCAGCGCCATCACCTTGCCCGAACGGACGTGCTTGATCTTCATTCCCCGCTGGAACCGGCCCGAGCAGATGCGGAAGAAGGCGATGCGGTCGCGGTGGTTGGGGTCCATGTTGGCCTGGACCTTGAACACGAAGCCCGACACCTTGTCCTCGGCCGGCTCGACGACGCGCTTGTCGGTCTTGCGCGCCAGCGGCGCCGGTGCCAGGCGGCCGACGCCGCGGAGCAATTCGGCAACGCCGAAGGTCTTCAGCGCCGAGCCGAAGAACACCGGCGTCAGGTGCCCGGCGCGATAGGCCTCGAGGTCGAACTCCGGGCAGGCGCCGCGGACCAGATCGACCTCTTCGCGCAGGCGTTGGGCGGCGGCGGCGCCGACCGCCTTTTCCAGCAGATCCGAATCGAGGCTGGCATCGACGGCGATCTCGGCGATGTGGTCGCCGCGGCCGGGATCGAAGAGGATGACGCGGTCGCGCACCAGGTCATAGACCCCCTTGAGGTCGCGGCCCATGCCGATCGGCCAGGTGACCGGGGCGACGTCGAGGGCCAGGGTCTTCTCGATCTCGTCCAGCAGGTCGAAGGGCTCGCGCCCCTCGCGGTCGACCTTGTTGACGAAGGTGGCGATGGGAACGTCGCGCAGGCGACAGACCTCGAACAGCTTCAGCGTCTGGGTCTCGATGCCCTTGGCGGCGTCGAGGACCATCACCGCCGAATCGACCGCCGTCAGGGTGCGGTAGGTATCCTCGGAAAAGTCCTCGTGGCCGGGGGTGTCGAGCAGGTTGTAGGTCAGGCCTTCGTGCTCGAAGGTCATCACCGAGGCCGACACCGAAATGCCGCGTTCCTGCTCGATCGCCCTCCAGTCCGAGCGGGTGCGCCGCTGCTCGCCGCGGGCGCGCACCGCCCCGGCCAACTGGATGGCGCCGCCGAACAGCAGCAGCTTTTCGGTCAGCGTCGTCTTGCCGGCATCGGGGTGGGAGATGATGGCGAAGGTGCGCCGCAGCGCCAGTTCAGTGCTCAACGTGGACATAGCGCCGTTTTGGTCGCATCGGCTACAACGGTCAAGGAATTTGAAGGATTTTGGCGATGCTGAACATCACCGTCGATGGCGGCCTTGAGGCGGCGCTGCGCTCCGCCGCCCGTCGCCAGGGCAAATCGCCCGAGGAATTGGCCCTCGCGGCGCTCGCCGCCTGGCGCGAGGACTGGGAGGCCGCCGAGCGCGCCCGCCGGGCGTTTGGCGGCGGCGACGGCGGGGTATTCACGCCGCCGGAGGGGTTCTGGGACTGATGCGGACCAATTCCGGCGTCGAACCACCAAAACCCCTGCCCGCGAGCCAAGGGCAAACCTCCGCTCTTGCGCGCGAACGCCGCTGAGGATACCGTAACCACAGTGCCTACTCGGTAAATCTCGGAGTCCTCCCAGTGCTCGACGGCCGGCGCATCCTGCTCGTCATTTCCGGCGGCATAGCCGCGTACAAATCGCTCGATCTCATTCGCAGGCTGCGCGAACGGGGGGCTTCGGTGCGCTGCGTCCTCACCCCCGGGGGCGCGCAATTCGTCACCCCGCTGTCGGTGGCGGCGCTGTCGGGGGAGAAGGTCTACCAGGACCTGTTCTCGCTGACCGACGAGGCCGAGATGGGCCATATCCGTCTGTCGCGTGAGGCCGACCTGATCGTCGTCGCCCCGGCCAGCGCCGACCTGATGGCCAAGATGGCCGCCGGCCTGGCCGACGATCTCGCCTCCACCCTGCTGCTGGCCGCCGACATCCCGGTGCTGGTGGCGCCGGCGATGAACACCCAGATGTGGCGCCATCCCGCCACCCAGGACAACCTCGCCACCCTGGAGCGGCGCGGCGTGCGCCGGATCGGCCCGGCAGCGGGCGATCTGGCCTGCGGCGAGGTCGGCGAGGGGCGGATGGCCGAGGTGCTGGACATCCTCGCCACCATCGAGACCGTCTTCGGCGACGGCCCGTTGAAGGGCATCCGCGCCCTGGTCACCAGCGGCCCGACCTTCGAGCCCATCGATCCGGTGCGGTTCATCGGCAACCGTTCCTCGGGCAAGCAGGGCCACGCCGTGGCCGCGGCGCTGGCCCGCCTCGGCGCCGACGTCACCCTGGTCAGCGGCCCGGTGGCCCAGCCCGATCCCAAGGGGGTGAAGGTGATCCGGGTGGAGACGGCCCGCGAGATGCTGGGCGCCTGCATTGCCGCCCTGCCGGTGGCGGTGGCGGTGTGCGCGGCGGCGGTGGCCGACTGGACGGTCTCCAACGCCACCAAGGAAAAGCGCAAGAAGGACCCGGGATCGCCGCCGCCGACGATCGAGCTGGCGCTGAACCCCGACATCCTCGCCACCCTGTCCGAGCAAGGATCGGCGCGGCCGCGTCTGGTGATCGGGTTCGCCGCCGAGACCGAAACGGTGATCGACAACGCCCGCGGCAAGCTGGCCCGCAAGGGCTGCGACTGGATTCTCGCCAACGACGTCTCGCCGGCCACCGGCACCTTCGGCGGCGACTTCAACACCGTGCATCTGGTCACCACCGGCGACACCGAGCCGTGGCCGCGCATCGCCAAGGCCGACGTCGCCGAACGGCTGGCGTGGCGGATCGTCGATGCCCTCAAGGAGACTCCGCGATGACCATCGCCGTTCCCCGGATCGAGGTGGCGATCCTGCGCCTCGACCATGCCGCCGACCTGCCGTTGCCGCGCTACGAGACTCCGCACGCCGCCGGCATGGACCTGATGGCCTGCATTCCCGCCGACATCACCCTGGCCCCCGGCCACCGCGCCCTGGTCCCGACCGGCTTCGCCATCGCCCTGCCCGCCGGCTTCGAAGCCCAGGTGCGTCCGCGCTCCGGCCTGGCGCTGCGCCACGGCATCACCGTGCTCAACGCCCCCGGCACCATCGACGCCGATTATCGCGGCGAGATCGGCGTCATCCTGATCAATCACGGCGACGCCAACTTTACCGTCAGCCGCGGCATGCGCATCGCCCAACTGGTGGTGGCCGCGGTGGCCCAGGCCCATTGGCTGGAGGCCGCCATGCTGTCCGACAGCGAGCGCGGCAGCGGCGGAGTCGGCTCGACGGGCCTTTCGGCGAAGGGAGACTGAAGCCATGCTGCGGCCGTCGAAGAAGTTGCTGTTCGCCATCGAGGGGGTGCTGGACATCGCCTACCATGCCGGCGGCGAGCCGGTGCAAAGCCGCGAGATCACCCGCCGTCAGGGGATTCCGCGCCGCTACCTGGAGCAGACGCTGCAACAGCTGGTGCGCTCGGGCCTGCTGGTCGGGGTGCGCGGCCCGCGCGGCGGCTACCGCCTCGCCCGCGAACGCCGCCGCATCTCGGTGGGCGAGATCGTCCGCGTCGTCCGCGCCATCGAAACCGCCGAGGACCCGTTCAGCGAGGTTCCCGCCTCCGAATTGGGCAAGAACGTCATTCGCCCGATGTGGGCCGAGCTGTCCGAGGAGATCATGACCCGCCTCGACGCCATCACCGTCGACGAGATGTGCATGCGCGCCTACAAGACCGGCATCGCCAGCGAAGCCAACGCCAAGCTCGATTTCACCATCTGAGCCGCCCACCGGCGATGCGGACCCGCGGGGCATGAAACGGGGCGGCTTCAGCGCCCATTGAGGGCGCGGCCAAGCGAGCGGAGCGAGCGCCCGGCGAGGGCTGTTTCTTGTTAGGCGGTGCGCCCCCCTCCAACCAAAGTGCAGGGCGGCACCGCCTTCAGGCGGGCGGCGGATCGATTGCCTCCCCCTGCACATTTGGTAGTCTGGGGGACAGCAGGCATCCCGTCGGGGGACATGGGACGCCGGTGTCACTGCGAGGATCGCCGCCCATGGACCCCCACGTTCACGAGATGCTGCTGACCGCCTACGAGGAGACCCGCCAGGACGCCCTGACGGCCGGTCACAGCGCCGCCACCGCCCACGCCGAAGGTCTCACCGCCGCCGCCATGCTGCTGGCGGCGGTGACCGGCCTTGAGGATGCCGCCGCCCGCGCCCAGGTCGACGGCATCGATTTCCGCCAGGAAGCGGCGTAATACCGGCGGCATGGATGTTCCAGTCATGCCGCGAGGGTTTCGCTCAAGCGCCGCGCCGGCTTAACCAGGCCGATGAGTCAACCTCATCGGCCGTTGGTATAATCAGCCGCCGTCGCTGACCCCCGCCTCGCCGAAGGTGGCCATGCCGGCATGACAGGCCGCGGCGGCCTTCGCCACGCCCACCGCCAGCGCCGCCCCCGAGCCTTCGCCCAGGCGCATGCCGAGATCGAGCAGCGGCGCCTTGCCCAACCGCTCCAGCAGCCGGCGATGGCCGGGCTCGGCCGAACAATGGGCGGCCAGGCAATGGTCGAGCGCCCCCGGCATCGCCGCCTCCAGCGGCGCCGCCGCCGCGGTACAGACATAGCCGTCGAGCAGCACCGGCACCCGCGCCAGACGCGCCGCCACCACCGCTCCGGCCATCGCCACCAGCTCGCGCCCGCCCAGGCGGCGCAGCAGCTCCAAGGGCGGCTGGCCGCGGTGCAGCGCCACCCCGGCGGCCACCACCTCGGTCTTGCGCGCCAGGGCACGGCCCTCGACGCCGGTACCGCGCCCGGTCCACGCCGCCGCCTCGCCGCCGTAGAGGGCGCACGGAAGCGCCGCCGCGGGGGTGGTGTTGCCGATCCCCATCTCGCCCACCACCAGCAGGTCGGTGTCGGCGGGAACCGAGTCCAGACCGGCGCGGAAGGCGGCGACGAACTCGGCCTCGGTCAGCGCCGGGGCGCGGGTGAAGTCGGCGGTGGGACGGTCGAGGTCGAGCGGGATCACCGCCAGCTCGATGCCGAAGGTGCGGCACAACTGGTTGATCGCCGCGCCGCCGCCGGCGAAATTGGCGACCATCTGCACCGTCACCTCGGCCGGGACGGCGGAGACGCCCAGCGCCGCCACCCCGTGATTGCCGGCGAAGATGCGCGCCCGCGGCCGCGCGACCGTCGGCGGGTGACGGCCCTGCCAGGCACACAGCCAGCGCGAGATCGCTTCCAGCCGCCCCAGCGCCCCCGGCGGCTTGGTCAGCAGCGGATCGCGCGACGCCCACGCCGCGTCCGCCGCCGTATCGGCGCCGGGAAGGCGCTCAAGCAGCCCGAGGATGTCGTTCATACCAGAAATCGCGTTTGGCACCGGTAACCTCCACAACATATTGCGTCCGCCCGCGCCTCGTCCTATAACCGAGCTTCCTCCCTCCGTCACCAGAAATGATCGCGCCCGTGACTCCCCTCGCCCGGCTTCACCTCGCTGCCGTCTTCCTCACCCGCCTGAGGCTGCCCGATCCCGGACCGCCGGGCGAGGGCGGGCTGGCGCAGGCGATGGGCGCCTTTCCGCTGGTCGGGGCGGGCATCGGCGTGGCCGGCGGGGCGGTGTTCGCCCTCGCCCAGCCGCTGCTGCCGCCGCTGGCGGCGGCGCTGCTGGCGGTGCTGGCGATGGTGCTGGCCACCGGCGCCCTGCACGAGGACGGCTTGGCCGACTTCGCCGACGGCCTCGGCGCCCGCGGCGACCGGGCGCGGCGGCTGGAGGTGATGCGCGATTCCCGCACCGGCGCGTTCGGCGTGCTGGCGCTGCTGTTCTCGGTCGGCCTGAGGAGCGCGGCACTGGCCGCCGCTCCCGATGCCCTGGCCGGGCTGGGAGCGCTGATGGGCGCGGCGGCGCTGTCGCGCGGCGTGATTCCGGCGGCGATGCAGGTGCTGCCGCCGGCACGCCGCGACGGCCTGGGGGCGACGGCCGGCACCCCCGATGCCGGAACCGCGGCGCTGGCCGCCGGTCTGGGCCTCGGCGCGGCGCTGTTGGGACTGGGAACCGCGGCCGCAATCGCCGCGGTCGCCGCGGTGGCGGTGGCGGCCGCGGTGACCGCCCTGGCCCGCCGGGTGCTCGGCGGCTACACCGGCGACGTGCTGGGAGCGGTGCAGCAGACGACCGAGATCGCCGTCCTGCTGGCGACGGCGGGAGCGTGGCGATGAGCGGGACCAGCCGCTGGTGGTGGGTGCGCCATGCCCCGGTTCCCTGTCCCCAGGGCCGCATCCACGGCCGCCTCGACGTCGCCTGCGATGTCTCCGACAGCGAGGACTTCCGCCAGTTGGCGGCGCGGATTCCCGCCGGGGCGGTGCTGCTGGAGAGCGGCCTGATGCGCTGCCGCCAGACCGCCGGGGCGCTGGAAAGCGCCGGTCTGCTGCTGCCGCCGCCGCTGGTCGAACCCGACCTCGCCGAGCAGGATTTCGGCCATTGGCAGGGCCATTCGTGGCTGGATCTGGAGGCGGCCAAGGACCCCGACCTGGCCGCCTTCTGGCGGGACCCGGCCACGGCGGCACCGCCCGGCGGCGAGAGCTTCGCGGCGATGACCGCCCGGGTTGCCGCCGCCATCCGCCGCCTGAGCCGCGAGCACGGCGGCCGCGACATCCTTGCCGTGGTCCATGCCGGCACGGTGCGGGCGGCGCTGGCCCTGGCGCTCGACCTGAGCCCGGCGCAGGCGCTGCAATTCGCCGTCCAGCCGTTGTCGCTGACCCGCATCGACGCCGTCGCCGCGAGCTGGCGGGTCGAGTGCGTCAACGTCACCGCGGTTTAAGCCGAAAAACGCATTCTATAATCGCGCCAAGATAGAGCTTGTCGCGCCGGACGCGACGGCGTAGCATTCCCGCCTGGCGATTATGGCCTCTCGCCGTTCTACGTCGAGTGGCCTCCGCCGTGTATGGGAGGGGGACATGATCATCCACAATTGCCATGTGCATTTATTCACGCTTCGTCACGTGCCCAAAGAATACCATCAGTGGATCACGACTCTATTGAAATTCGGCCCCGTCCGCGCGGCGGTCCTGTGGGTGTTGCGCAATATCTGGCCCTTCTCGGGGAAGGATCTGGCGGAACGACTGGCAAAGTTCGCCGAAGTCGGCCTGGAAGTCAGTCAGGAGGCCGTGTTCAACAATCGTCTCAAGGACCAGTACCCCCAACAGGACGCCCGTTTTGTCGTCCTTCCCATGGACATGGCCGGGATGGGGTATGGCGCCCCCCTGGACGACATCAACTCCCAGCACGAGGAACTGGCGGCGTTAAGCCAGAAAACCGGTGGGCGCGTGCTGCCCTTCGTTCATTTCGATCCGCGCCGCCCCAATGCCCTGGCGTGCATTCGCTATTGGATCGAGGAGCGGAACTTCAAAGGGGTGAAGATCTACCCGCCCCTGGGATATCGGCCGACCGCCCCCGAACTGGACCCGATCTTCGCCTACTGCGCGGAAAACGACGTTCCGGTGATGACCCATTGTTCCGGCGCCACCGTTCGCGCCAAGCGCTACGCCGCCGACATCGCTCGCGCAGCCAAGCTGGCCGCGCCGCTGGGGTATCAGGAAATCCTCGACAAGTATCCCAACTTGCGGCTGTGCCTGGCCCATTTCGGCGGCGAAAGGGCCTGGGACGCCTATATGCGCGACCCGCGCGGCACCGGAGAGTTTAAGGACGAGCCGACGAAGAACTGGCTGTGGGACATCGTCGACATGTTGCGCAACCCCGCCAACACGAACCTTTATGCCGACATCTCCTACACCATGTTCCATCTTGACAGCAATATCGCCACCCTGGCCGTTCTCCTCGAAGATCAAAGAATACGCGATCGGACATTGTTCGGTTCCGATTTCTATATGTCGAAGATGGAGAAGCTGACCGAGAAGGAGTATTGCTACGGACTGCGCAAGAACCTCCGTCCCGGCCACTTCGATCAAATCGCCGACACCAATCCACGGGCTTATTTGGGATCCCGCCTGGCGTCCGCCGTCGTGTTCCCGGCGCCGGCCCCGGCGCCGGTGCCGCAGGCCCCCAATCCCTGGCCTTGATCGAGGCGGCCATGCGCTTCACCGCCGACGTCCCCTCCCTTACCGTCGATCTGTCCCTGCCGCCGGAACAGCGCTGGAAGAGCGTGGTCGCCGACGAGAAGACGGTGATCGCCGACCTGTTCGAGACCGGCTGGGCCGCGGTCACCGACACGTTCAGCGGCCCCCTGCGCCCGTTGCTGGCGGCGATCGAGGCTGCCTATGGCGGGGCCTACTGGGCCTCGCGGGCACGCTACAAGGCCGAGGTCTACGCCCTGTCGCGAATGCTGGGCGTCCCCAAGGGCCGTCTCGCCGCCTTGCAGAACATGTACACCTTCTCCCATGTCGGCTCGCCGTACCGGACCCGCGACAAGAGCTGGTGCCTCGCCGACGAGGCGGGGTGCACGGCGGGAATCGTCTGGCATCCGCCCCTCGGCATGATCCACATCCGCACCCTCGATTGGGGTCTGCGCGACCTCGGCTACGCCCTGGCCCGGGCGACGCGGAGGATCAAGTTCATCAACGGCCCGGCGGGCACCTTCACCCTGGTCGGCGTCCTCGGCCATGTCGGCGGCTTGTCGGGGATCGCCGCGGGACGCTTCTCCATCACCATCAACTGGGCGCCCAAGGACTTCTGGCTGCCGAAATTCGCCACCACCCCCGACACCCTGCTCCGCACCATCATGGAGACCTGCCCCGACTACGACAGCGCCGTCGCCGCCGTCATGGCGGCCGACCTCTCGGCCGCCGCGTTCTTCACCATCTGCGGCGTCACGGAGGGACAGGCCTGCATCATCGAGTGCGCCCGGATCAATCGATTGCCGCTCCCCGGCCTCGCCAGCCGGATGGTTCGCCACCGCCGCGATATCGACGCCGCCACCGGAGTCCTGGTCCAGGCCAATCATTATGCCGCGCTGAGGAATCCTTCCGGGGCCTCGCTCAACGATGAGGTCGACCGTGCACAGGCGTACGAAAAGGACAAGACCAATCCCGATTGCAAGAGCCTGTTGGCCACGTCGCGGGAGCGGCAGGCCACCCTGGAAGCGGGGCTGAACCGAACCCGGGCCGTCGTCGGGGCCAGCCTGGGCGATTTCCTGCGCCTGCTCGACGAGCGGCCGGTCTTCAATCCCGAGACGCGACAGAAGATGGCCTTCATCCCGGCCACCGGCGCAATCCTGGTCGAACGGGGCGAGCCCTAGGCGCCGAGAGGTTCGAGCCGATACGACCCCGCGTCTCCACCCAGGACCTCGGCCAGATACGGCAGCACCTCGGCCAGCACATCGCGCAGGATCCACGGCGGATTGATCGCCACCAGGCCGCAGCCGTTGAGGGTCAGCGGGTCGTCGCCCGGCTTGACCATCAGCTCGACGACCAGCGAATCGGGCAGGCCGAGCATGGCGAGGTCGGCGTGGAACCGCGCGACCGCCGGCCGCCCCTTGATCGGGTACCAGACCAGATATTGGCCGGTGGCCCACCGCGCCATGGCCGTCGCCACGCCCCGGCGCAGGCGCAGGAACTCGTCCCTCGCCTCGAAGGGCGGGTCGATCAGCACCACGCCGCGGCGCTCGGGGGGCGGCAGCAGGGCCTTCAGCGCCGCATAGCCGTCGCCGTGGTGGACGCCGACCCGGCGGTCGCCGGCGAACAGCGTCTTCAGACCGGCCGCGTCGTCGGGATGCAGCTCCACCAGCGCCAGGCGGTCCTGCGGCCGCGCCAGGGCCCGCACCACGATCGGCGAACCGGGATAACGGCGCAGCGGGCCGTCGCCGCCGTTGCAGGCGCGCACCGCCGCCAGATAGGGAGCGAGGGCCGCCGGGGCCGCGGCGGCGGCAAGGATCCGGCCGATGCCGTCGCGCCATTCGCCGGTCTTTTCGGCCTCGATGGCGCCAAGGTCGTAGCTGCCGAGGCCGGCATGGGTGTCGAGATAAAGGAATCCCGCATCCTTGCGCTTCAAGTAATCGACCACCAACGCCAGCACAGCGTGCTTGAGCACATCGGCGAAGTTACCCGCATGGTAAACGTGGCGGTAATTCATGGGCTCTCCGTCGGGGCATGTGCACAACCGGCCTTCATATTTGCCCCACAATTCGAATGTAGATTGCGTTAACGCTAAAGAGGGAAACGCTACTCCGGAAGGGGGATTGCCCCTCCCGCGGCCGTAGGGTAATGCTTGACTCGCGGTCCTACCAGCGCTTCCGCCCGCGGAGGCCGGACTCGTCTCGACCGCAATCCGGAGAAGCACCATGGGGGTGGGGGCATGGCACGGAACGACGTTTATCTGAGCGGAGTCGAGCGCCGGTTCGGCGCCGACGAGATCATCGTCAGCAAGACCGACACCCGCGGCCGCATCATCTACGGCAACGAGGTGTTCCTGCGCATGGCCGGCTATAGCGAGGCCGAGGCGATGGGGCAGCCGCACAGCATCGTCCGCCATCCGGCGATGCCGCGTTGCGTCTTCAAGCTGCTGTGGGACACCATCGGCGCCGGCAAGGAATGCTTCGCCTATGTGCTCAACCGGGCCAAGAACGGCGACCACTACTGGGTCTTCGCCCATGTGACGCCGACCTTCGACGCCGCCGGCACCATCGTCAGCTACCACTCCAACCGCCGCAGCCCGCGCCGCGACGCGGTGGCCAAGGCCGAAGGGCTGTACGCCGACCTGCTGGCGATCGAACGGCGTCACGATGATCCCAAGCGGGGAATGGAAGCGTCCTTCGCCGCGGTGGTGGAGAAGCTCACGGCTTTGGGGGTGCCCTACGATGAATTCGTCTTCGCTCTCTAAGGCGCGCGTCGCCGCCGCCATCGCCGCGCTGACGACGGTGGTCGCGGCCGTGATCGCGCTGGTTCACGGCGATCTGGCGCAGGCGGCCCTGGCCGGACTCGCCGCCGTCATCGGCATTGCCTCGCTGGCCTTCGTCGCCAAGACCCATTCCGCGATCCATCGCACCGCCAAGGTCCTCGAACAGGCCGCCTCCGGGCGCCTCGACAGCCGGGTGGTGGGCATCGTCGAATCCGGCGTCCTCGGCCAGCTCGACCACGCCGTCAACCGCCTGCTCGACCTCACCGAAGCCTTCACCAAGGAGGCCGACGCGGCGATGGCCAAGACCGCCGAGGGCCGCTACTTCCGCCACATCCTGCTCGAAGGCCTGGTGGGCGAGTTCTCCGACCATGCCCGCCTGATCAACGGCGCCCTCACCGGCATGGAGAAGAAGACCCGCGATTTCGCCACCGAGGCCACCGGAGTCGGCAACACCATCAAGCACATGGGCCAGGCGGTCGCCGCCACCGCCACCGAGCTGGAAGCCACCGCCCAGCAGATGAGCTCGATCGCCAGCCAGACCAGCACGCAGTCGACCACCGTCGCCCGCGCCGCCGAGGACGCCTCGGCGCATGTCGAATCGGTCGCCCATGCCGCCGAAGAGGTGTCGAGCGGCATCCGCGAGGTCGCCACCCGCATCCAGCGCTCGGCGCAGATGGCCAGCGAAACGGTGCGCGTCGCCGGTCGCACCGACGAGGCCATCCAGGGCCTGTCCCAGGCCGCCATCCGCATCGGCGAGGTCGTCAACCTGATCACCGAGATCGCCAATCAGACCAACCTGCTGGCCCTCAACGCCACCATCGAGGCGGCGCGGGCCGGCGAAGCCGGCAAGGGCTTCGCGGTGGTCGCCAACGAGGTCAAGCACCTCGCCAACCAGACCGCCAAGGCCACCGACGAAATCGTCGGCCAGATCGAGGGCATGCGCCAGGCCACCGGCCAGGCGGTGGAGGCGGTGAAGACCATCGCCTCCATGATCCGCGACATCAACGACAACGCCACCACCATCGCCGTCACCACCGAGCAGCAATCGGCCGCCGTCGCCACCATGTCGCACAACATCCGCGACGTCGCCGCCGGTGTGCAGACGGTGGCCAACACCATCAGCGAGGTGGCCAGCATCGCCGGCACCGCCACCGAGGCGGCCGAGCAGGTGCTGATCGCCGCCGGCGACATGGCGCAGCGCACGGTGAGCATGAACGACGACATCGACGCCTTCGTCGGCCGCGTCTGCACCGGCATCCGGCGGCAGTAGCGGGCCGGCTACTCGGCGTATTTCCGGTTCAGCTCGGCGCCCTTGGCCTCGCGCAACTGGGCGATCTTCGCCCACAGCTTCTCGGCCACCTCCGGCTTTTCGCCGTAGAACCGGTGCGAGACCATCACGAAATAGTCCTTGGTCACCAGCGGCGGCGACAGCTTCTCGAGGGTGGGAAACGCGCCCGAGGCCAACAGATCCTCGCCGGTCACGTCCAGCGTCGCCACCGCTCCCACCCGCCCCAGGGACAGTTTGGTGAAATTGATCCGCGAATTCTGCGCCAGCTCGACGGCGATGCCCTTGTCCTTGAGGTCGCCACCGATCGAATAGCCGTTCGGCACCCCCACGGGCCCGTTCAGGTCGCTCACCATCTTGCCGTCCCACGACACCTTGTTGCCCTTCTGGCGGAACAGCGAATAGGAGACGGTGGCGATGCGCCGGGCGTGGTCGGGCTTGTCGCCGGCCATGGGATAGACGCCGATCTCGCGCCGCTCCTCGCGGTACGAGCCCTGGAAGATGGCATCGACCTGCCCTTGCTTGAGCGCCGCCTGGCAGCGCACCCACGGCATCCGCGTCAATTTGATGTCGATGCCCAGTTGGGCGGCTGCCATCTTGACCAGCTCGACGGAAATCCCCGGCTTGACCGGATCGATCTCCGCCGTCGAGCCGAGGTAGAACGGCGGCAACTCGGCGTCCTCGAAGGCGATCCGCATCGACTCGGCGGCGGCGGCCAGCGTCGGCAGCAATGCCACGGCAAATCCGGCGGCGATGGTCCACCCTCGTAGCGCACGCATCTCCGCCTCCCCACACATACCCTGCCAAGGGACACTTCTGACAGGGCGCCGCGGGGTTGGCAAGGCACAGCTCGTCCTGGCGCCATCGGCCCTGGCTGAGACTCCGCGCGGGCTCACCCCCCCGCCATCAACGCGAGCACCACCCCGCCGGCATTGAGGACGGCGGCGGCCGCGAACAGCACCAGGGCGCGGTCGATCTCGGCGACCGTGGCCTTGGCGCGGCCCTGTCCCAGCCACGTCTCGTCGACCACCACCCCGGGATAGCGGCGCGGGCCGCCGAGGGCGAGATCGAGGGCACCGGCCATCGCCGCCTCCGGCCAGCCGGAATTGGGCGAGCGGTGGTGGCGGGCATCGCGGAACATGGTGACCAGGGCCGCCCATGGCCGGCCCTTGGGCGCAAACAGGGCGGCGAGGACGATCAGCCCCCCCGACAACCGCGCCGGAAGCAGGTTGAGAAGATCGTCCAGACGCGCCGAGGCCCAGCCGAAGGCGCGGTAGGTGTCGTTGCGATAACCGACCATGCTGTCGAGCGTGTTGACCGCCTTGTAGGCCACCATCCCCGGCAGCCCCAGCAACAGGTACCAGACGGCCGGCGCCACCACGGCATCGGAAAAGTTCTCGGCCAGACTCTCGATGGCGGCGCGGGCAACCCCGTATTCGTCGAGCGAATCGGGATCGCGGCCGACGATGCGCGCCACCGCGTCCCGACCGGCGGCCAGGCCGCCGAAATGCAGGGCGCGGGCGACATCGTGGACGTGCTCGAACAGACTGCGCTGGGCCAACAGGATGGCGACGATCAACACCTCGACGATCCACAGATGGGGAATCCGCCGCGCCAGCACGGCGATGCCGAGGCCGATCGCCGCCGCTCCGCCGACCACCAGAACCACCAGCACCACGCCGCGCCGACGCCGCTCCCGGTCCGCACGGTGCGGCCGGTTGAGGCGGCGGTCGAGGACGGCGATGGCCCTGCCGATCGCCGCCACCGGATGGGGCAGCCGCAGCCACCGCCACGGCGCCTCGCCGACCAGGGCGTCGAGGGCTAGGGCGAGGAACAGGAGATAGGGCGCCGCGGGGACGAGGTCGGAGGTCCACATCATGGCCGCAGAATGGGCCGCGGCCGGCCGACGGTCAACCGGCCTGCCGCGGCGTTACAGGGCAATCGGATGAACCGATTGCCCTGACTTGTTTCCGTCCCTCCGGCGCCGGGCGGGTGCCTCCGGCCCCCTTGGCGACGCTCCACTATGCGCCTTTTCTGCGAAAAGGCCCGTTCCGCGGGCGCTCATCGCGCCAGTCACCCGCGCGCGGGCTCCACCCGATTGCCCGAACATGACGAAACGGACCGGCTACTTCTTGCCCAGCGGCAGGGCGACGAAGCGGATGTTCTGCGGGTTTTCGACCCGCAGCAGCAGCGACTTCTGCCCGGCGCCCCGGGCCTTTTCGACCATCTTGATCAGGTCCTGGGGCGAGCGCACCGGCTGGTTTCCGGCCTCGATCACCACATCGCCGGCCTTCAGGCCCTTGTCGGCGGCCGCACCGTCGCCCTTGACCTCGGTGACCACCACGCCCTTGGTGTCGCCGTCGATGCCGAAGCGCTCGCGCAGTTGCGGCGTCAGGTTGGCGACACTCATCCCGGTGCCGGGAACCGCCTGTCCCACCGATTGCGGACTGGGCTTTTCGGCGCCCTTGACCGGGACCTCGGGCTGATCGTCCTCCAGTTCGCCGATCACCACCTCGACCGAGTGGCGGCGGCCGTCCCGCCACACCACCACCTCGGACTTGCGGCCGATGGCGGTCTCGGCGACCAGACGCGGCAGGCGACGCATCTCCGACACGTCCTTGCCGTCGAACTTCAAGATCACGTCGCCGGGCTTGAGGCCGGCCTTGGCGGCCGGGCTGCCGTCGTTGACCGCCGCGACCAGGGCGCCCTTCTCATCGGACAACCCCATGGATTCGGCCAGCTCCTTGTCGAGCGACTGGATGCGCACGCCCAGCCAGCCGCGGCGGGTCTTGCCGAACTTCTTCAGGTCCTCGATCACCGGCTTGGCCAGCGACGAGGGAATGGCGAAGCCGATGCCGATCGAACCGCCCGACGGCGAAAAGATCGCCGAGTTGATGCCGATCACCTCGCCGTTCATGTTGAACAGCGGTCCGCCGGAATTGCCGCGGTTAATCGGCGCGTCGGTCTGGATGAAGTCGTCGTAGGGCCCGTTCAACTCGCGGGCGCGCGCCGAGACGATGCCGGTGGTGACGGTACCGCTCATGCCGAACGGATTGCCGATCGCCAACACCCAGTCGCCGATGCGGGCCCCGTCGGAATTGCCCCATGTCGCGGCGGTCAGCGCCTTCTTGCCCGCATCGATCTTCAGCAGCGCCAGATCGGTCTTGCTGTCGCGGCCGACCACGCTGGCCTTGACGACGGTATCGTCGTGCAGGGTGACGGTGATCTCGTCGGCATCGGCGATGACGTGGTTGTTGGTCACCACATAGCCGGACGCGTCGATGATGAAGCCCGACCCCAGCGAGGTCGCCCGGCGCGGATGGGCGTCGGGGCGCATCTGGCGGTCGAAGAATTCCTTGAAGAAGTCCTCGAACGGCGAGCCGGGCGGGAATTGCGGCATCTCCGGCACCCGCTCGGGATTGCGGATGGTCTGGGTGGTCGAGACGTTGACCACCGACGGCAGCAGCTTTTCGGCCAGATCGGCAAAGCTGCCCGGCGCTTCCCGCGTCTGGCCGGCGGCCGGCAGCAGCAGGGCCAGTACAAGGGCGATTGCGAGACGTCGGCTGTGCACGGAGTCGAACCCTTCTGTTATGAAGCGGTGCCGCAGGGAGCGGCCCCTTCGATTTGGTTGCCTCCCCCCGGCGCGTCAAGCCGGCAGGGAATGTGCGAGCATCCCACGAAATCGGCGCGCGATGGTCAGCGAATCGCGCCGCTTTACGAAAGACCGCCGCGGGCCAGTGCCACCCCCATCACCCCGGCGGCGGCGGCGGCCAGCCCCGCCGCCCGCAACGCCGATGGCGGCAGGTCCTGCACCGCCGCCATCATCCGCTGCATGCCGGCGGGAAAGAGGGCGTAGGCCACGCCCTCGATCGCCAATGCCAAGGCCAGCGCGGTGAGGAAATCCCTCACCCCCTAGCGCCGTCCCGGGCCGTTGCCGAAGTAGCGGAAGAAATCGCTGTCCGGCGACAGGACCATGGTGGTCTCCCCGCCGCCCAGCGCCTTGCGATAGGCCTCCAGCGACCGATAGAAGTCGTAGAAGCGGGCGTCGCGGCCATAGGCCTCGTTATAGACCTTGGCCGATTCGACATCGCCCTGGGCACGGGCGACGTTGGCCTGCTTCTGCGCCTCGGCGAGAATCACCGTGCGCTCGCGGTCGGCGCGGGCCTTGATCTGCTGGCTCCATTCGAAGCCCTGGGCACGCAGTTCCTTGGCCTGCCGCTCGCGCTCCGACTTCATGCGGTCGTAGATCGACTGGCTGGTCTCCTCCGGCAGATCGGCGCGGCGGATGCGCACGTCGACCACCGCGACCCCGTATTGCAGGGCCTGCTCGGCGACCTCCTTCTGGATGTCCTCCATGATGCGGGCGCGTTCGTCGGAGAGGATCTGCGGCAGCATCGCCTGACCCAGCACCCGGCGCAACGCCGAGGAAACGATCTGGTTGAGCTGGATGCTGGCCTGCCGCTCGGTCCGCAGCGCCTGGAAGAACTTCAGGGGATCGGCGATGCGGTAGCGGGTGTAGGTATCGACCTCGATGCGCTTGTTGTCGTTGAGGATGATCTGCTCGGCCAGCGGATCGAGCGACAGCAGGCGCAGATCGTAGCGATAGACGTCCTCGATGAACGGCATCTTGGCGTGCAGGCCGGGCTCCTTGATGGTGGCCCGGTGGGCGCCCAGGCGCAGGACGATGGCCTGCTCGGCCTGACCGACCACGAACAGCACCGAATTGGCCAGCACCAGCAGCACGACGGCGGCGATCCCGGCAAGCGTCAACGTTGCGCGGTTCATTGTCCGCCTCCCTTGCCGGCCTGCGGCTTCCTCAGTTCCGGCAGCGCCATGTACGGCACCACCCCTTGGACGCCCTTGGCCGAGGGATCGACCACCACCTTGGGCGCGCTCTTGAGGATCTCTTCCATGGTTTCGAGGTACATGCGGCGCATGGTGACGTCCTCGGCCTGGCGATAGGCGTTGTAGAGGGCGAGGAAGCGCTGCACCTCGCCCTGGGCCAGGTTGAGCACCTGTTCGCGATAGGCCTCGGCCTCCTGGACCAGGCGCTCGGCATCGCCGCGGGCACGGGGGATGATGTCGTTGCGGTAGGCCTCGGCCTCGTTCCTGGCCCGCTCCTGGTCGGCGCGGGCACGCTGGACGTCGTTGAAGGCGTCGATCACCGCCGCCGGCGGCTCGACCTTCTGCAACTGCACCTGGGTGACGAGGATGCCGGCGCCGTAGGCGTCGAGCAGCCGTTGCAGTTCCTCCCGCGCCTGATCGGCGATCTGCTGGCGTTTCTCCGACAGCGCCGACTGGATGGGATTGCGGCCGACCACCTCGCGCATGGCGCTTTCCGCCGCCACCTTGACCGTGCCTTCGGGGTCGCGGACGTGGAACAGGAACTGCCCGGCGTCCTTGATCTTCCAGAACACGGTGAAATCGGCCTCGACGATGTTCTCGTCGCCGGTCAGCATGCGGCTTTCCTCGGGCACGTTGCGCGCCCCGGCCCGCTCGAACCGCCCTTCGGCGGCGCGATAGCCCAGCTGCAACTGGTTGACCTTGGTCACCTTCGGCTTGAGCACCGCATCGATCGGATAGGGCAGACGGTAGTGCAGGCCCGGCTCGGTGGTGTCGATCCACTTGCCGAAGCGCAGCACCACGCCCTGCTCGTCGGTATCGACCTTGTAGACGCCGGTCAGCAGCCAGCCCACCACCACCACCGCCGCGATCGCGAGAAGGCCGCGACCGCCGGAAAAATTCTGGCGCGGCATGGCGCGGCGCAGGCGATCCTGGCCGCGACGGATGATTTCCTCGAAATCGGGACCGGGCGCATTGCCGCCGCCGCCGCCGGGTCCGCGGCCCCATGGGCCACCGCCGCCGCCGCCGCTACCGCCGCCACCCCAGGGACCACCACCGCCCCCTTGAGGATTCCATGGCATGAAAGGCCCCTTTCTCTTGCTGATCGGAGCATCGATATCGCTCCGCCTTCGCCTTATAGGACAGCCGCGCCGGTCGCGCAACGCGGGGCCGTGCGGCTGTCGCCCATATGGCGCACACGGAGACCGTTTCAAGGCAAACGGGCAAGGGCCCCTGGCGAACGGAGTAGCGGCCCACTATATCAGACAATGCTTGTAGGCGGTCGCGCCCGCCGATATGGTCCTCTTCCCCCCTTACGACCCACTCCGGAGTACATCATGGCCGCGGTGACCGAGCAGCAGATTGTCGACGCCCTCAAGCATATCGTCGATCCCGACAAGAAGGCCGACATCGTCAGCCTGGGCATGGTGTCGGGAATCGCCGTCAAGGACGGCCACGTCGCCTTCGCCATCGATGTCGAGCCCCAGCGCGGCCCCCATCTCGAACCGCTGCGCAAGGCCGCCGAGGAGGCGGTGCACAAGCTCCCCGGCGTGCTGACCGTCGCCGCCGTCCTGACCGCCGAGCGCAACGTCGACGGCGGCCCCAAGGGGGCCGCCCATGCCCATCACGGCCACGCCCAGGGCGAGGAAAAGCCGCTGCTGCCCCACGTCAAGGCGGTCATCGCCGTCGCCTCGGGCAAGGGCGGCGTCGGCAAGTCGACCACCGCCACCAACCTGGCCCTGGCGCTGTCGCAGCTCGGCCTGAAGGTCGGCCTGTTCGATGCCGACATCTACGGCCCGTCGATGCCGCGCATGCTGGGCATCACCGGCGACCCGGTCAGCCCCGACGGCCAGTCGCTGCTGCCGATGGAGAATTACGGCGTCAAGTGCATGTCGATCGGCTTCCTGGTTCCCGAGGATTCGCCGATCATCTGGCGCGGGCCGATGGTGATGGGCGCGTTGCAGCAATTGCTGCGCGATGTCCACTGGGGCGAGCTGGACGTGATGGTGATCGACATGCCCCCCGGCACCGGCGACACCCAGTTGACCATGAGCCAGACCGTGGGCCTGACCGGCGCGGTGATCGTGTCGACGCCGCAAGACATCGCCCTGCTCGACGCCCGCAAGGGCCTCAACATGTTCCGCAAGGTCGACGTGCCGGTGTTGGGCATCATCGAGAACATGAGCTACTACATCTGCCCCAAGTGCGGCGACAACGCCCATATCTTCGGCCACGGCGGCGCCAAGGCCGAGGCCACCCGGCTGTCGTGCGATTTCCTGGGCGAGGTGCCGCTCGACATCGCCATCCGCGAGACGTCGGATCGCGGCGAACCGATCGTCGTCTCCAAGCCCTCCTCGCCCCATGCCAAGGCCTATCGCGACATCGCCGCCAAGGTGTGGGAGAAGGTCCAGGTCCTGCAAGCCGGTCCCAAGGGCCCGAAGATCAGCTACGAGTAGAAAGAACGCCGGCCACCCCCTCGCCCTCTGCGGGCGAGGGGGTCTTGGCCCTCAGTAAACCTCCACCCCATCCTCGGCCAGCACGTGGCCGTCGAGGACCATGTCCTCGCGGTGGCCGGGCGCGGTGGTGAGGTGGACGGCGACGTCGGGCATGCCGCGGGCCAGACTGGCCGCCAGCAGGAACAGTTCCGGGGCATCGGCGGATGTCGGCGGCAGCGGCGAGGCCGGGCGTAATTGGGTGTCGCGCGACATGAGAGCCTCCTTCAAAGGGCGAGGATCATTCTAGCGTGACTTCCGCCAAAGGATAAGAGCGGCCGGCGACGCCTCAGCCATGCGTATCGGGTATAATCGGCAAATTCGGTAAAATGGTCCCTATTTCCCGCCCCGTCGCGCCACTACCGGGGCATAGACGCGCAGCACGTGGGAAACGATCATCTCGGCGTCTTTGGCGTTCTTCGCCAAGGCTTCGTAAAGCAGATGGCCGACCTGGCACAGCGGCGCCTCGTCGGGTTCGCCGCTGAAGACCATGGGGAAAGCGGCCAGCACCGTCAGGCCGGCCTCCAATTCGTGCTGGAAGCGGGCCGGCGCCATCACCTGCCACGCCTCGACCAGCAGCCGGGTCGCCGCCTCGACCGTCTTGACGTCCGCCCGTCGCCGCAGAGCCTCGCGCAACTGGAAGGCCAGGTCGCGCGGCCGTCGCGCCACCTCGCGCTGAATGAACGGCCGCATGCGGCCTTGCGCCCCGGCATCCAACGCACTGCCCATGCACACGTCGTAGAGGGCACGGAAGCCGAAGCCGCCATCGGCAAGGCGGGCGAACAGCATCAGCACCATCACGTCGGCCAGGGTGTTGGGCCACGAGCGGTCGATGTCGCCGACCCGTTCGAGCAGGTAGAGACGGCTGGTGCTGCCCTGGGCGGCCAGTTGGGTGAGGTCCTCGACCGCCTGCTTGAAGCGCCCGGCCTCGAATTCCAGCAGGGTGCGCAGGAACTGGAAGTCGCAGGCCGACGGCAGGTCGATGCCGGCATGGGCGGACTCGTCGCGCCACGCGGCGATCAGCTCCAGCGCCTCCATCTCCTCGGGCTCGATCTGGTTCGCCGAGGGCAGCTTGATCCGCTTGCGGCGCATCTCGGTCTGCTGGCCGAGGGTGAAGGCGACGCCGAGGACGCGGATGACCCGCGGCCGGGTCACCGGAACCTCGACCTCCTTGATCCCCGGTCCCCCGGCATCGTCGCGCCGGGCCGCCGCCAGCTTGTCCTCGGCGGCGCGGTGGAAGGTGGCGAGTTTGGTCAGACGCTCGCCCAGCACCACGGTCAGATCCGACCGCTTGCCGGCGAGAAAGCCGGCCAGCCGCTCGGAATCGGCCATCACCGCCGCCGTCATGCCGCGGTAGAGGCGGCGTTCCAGCGGATCGCGGCACATGGTCAGCAGCGGGCCGGTCAGCAGGTTCGCCGCCAGCTCGACGAATTCCGGGGCGAACAGGAAGAAGGGCTGTTCGTGGCGATAGGCCGCGGTGGGAAACCCCTGCGGCGGCAGGGCGAAAACTTCGAGCCGACGGCGCAGCACCGCCGTCAGGTGTGCGGCCACCGCCGCCTCCGCGGCGGCGAACTCCCACGGCGGACGCACCGGCGGCGCGGGGACCTCCGGCTCGGGCGGGGGCGGCGGCAGGACGTCGGCGGCGCGGCGCAACGGCGGCGGCTCCACCGCCTTGCCATGCAGCGCCTGCCAGGCCAGCGCCACCTCGGGACGCTTCTGGATCACCAGCACCACCACCTGCCGGCACAGGGTCTTCTGTTCCGCCAGGGTGCGGCCGGCCAGGCCCTCGGTCAGGGCGTCCTGGATGGCGGTGCGGAATTCGGCGTCGCCCTGGCGGCGCAGCAGCGAGCGCAGCACCTCGCCGGCCACCCGGGCCAGCGGTTCCTCGCCCTCCTGGCGGTCGATCTTCTCGCTCAGGTCGCGAAACAGCAATTGCTGGTCGGCCGGCAGATCCACGGCCTCACCCCCCCGGGCCGGCGGGGACCGGCACCACCGACACCGAGTTCTTCGGCGAGCCCTCGATGATGCGATCCGAATAGACCAGATAGACCAGGACGTTGCGCTTCTTGTCGTGGAAACGGACCACCTGCAGGGTCTTGAACAGCAGCGAGGTATCCTTCTTGAACACCTCCTCGCCTTCCTTGAACGCTTTGGTGAAACGGATCGGCCCCACCTGGCGGCAGGCGATGGCAGCGTCCGAGGTGTCCTCGGCCACGCCCAGACCGCCGGCGACACCGCCCTTCTTGGCCCGCGACAGATAGCAGGTGACGCCGTCGACCTTGGGGTCGTCGAAGGCCTCGACGACGATCTTGTCGTTGGGGCCGAGCATTTTGAACACCGTCGAGACGCTGCCGATCTCCTCGGCGCGCAACGGCAGGGCAAACCCGAAGGCGGCCAAGGCCAGCATGATGAGCGGACGCACGCGAGCTCTCCCAACGGTGGCGGTGCGGCCACTATAGGCCGGGGACAGGGAATGGCTCAAGGCCGAGCATGACGACTAGTGGTTGCGCCAATGGGGGCGAGAAGGCGCGGCATTAACCTCTCGTTAGTCTGAGTTCGTTGCCCTGCGCGGCCATGCCGGGGGGGGGGGAGGCAGCACCTGACACCACACCGGCGCCGGCCCCGGATCCGGCCGAAGAGGAGCGTCGCCCTCCATTCTCTAGTGGCCCGTGGAGGTGGTATATTGATGCCATCTGGGAAAGAGAACGGCAGCAAGAAATTGAGAATCAAAAGCTGCATCCAATCGGCGGGCCTCGCGGATGACATGAGGACGGGTCTCCGGAAGGCGATGGCCTTCGGCATCGTCGTGTTCCTGTTCAACGATCTGGTCCTGGTCGCCGACGGCGTGTGGTGGATCGGCTTCGATTGGCTGTCACGGGCAATGGTCATTGTCGCCGTCCTGGCCCCCCTCGTCTCGCGCCAGGCCTTGCGGCCGCTCGCGGCGATCCCTCCGATCCGCAGCTTGGCGGGATGGACGCTGGCCTGCCTGTCCTGCGGCATGCTTGCCTACGAGGTGTGTCGTTTCCTTCCCGCCCATGGCCTGTTCCATTACCCGATCATCCAGGATCGGGCCCTGGTCCTGGCCGATGCGGTTATCGGCATCCCCTTGGTGGCGGCGAGCGAAGAATTGGTGGCACGGGCGGCACCGTTCCTGATCTTCGGCCGCCGCTTTCCCCGTGGGTGGGTGGTGGTGTCGCCCCTCGTCTTCGGTCTGTTCCATTGGGGCCTGGGACCGGCATCGATGGCGGAGGCGGCGCTCACCGCCATCCCGCTGGCGCTGTCGCTGCGCTCGACCGGGTCGCTGTGGCCGGCGGTTGGCGCCCATGCTGCGCTGGACCTCGTCTTGTTCACATGGCCGCGCCTGTGACGGCCCCCACCTGAAGGGATGCCCCCGGCCAAGGAAACATGCGACCGACCGCCGACAATCCTCGACCTTGGCGATGGGGGGCTTTGCTCTACCCGATCCCGCCGATCCGCTCGAACGCCGCCGCCGCCTGGTCCCAGCCCCAGCCGCGCTGGCGCGTCAGGCAGGCGCGGTGCTGGTCCAGCCACAGCGCGTCGTCGCTCAAGAGGCGGATGCCGGCTTCGGCGAAGGCGTCGGCGCCCTTGACCACGAAGCCGGTCTCGCCGTCGTGGATGCGCTCCTTCATGCAGGCGATGTCCTCGACCACGCCCGGCACGCCCATCGCCTGGGCTTCGGCCACCGCCGAGCAGAAGGTCTCGCCGATGTCGCCGCGATAGAGCTGGGCCCGCGCCGCCGCCAGTTCGCCGACCAACTGGCTCTTGGGCACCGGGCCGCGCAGGATCACCCCCAGGGGGGCCATGGCGGCGGCGCGCTCCAGCACCGGGCCCATGCGCCCGGCCTTGGCCGCCCCGGCGGCGCCATAGGTGGCGGTGCCGGCGAAGACGTGCAGTTCGGCGGCGGGCACCGCGGGGCGGATGCGCCGCTCCCACACATCGAGCAGCCAGTCGAGCGAGCGCATCGGATTGGAGGTGAACACCACCCGCGGCGGCGGTGCGGTTTTGCGCTCGGTGGCATGGACGAACAGGTCGGTGAGGCCGTAGGGCACCGTCTCGCGCCCCCCGGCGAAGGCCCAGCCGGGATAGGTGCCGGCATGGCTGGCCCCCGAGAAGACGATCACCGGCCGCCGCAGCGCCAGCTTCCACTGGTAGCGCCACTTCAGCAGATAGCCGGCCGGGTTGTGGATCCAGAAGATGGTCCGCCCGGCGCCCGGCACCAGCCGCAGCAGCTTGTCGCCGCGATTGGGGATGTAGAGGTCGGCGGTCTCCGGCACCCCTTGGGCGAGCGGCCGCCAGGTGACGCCGCGATGGACGATCCCGCCCTCGCACTTGTTGCACACCAGCACCTCGTGGCCGCGCCGCGCCAGGGCGTTGGCCATCTCGATGAACGAGGTCTCGGCGCCGCCCAGCGGCCGCTCGTCGAGGGTGCGGCCATCGAAGCCGATGCCGTCGTCGGCCATGATGATGCGGGCCATCGCCTCACTCCTTCTCGTACTTGGCCTTGAAGTGCGACAGGATCGGATACAGCCCGGCGCAGACGGCGATGATGAAGCCGTAGCCGCCCTCGCGCCAGCCGCCGCGGCGGAGATAGCATTTGAAGAAGCGGCTGACCATGCGGCGGACGTTGCTGGCCGTCGAGCCCCAGGTCTCGCCGCGCTCGCGCAGGTCGCGGGCGCGGGCGGTGGAATAGGCATCGAGGCGGCGGATCATGTCCGAGATGTTGCGGTCGACGTAGTGGTCGAGCCGCTCGTTCAGCATCGGCCCCTTGGTGCCGGTCCATTCGAGGCGCGGATGGACGCGGTCGCGGCCCCACACCTTGGCGCCCTTGCGGAACAGCCCGGGATAGGCGGCCTTGCCGTACGAGCCGCCCCAGCCGTGGCGCACCCGGCGGGGGCCGATGTAGTTGTCGACCGGGATCTCGTGCCAGGCATGGGGCGAGGTGGCGATCACCCGGCGGATCTCGGCGGCCAGGGCCGGCGGTATGTGCTCGTCGGCATCGACCTCCACGATCCAGTCGCCCGAGCAGGCCTTGATGCCGGTGTTGCGCCGGTCGCCCTCGATGTCCCAGCGGCCCTCGACGATCCGGGCGCCATGGCGCAGGGCGATGTCGCGGCTGCCGTCGCTGCACTTGTCGAGCACCACCACCAGCTCGTCGGCGAAACGCAGCCGCTCCAGGCATTCGGGCAGCCGTTGCTCTTCGTTGTGGGCGACCACCAGCGCCGACAGACGCGGCGCCGTCACGTCCCCGCTCCGGGGACGCCCGAGGTGGTCGAGTGCTCGAAATGCAGCGCCTGGCCGGGATGAACCACGTCGTAGGCGCTGTGCGCCGCCCGAGCCGCCTCGGCGAAGCCGGACAGGATCAGCTTCAGCTTGCCGGGATAGGTGCAGATATCGCCGGCCGCCAGCACGCCCCGGGCATCGGTGGCCATGGTCGCCGGGTCGACGGCGATCAGGTTGCGCTCGACCCCCAGGCCCCATTCGGCGATCGGCCCCAGCGTGGTGGCGAGGCCGAAGAACGGCAGCAGGGCGTCGGCCTCCAGACGGCGCGTCTCGCCCTCCAGGGTGGCGACGATCACCGCCGAGAGCCGCTCGCCGTTGCCGTCGAGACCGTGCAACTGGTAGGGCACCACCAACTCGACGGCCCCCGATTCGGCCAGCGCCTTGAGGCGGGCCTCGCTTTCGGGGGCGGCGCGGAATTTGGGGCGGCGATGGACCACCATCACCTTGTCCGCCACCTCGGCCAGCGAGATCGCCCAGTCGACCGCCGAGTCGCCGCCGCCGGCGATCACCACCCGTTTCCCGCGGTAGTCCTCGCGGCGGGCGACGAAGTAGGCGACGCCCTTGCCCTCATAGGCCTCGATGCCGTCGAGCGGCGGGCGGTTGGGACCGAAGGCGCCGCCGCCGGCGGCGACGATCACCACCGGAGCGAGGATGCGGGTGCCGTCCGACAGGCTCGCGCACCAGCGGCCGTCGCCCTGGCGTTCGAGCCCGACCACCTGGCGGCCGAGATGCATGGTCGGCGCGAACGGCGCCGCCTGCGCCTTCAGGCGCTCGACCAGATCGGCGGCGAGGATGCTGGGATGGCCGGGGATGTCGTAGATCGGCTTTTCCGGGTACAGCGCCACGCACTGCCCGCCGGCGGCGTCGAGGGCGTCGACCACATGGCAGCGCAGCTTGACCATCCCGCATTCGAACACCGCGAACAGCCCCGCCGGCCCGGCTCCCACCACCACCACGTCGGTTTCGTGCATCATCTCGTCTATCCGTCGCTTCGATCCGCAATTGAAGATTGGTCTCGGTCGGGCCTCATCGAGACGAGGCTCTGCGTCCCCTCACCACGCAAACGTCGCCATCGCCGCCAGCGGCCGCTCGCCATGCGCGGCGATCAGCGCGTCCAGACGGGCCGGCTCGGGAGTCGCGCCCGGGGCGATGCCCAGTGCGGCGGCGTGGATGCCCTGGGTGACGAACACCGCCGCCAGTCCGACGCCGTTGGCGCCCTTGACGTCGGTGTGCAGCGCGTCGCCGACGCAGGCCACGCGTGCCGGGGCCACGCCCAGCATGTCCAGCGCCGTGCGGTAGATGGCCGGATCCGGCTTGCCGCGCTGGTTCACCACCCCGCCCATTTCGGCATAGCGGGCGGCGAGCGCTCCGGCGCACACCACCGTCTGGCCCTGGCGGATCACCACGTGGTCGGGATTGGCGCAGATCATCGGCAGGGCGCGAGCGATGCCGCGACTCAGCACCGGCAGATAGTCGTCGACCGAATCCGCGAAGCTGACCGGCCCGGTGTTGAGGATGAAGTCGGCCTCGTCGATGGCGGCGACCTCGTAGTCGAGGCCTTCGAACACGTTGGTGTCGCGCTCCGGCCCGAGATGATGGAGACGGCGGCCGAGGCCGGCGTAGAAGGGATCGCTCCGCCGCGCCAGCTCGCCATGCACCGCCTCGCCCGAGGACAGCACCAGGTCGTAGAGCTCGCGGCCCAGACCCATGCGGGCCATCTGCTCGACCAGCGCCGGGCCGCGGCGGGGGGCGTTGGACAGCAGCAGGGTGCGCTTGCCGGCCGCCTTCAGCGCCGCCAGGGTGGCGCCGGCATTGGGATAGGCCTCGACGCCGTCGTGAATCACCCCCCACAGGTCGAGGATGAAGCCGTCGAAGCCGTCGGACAGCACCGACAGCCCCTCAATCCAGCGGGTCATCGCCACCCCTCGCGGCGCGTGTCGGAGCCGACGGCATCGGCGACGGTGGCGAAGCCGTCGCGGTGCAGCAACTGCACCAGCTCGCGCTTGATGCGGTTGACCAGCCCCGGCCCGTGATAGACCAGCGCCGAGTAGAGCTGCACCAGCGACGCGCCGGCGCGGATCTTGCCGTAGGCGTCGAGGCCCGAGGCGACGCCGCCGACGCCGACCAGCGGCAGCTTGCCCTTGGTGAGGATGTACATCCGCCGCAGGGTCTTGGTCGACGGTTCGAACAGCGGTGCGCCCGACAGGCCGCCGGCCTCCTTGGCCCACGGCGAGGTCAGGGAGTCGGGACGGGCAACGGTGGTGTTGGAAACGATCAGCCCGTCGAGACCGCCGGCCAGGGACACGGCGGCGATGTCGGACAGGTCGGCCTCGGCGAGATCGGGGGCGATCTTCAGCAGCAGCGGCGGGCGCCGGCCCATGGCCACCGCCCCGTCCAGCGCCGCGCGGGTGCGGCCGACCAGTTCTTCGAGGTGGCCGCGGCTTTGCAGCGTGCGCAGGCCGGGGGTGTTGGGCGAGGAGACGTTGATCACCAGATAATCGGCCAGTCGCGCCAGACGGGCGGCGCCGATCTCGTAGTCGGCGGCGGCGTCCTCGGTGTCCTTGTTCATGCCCAGGTTGGCGCCGACGATGCCGATGCGGGCGCGGCGCTTCAGCCGCCCGGCCACCCGCTCGACACCCTGGTTGTTGAAGCCCATGCGGTTGACGATCGCCGCGTCCTCGGGCAGGCGGAACATGCGCGGGCGCGGGTTGCCGTCCTGCGGCCTGGGGGTGACGGTGCCGATCTCGACGAAGCCGAAGCCCTGCCGGAGCATGGCGTCGGGGGTTTCGGCATTCTTGTCGAAGCCGGCGGCGAGGCCGACCGGATTGGGGAAGCGCAGGCCCCACAGCGGCACTTCCAGCGCCGGATGTTCGAAGCGTCCCGGCGCGGGAACAAGCCCCCACTTCAGCAGGCGGACGACCGCCTGGTGCGCGACCTCGGGATCGAGCAGACGGACCAGCGGTCCCAAGGTGCGATAGTAGTCGAACACGTCGTCTAGTCCTCGAGGGCGGGAAACTGGTGACGGCCGGCAGGGCCGAGGGCAAGATCGCGGACCCATCGCACCGCCGTTACCGGCAGGGGAGCGTAGAGATGGGGAAACAGGACGCCGCTTCGCGACGGTTCCCAGCGCAGGGCGTCGCCGACTCGGTCGGCGGCCACCGCCACCACCACCAGCCCCTCTTGTCCGGCGCGATGGCGGGCGGCGCTGTCCTCGACCTGGGCGCGGGTCGAGAAATGGATGAAGCCGTCGGCACGGTCCTGCGACGACCCCGGATAGGCGCCGTCCGGCAGGGCGGCCTCCCATTCGTCGCGGCGGCAAAGGTGATAGATCGTCGGCGCAGTGCTCATGTCTGCCGGACCTTACCCCAATCCGCCGGCCGATGCTATCGCCTGTCCGGTTGACCCGCGCGCATCGTCGACCCACGTCCGAAGATGTGCCCGAAGGGGAGGTGACGATGGCGGTTGTTGGGGCGGTCGTCGGTCTGGTGGTGGCAAGCGGCTTCGAGCAAACCGAGATGACCGGCCTATGCCGGTTCCTGTCCGAGGCCGGACACCATGTCCGCATCGTCTCGCCGAAGAAGCAGATGGTCCGCAGCTGGGACAATGTGCGGTGGAACGGCGACCTGCCGGTCGACGTCGCCGCCGTCGATGCCGTCGCCGCCGATTTCGCGGCCCTGGTGGTGCCCGGCGGCCTGATCTCGGCCGACACCCTGCGGGCCGATCAGGCGGTGGTGGCGCTGGTGGGCGCGGTGGCGTCGTTGGCGCGGCCGGTGGCCGCCACCGGCCATGCGCCGTGGGTGCTGGTCGAGGCCGGGCTGGTGTCCGGGCGACGGGTCACCGCGCACCCGGCCATCCGCAGCGATCTGGTCAATGCCGGGGGCCTGTGGATCGACGACGGGGCGGTGCGCGATGGCGGCGTGATCACCGGCCGCCACACCCACGACCTGCCGGCCTTCGCCGCCCTGGTGCTGGCGGCGGTGGGCTGAGAGACCGCGACGGGGACCGGGGGGCATCGGCCAACCCTCTTCGCAGAGGGTGATGGCATTCCCGAATGGGAGTGGGCGGCATGGCGGCGCCGGGCGATCACCTCGCAGATGCAGACAGGGACGCCGCAGGCTCTATTCCACCAGGGTGGCCAGCTTCGCCAGCACCTCATCCATGATCGCCGCCGGCACGCTCTCCACCTTGCGGCCGTGTCGGGCGCCGAGATCGAGGGCGCGCGGCTGATCGCAGCGGATGACCCCGGTCGTGGCGATGCCGGCACCGACCAGCGTTACGGCAAAGCCGGCCGTCCGGGCGAAGTTGCCCCCGGTCGTGATCGGCAGCACCACCGGGGTCTTCGTCAGGCGATTGAACGGCCCCGGCGACACGATCACCACCGGCCGGGTGCCCTGCTGTTCGTGGCCGGCCGTCGGATCGAGAGACACCACGTAGATGTCGCCGCGCTCCATCACAGCAGTTCGCCGCCGGCCGGCTTGTCACCGAGCCACGCCCGATCTTCCGCGTTCGCCTCGGCCGAGGCGTCGCATTGCGCCAGCAACTCGGCCAGGTCATACCGCGGCCGGGCCTTCGGCTGGACCACCAGGCGGCCGTTATCCACCGCCACGTCAACGGTGGCGCCGGCCCGCAAGTGGAGGAGATCGAGGAGGGACGGCGGCACGGCCAACATCACCGACCCGCCGACCTTGCGAAGCGTCGTCTGCATGGGGCACCTCAGGGCATTGAGTTATACTAAAATATAACATACCCCGTCCGCCGTTCAAGCCTTTACCGCCGGCGACCGATACGGCGCGCACCATGCTGCGACGAAACGAGGCTACCAAAAAAGCCCCGGCACTATCGGGGCGACCGGCGCCGGGGCGCCGCACCCGCCATCAGCGTCTCCATCAGGACGTCGAAGGAGCGCGGATTGATTTCGTCGGGACGGTCACCGAGGCGAATGGTTTCGACGTTGAATGCCTTGGGCGAGTCATCATCATTGATGCCGCCCTCCTGCCCCACCTCAGTCCATTCAAGTGGCGCTTGGGGAGCTACCGCAGCACACCCGGCAACAGGCCGTACAAACGAGCGGAGCGACCGCCCGGCTAAAGTCCCGTCATGGGCTGAAAAGGCCGGTCAGCGCCCCTTGGGGGTGGGCCTGCGTGGTGGCGCCATCAACCGCCGCAGTGCGTCCGCCTGATCGACCAGCACGCCCAGAGTCTTCGCGTCCATGTCCCGCACAATGGCCGCCAGTCGGGCCTGCTGTTCCACCCACTCGCCGGTAATGCCGGGCGCGTCGAGGTCGCCCACGAGGTCGCGCAAGCTGACGCCCAGTTGGTCGGCAAGGCGCAACAGCGTGTCGAAGGCAGGCAGATTGATCCCCCTCTCCATCTTGGAGACGGCATCCTTGCTGCGGTCGATGAGTTCGGCGAGCCGTTCCTGGCTCAGGCCCCGTTCCTTGCGGAGTGCCTGAAGCCGCAGCCCGAACAGTTGCTTGGTATCCACGGGCCGATGCTGGCGCTGGACAGCCAACCCGACAACGGATAGAAGTTCTACCTATTCCGACGCATGTGCGACTTTTGTCGCATTCCGTGCGGTTTCACCCCATCGAGGCCACCAGCGTGAACCTACGCCGAATGCGTCCGCACCGCCCAACCGAATCCTCGGGTCATTTGCCATGACGGCGACGCCCACGGGCGGCCAGCACATCGACCAGCCCGGCCACGATTTCCAGGTCGTCCTCAGACAGGTAATCGGCAGCGTTGCGGACCTTGGCCGCGAAATCGGAATACGGCTTCACCGGAGCCGCGGCGGGACTGTCGGTGAAGAAATCCCGCACGGCGACGCCGAGACAACCGGCGAGCTGTTCCAATGTAAGCAGGCTGGTCACGACCTTCCCACGCTCGAAATTCGAGATCGTTTCCACCGATTTTCCCAACAGGCCCGCAAGCTGCGCCTGGGTGAGGCCGTGCGCCTCGCGCAGGTCCTTGATTGCCTTCCCGACCTGCTTGCCGATTTCCCTCGCCATCCCCCCAATTTGGCCTTGATTTCCGGGGGTGACCATTGGCGTGGTTTTCCTGGCTAGACGATTGATGTGGTTTTGCTATAACAACACCCGGAAGTTGACGCCTATATGCTCCCTTTGCTTGCGACGGTGAGGTACGAGAATGGATGCCGCCACCCCGAAGCCCCCTCGCCGGGGACGTCAGCGAATCGCCTCTCAAGACGGGCAGGAACCCGTCGATATGCCGGTCGGTCGCCGGATGCGGCGACGACGCCCCCTCCCGGGACCGTTGCAGCGGGAACCGGGCAAGGCCGTGGGCCTCGCCTTCCGGCAAATCCGGAAGTACGGGCGGGGCGCCGGTCGCGTCTCGGCCTCCATGCTCCATAGGCTCGGTCAGGCGCTGGATGTGCCGGAGTCGTTCTTCTTCGACGACATGCCCGAAGACATGGCGCTTCGGCCATCCCGCGACCGGGAAGACGCCTCGACGAAGCGGGAATTGCCGCGGCACGACGACCGCATCCCGGATGCCCCCCGGAAGTGGGTCGACGAACCGGTCAAAGCCATGGGGCGGGCCGGGTCATGAGCGAGCCCGTGGTGATGCCGCATCCGCTCCGGGACGTGATCGTGACGGCATTGGCGAAGTCAAGGGCCAGGGGCCGGGACGATGCGGTTGCGCTGGCCGCAGCCGTCCGCACCGTTCTGGAGGTCCGGCCGGAGCTTGGCATTTCCGACGCCTATGATCTGGTCAGCCGGTTGTGGGTTCGGTGACCCCTGCCGCCGGCGGCGACAGGGGCATTCGCAACAACGTTCGCGGCGATTACACCGAATAGTACATCTGGAACTCGACCGGATGCGGGGTGTGCTCGAAGCGGTAGACTTCTTCGTACTTCAGTTCGATGTAGCTCTCGATGAACTCCTTCGAGAACACGTCGCCCTTGAGCAGGAAGTCGTGGCTGGAGCGCAGGGATTCGAGGGCCTCGCGCAGGCTGCCGCACACGGTCGGCACGCTGGCCAGTTCCTCGGGGGGCAGGTCGTAGAGGTTCTTGTCCATCGGATCGCCGGGATGGATCTTGTTGGCGATGCCGTCCAGGCCGGCCATCAGCATGGCGGCGAAGGCCAGGTAGGGGTTCGCGCCCGGATCGGGGAAGCGGACCTCGACGCGCTTGCCCTTGGGGCTCGCCGCGTAGGGGATGCGGCACGACGCCGAGCGGTTGCGCGCCGAATAGGCCAGCAGCACCGGAGCCTCGAAGCCGGGGATCAGGCGCTTGTAGCTGTTGGTCAGCGGGTTGGTGAAGGCGTTGATCGACTTGGCGTGCTTGATGATGCCGCCGATGTAGTACAGCGCCATGTCCGACAGGTCGGCATAGCCCGAACCGGCGAACAGCGGCTTGCCGGCCTTCCAGATCGACTGGTGGACGTGCATGCCCGAGCCGTTGTCGCCATAGATCGGCTTCGGCATGAAGGTCGCGGTCTTGCCGTACGAGGCGGCGACGTTGTGGACCACGTACTTGTAGGTCTGGATCCAGTCGGCGGCCTGAACCAGGCTGCCGAACTTCATGCCCAGCTCATGCTGCGACGAGGCCACCTCGTGGTGGTGCTTCTCGATCGGCAGGCCCATGTCGCCCATCACGGTCAGCATCTCGGCGCGCATGTCGACGGCGCTGTCCACCGGCGGAACCGGGAAGTAGCCGCCCTTGACGCCCGGACGGTGGCCCAGGTTGCCCTCGGGGAAGTCCTTGCCCTGGGCCTCGACGCCGTCTTCCGACGACAGCTCGTAGTACCCCTTGTTCATGCCGACATGGTACTTCACGTCGTCGAACACGAAGAACTCGGCCTCGGGGCCGAAATAGGTGGCGTCGCCGATGCCCGACGCCTTGACGTAGGTCTCGGCCCGCTTGGCGATCGAGCGCGGATCGCGGTCATAGAGCTGGCCGGTGGCCGGCTCGACGATGTCGCAGTTGATGATCAGCTGCGCCTGGGCGGCGAAGGGGTCCATGACCGCCGACGCGCAGTCGGGCATCAGGATCATGTCCGACTCGTTGATGCTCTTCCAGCCGGCGATGGAGGAGCCATCGAACATGATGCCTTCCTTCAGCATGTCCTCGTCGACGGTGGAGACGTGCTGCGCGGTGTGCTGCCACTTGCCGCGGGGGTCGGTGAAGCGGAAATCGACGTACTTAACGTCGTGCTCCTTGAGCATCTCGAGGACTTTTTTGACGTCGTCGGACATGGTCAGTTCCTGATGTTGGAGATTGCACGAATGAAAAGGACAGGGATCGGGACGGCGGTCAGATGGCGTCGTCGCCCCGTTCGCCGGTGCGGATACGAATGGCTTCCTCGACGGTGGAAATGAAGATCTTGCCGTCGCCGATGCGCCCGGTGTGGGCGGCCTGTTGGATGGCCTCGATCGCCCGCTCGACGAGGGCGTCCTCGATCACCAGCTCGATCTTCACCTTGGGCAGGAAGTCGACCACGTATTCGGCACCGCGGTAGAGTTCGGTATGACCCTTCTGCCGGCCGAAGCCTTTGGCTTCGGTGACGGTGAGGCCCTGGAGACCCACTTCGTGGAGAGCCTCCTTCACCTCGTCGAGCTTGAAGGGCTTGATGATGGCTTCGATTTTTTTCATGAACCCGCGTTCCTCGAAGTGCGTGGAACCAGCGTCAAGCGCGGCCTTCCATTTAGCATGCCTCGTGCCACTTGGGCCACCCGGAAAACGAAGGCCTCAAGGGCCGAACCGCTTGAAAATCTGCCGTTTTTTCGGGCATTCCCGCCTATTCCTTGGGCATACGCACCCCCTCTCCCGCCCATGCCCCGGCTATGCTAGAGGTGGGGCGACATTCGACCACCCCGGAGGCTGCGGTGAAGCCCGCCAATTCGATCCTGTCCTCGTTCGGCACCACCATCTTCGAGACCATGTCGCGGCTGGCGGTCGCCCACGGGGCCGTCAACCTCGGCCAGGGCTTCCCCGAGGGGCTGGAGCCGGCGGCGGTGGTCGCCCGCGCCGCCGCCGAACACGCCCGCGGTCCGCACCAGTATCCGTCGATGATGGGCATCCCGGCCCTGCGCGCGGCGGTGGCCGGCCACGAGGCCGCGTTCCACGGCCTGGACGTCGAGCCGGCGGAGGTGATGGTCACCTCGGGAGCCACCGAGGCGCTGGCGGCCTGCTTCTTCGGCCTGATCGAGCCGGGCGACGAGGTGGTGCTGATCGAGCCGCTCTACGACAGCTACCTGCCCATCGTCCGCCGCGCCGGGGGCATCCCCAAGCTGGTGCGCCTGGAGCCGCCGCACTGGACGCTGCCGCGCGAGGATTTGGAAGCGGCCTTCTCGCCGCGCACCAAGCTGCTGGTGCTCAATACGCCGACCAACCCCGCCGGCAAGGTCTATGACGGCGACGAACTGGCCGTCATCGCCGGACTGCTGGAGCGCTTCGACGCCTATGCGGTGTGCGACGAGGTCTACGAGCATCTGGTCTACGACGGCCGCCGCCATGTCGGCCTGGCGACCCTGCCGGGGATGCGCCGGCGCTGTCTGAAGGTCGGCTCGGCGGGAAAGATCTTCTCCCTGACCGGCTGGAAGGTCGGTTGGGTGGTGGCGCCGGCCGATCTGCTCGCCCCGGTGGCCAAGGCCCACCAGTTCCTCGCCTTCACCACCGCCCCGGGCCTGCAGGCGGCGGTGGCCTGGGGGCTGGAGACGCAGGGGGCCACCATCGCCGGCCTCGCCGGGGTGCTGGAGAAGCGCCGCGACCGTCTGGCCGCCGGGCTGGCGGAGATCGGCTTCGCGGTGCTGCCCACCGGCGGCAGCTACTTCCTGACGGCGGATTTCTCGCCGCTGGGCTTCTGCGACGACGACCACGCCTTCTGCCGCTTCCTCACCGAAAAGGCCGGCGTCGCCGCCATTCCGGTCGGCGCCTTCTATCAGGGCGAGGCACCGGACCACTACGCCCGCTTCTGCTTCGCCAAGACGGATGCCGCCATCGACGAGGCGCTGGCGCGGCTGGATCGGTTCTTCGGCGGGTAGTGCACCGAGTCATTCGGATGGTGCAGCCCTCTCCTTCCCAAGCCGTCATGCCCGTGCTCGTCACACGGCCGAAGGCGTTCACGACCGCAGCGCGTCCTTCGAGACGGCGCTGCCGCGCCTCCTCAGGATGAAGGGCATCCCCTTGATATCAAACAAATCGTCCTCATCCTGAGGAGGCCCCGAAGGGGCCGTCTCGAAAGACGCATGACGGCTACCGCCCCAGCAGGCGGTCGATTTCCACCTGGACCATCGCCCGCTCCGAACCGTGGATGATCGCCGACGCGCAATCCATCAACGCCTGCGCCGCACGCGACAGGGCCCGGCAGGTCTCGCCCAAGGCGGCGGATTCGGCGCCGGCGGCGATGTCGGCGTCCAGACGCTCGACGCCGCCGACGATCAGCGCCGTCAATTGGCCGATGGTCTCCTCGAACGGCCGGCGGAAGCGCGACGGCACCCGGTCATAGGCCTCGATGGCCAGTTGACGGTCGGAGAAGGTGGAATCGGCGAAGTGCTCCTTATAGCTCTTCGGCTGCCACAGCTTGCACTCCTCGATCATGTCCGGCATGTCGGGAAGCATGTCGAGCAGCATGACGATTTCATTGAAATGGTTCAGGTAATCGGTCGCCAGCAGCGTCTGCCCGCTGATGTTGGTGCCAGCGACCTTGGCGCGGTAGTCCTCGAAGCCGGCCTCTTCATCCGGCGGGTTGGCCGCGTCCACCGTTCCCCTCTCTCTCCAGGCGCCCCGACGTCGCTATCCTCGCGCGCGGTCTTGCGCGATGCAAGACCTGTCACGCCCCGGTGGCGACCGCGGACTTGCCGTAGCGGCCGAGATAGAGCGGCAGGATGGCTTCGGCGGCGGTGGCGGTGATGCCGAGATCGGCCAAACCCGGCTTGCCGCCGCGGACCACGTTGTCGACCTGCAGCAGCCTGACCTGGTCGGGAGTCAGCGGCGGCTTGGGCAGGAATTGCAGGAACGCCGCCTGGATCCGCGCCACCCAGAACGGCAGCGGCACCAGCAGCCGGCGGCGGCCGGTCTCGGTCATGATCAGTTCGAGCAGTTCCTTGAGCGAATAGCGGCGCGGCCCGCCCAGTTCGTAGATGCGGCCGGCCGTCTGGGGATCGGCCAGCGCGCGGACGATCGCCTCGGCGACGTCGCCCACCCACACCGGCTGGAACACCGGCCCACCCGAACCGAAGGCATCGATGGAGAACCCGGCTTCGGTGCGCACCGGCTTGAAGCCGTCGCCGGTATAGACCGGCAGCACCGGCGAAAGCGTCGCCAGGGTGGCGAAACGGTTGAAGAAGTCGTCCTCGGGCCCGAACACCACGCTGGGGCGCAGGATGGTGGCGCCGGGAAAGACGGCCAGCACCGCCTCTTCGCCGGCCGCCTTGGAGCGGGCATAGGCCGCCGCCGAGGCCTTGTCGGCCCCCAGCGCCGAGACGTGCACCAGCCGGGCCACCCCGGCGGTCTTGGCGGCGGTGGCGATGGTCGCCGCGCCCTGATGGTGGATGCGCTCGAAGGTAGCGCGGCCGCGCTCGTACAGGATGCCGACCAGATTGACCACCGCCTGGGCGCCCTGGACCACCGCCGCCACCGAGGCGGCGTTGGCGATATCGACGTGCAGCGGCACCACCTGGCCGACGTCGCCCATCGGGCGCAGGAATTCGGCGGCGACCGGATCGCGCACCGCCACCCGCACCACCCAGCCCTCGGCGGCGAGCCGGCGGACCAGATGGCGACCGATGAAGCCGGATCCGCCGAATACCGTGATCACCCGTCGGTCCATGCCGCCCTCCGCCACCAATTTTGCTTGGGCCGCGTCTTAGCGCAGCTATTGGTGCAAAAACTATAGCGTTCCGCCGCGGATGGCAACCGGGGCGCCGCGAAAGCGCCGGCAAATATGGGGGCGAGGATTGACGGCGCCGAGGGCTATTCCTCGCCCGGAACCTGGACCGAGTGGCAACCGGAACGTGGCCGCAGGACACCAAGGGCCGTTGGGGCCCCCCGGTGCAGCCGCCCCGCTATTCCTCGCCCGGTGCCTTGACCGACAGCGCCAGGGCGTGGACGCCGCCCTTCAGTTCGGCGTCGAGCAGGGTATGGACCATGCGGTGGCGTTCGATGCGGCTCTTGCCGGCGAAGGCGGGCGAGACGATGTCGACGCAGAAGTGGGTCTCGCCCTTGGGATCCCAGCCGGGATGGCCGACGTGACGGTCCGATTCGTCGAACACCGCCAGCCGGGTCGGCGCCAGGGCTTGGGTGAGCTTGGTTTCGATGGCGGCGCGGATGGACACGGCGGTATCTCCCGGACGAGACGAAGGTCTCCCCCGCAAGTGGGGGGTGGTCCGCCGACCGTCAAGGCCGCCGTCGCGCCTTGCCAGCCGGCGGGGGAGTCCTCATTATGGCCGCTATGAAGGCGTCCAACACGAAACGGGCCTCGTGGCGTTACGGTCAGGCAGCCGCCGAAGAGCGGCCGTCGTTGCGTGCCTGCGACCATCCCGGCTGCGCCTCGCACGGAGAGTATCGCGCCCCGCGCTCGCGCCTTCACCTCAACCAGTATTATTGGTTCTGCCTCGACCATGTGCGGGCCTACAATGCCGCCTGGGACTACTACCGCGGCATGAGCCCCGACGAGATCGAACACGAGGTCCGCCGCTCCACCACCTGGGAGCGCCAGACCTGGCCGCTGGGGGCCAAGGTCGGCAACCGGCGCTTCTCGTTCACCATCGACGATCCGCTCGGCGTGTTCGACGAGGAGGCCGAGGACCTGCGCAAGGCCAAGGCGCGCCCCGAGACCCCGGAGGAGGCGGCGATGAAGCTGCTCGGGCTCGACGGGGTGCTGACGCTGGCGATCCTCAAGGCCCGCTACAAGGAACTGGTAAAGCGGCATCACCCGGATGCCAACAACGGCGACAAGGACGCCGAAGAGAAATTCAAGCAGATCAATCAGGCCTACACCACGCTGCTCGCCAGCCTGTCCGCCTGATCGGCCTATCAAGGAAAGTCCGATGACCGTGACCAACGAATCTCCGCTTGCCTCCGACCACCCCCTGGCCCAGCCCGACATCAAGGTTTCGGTGCGCGCGGTGTTCGGCATCGATGTCGACCTCGAAGTGCCCGCCTTCTCGGTGGGCAGCGAGCATGTGCCCGACGTCGATCCCGCCTACCGCTTCGACCGCGACACCACGCTGGCCATCCTGGCCGGCTTCGCCTTCAACCGGCGGGTGATGATCCAGGGCTACCATGGCACCGGCAAGTCGACCCACATCGAGCAGGTGGCGGCGCGGCTGAACTGGCCGTGCATCCGCATCAACCTCGATTCCCACGTCAGCCGCATCGACCTGATCGGCAAGGACGCCATCGTGCTGAAGGACGGCCAGCAGATCACCGAATTCCGCGAGGGCATCCTGCCCTGGGCGCTCCAGCACCCCTGCGCCCTGGTGTTCGACGAATACGACGCCGGCCGCCCCGACGTGATGTTCGTCATCCAGCGCGTCCTCGAGGTCGAGGGCCGCCTGACCCTCTTGGACCAGAACCGGGTGATCCGGCCGCACCCGGCCTTCCGCCTGTTCTCGACCGCCAACACCGTCGGCCTGGGCGACACCACCGGCCTCTATCACGGCACCCAGCAGATCAACCAGGGGCAGATGGACCGCTGGAACATCGTCGCCACGCTCAACTACCTCGAACACGACGCCGAGGTCGAGATCGTGCTGACCAAGCTGGCCGGCTGGGACACCGCCGCGGGCCGCGAGACGGTCGGGCGCATGGTGTCGCTGGCCGACCTGTCGCGCCAGGGCTTCATCAACGGCGACATCTCGACGGTGATGAGCCCGCGGACGGTGATCACCTGGGCCGAGAACGCGCAGATCTTCAACGACGTCGCCTTCGCCTTCCGCCTCACCTTCCTCAACAAGTGCGACGAGGTGGAGCGGCCGGTGATCGCCGAATACTACCAGCGCTGCTTCGGCACCGAGCTGCCGGAGGCGCCGGCCCGGGTGGTGATGTAGCGTGACTCCCCCCCGTGACCCGCGCAATGCCCCCGCGTCCTCGGCCGGCCACGGCCCGGGGACGGCCGAGGAGAGCCCTGCCGATGTGCTGAAGCGGGCCACCACCGCCACGCTGCGGGCCATCGCCGGCCGCGCCGACCTCGACGTCGGCTTCGCCATCGGCCCCGGTTCGGTGCGCGGCGCCGAGGTCCGGCTGCCCGGCCTGCCGCGCCAGCCCGGCGAGGGCGATCTGGTCCGCCTGCGCGGCACCGCCGACGCCATCGCCCTGCGCTACCGCTACCACGACGACCGCCTGCATGCGCGGCGCATGCCCGCCGACCCGGAGGCGCGCCGGGTCTACGAAGCCGTCGAGCAGGCGCGGATCGAAGCCCTGGGGGCGCGGCGCATGGCCGGGGTCGCCGCCAACATCGCCGGCGTGCTGGAGCAGCGCTGCCGCGCCGACCATATGGATCAGGCGACCCGGCGCGAGGACGTGCCGCTGGCCGACGTGATCCGCCTGATCGCCCGCGAGGCCTTCACCGGCTTCCCGCCGCCGCCCTCGGCACGGACCGCCGTCGATCTGTGGCGGCCGCTGATCGCCGCGCGCGGCGCCGAGCGGCTGGAGGCGCTGACCGGGTTGCTCGGCGATCAGGAGCGCTTCTCGCGCACCCTCTCCGACCTGCTGGTCGACCTGGAGCTGGTCGCCGACCAGCGCACCGCCGACCGCGACGACGACGAGGAATTGGAGGGCCAGGACACCTCCGAAGGCTCGTCGGCCGGCGAGCAGAAACAAAGCGAGCAGGACGGCAAGGGCGCCCAGGGCGAAAGCCAGGCCCAGCCCGCCCCCGGCGCCGCCGAGGGCGAAGGCGAGCAGGACGGCCTCGATTCCGGCGAGGAAATGACCTTGTCCGGAGCCGGCACCGAGGAACCGGGCGGTCCCAGCCGCCAGCGCACCCTCGCCGCGGCGCCCGGCGGCGGCGAGAAGCCCTACCGCGCCTACGCTCCCCAGTTCGACCAGTTGATCGCCGCCGAAGACCTGTGCGACGGCGAGGAATTGTCCCGGCTGCGCTTCCAGCTCGACCAGCAGCTCTCCCACCTGCAAGGGGTGGTGGCGCGCCTGGCCAACCGCTTGCAGCGCAAGCTGATGGCCCAGCAGACCCGCGCCTGGGCGTTCGACCTCGAAGAAGGCATTCTCGACACCGGGCGTCTGGCGCGGGTGGTGGCCAATCCCACCCACTCGCTGTCGTTCAAGGTCGAGAAGGAGACCCGCTTCCGCGACACGGTGGTGACGCTGCTGATCGACAATTCCGGCTCGATGCGCGGCCGCCCGATCACCGTCGCGGCGATGAGCGCCGACATCCTCGCCCGCACCCTGGAGCGCTGCGGGGTCAAGGTCGAGGTGCTGGGCTTCACCACCCGGCAATGGAAGGGCGGCTCGTCGCGCGAAAAGTGGCAGGCCGAGGGCAAGCCGGCCCATCCCGGCCGCCTCAACGACCTGCGCCACATCGTCTACAAGGCCGCCGACGCGCCGTGGCGGCGCACGCGCAAGAATCTCGGGCTGATGCTCAAGGAAGGCATCCTCAAGGAGAACATCGACGGCGAGGCGCTGCAATGGGCCCATCAGCGCCTGCTCGGCCGCCCGGAGCAGCGGCGCATCCTGATGGTGATCTCGGACGGCGCCCCGGTCGACGATTCGACCCTCTCGGCCAATCCCGGCAATTACCTGGAAAAGCACCTGCGCGAGGTGATCGCCGCCATCGAGACCCAGTCGTCGGTGGAGTTGATCGCCATCGGCATCGGCCACGACGTCACCCGCTACTATCGCCGCGCCGTCACCATCATGGACGCCGAGGATTTGGGCGGAACGGTGATGCGGCAACTGACGGCGCTGTTCGACGAGGAAGAGTAGAGCGCCCTAGCATTACAGTTGCGTTTTTAATGCGATATGGCACCGTCGAGCGACTGCTTGATGCGCTCGTCGCCATAAGGACCATGCGATGATGTGGGCAGGCATGATCCGGCACCGCTGCAGCCT
>JACRFY010000229.1 GCA_016212565.1 Magnetospirillum sp. | reverse complement strand
TCCCGACATCGCCCTGATGTTCGGCGGCGTGCCGGTGTTCGTTCCCTGCCCCGAAACGGCCGGCTTCAAGCTCCAGCCCGCCGACCTGGAGAAGGCGATCACCCCCAGGACCAAGTGGCTGGTGCTGAACTCGCCGTCGAACCCCACCGGCGCCGCCTATTCCGCGGCCGAGATGAAGGCGCTGACCGACGTGCTGCTCAGGCATCCGCACGTGTGGATCATGGCCGACGACATGTACGAGCACCTGGTCTACGACGGGTTCGCGTTCTGCACCCCGGCCCAGGTCGAGCCCCGGCTCTACGAGCGCACCCTGACCATGAACGGGGTGTCGAAGGCCTATGCCATGACCGGCTGGCGCGTCGGCTATGCCGCCGGGGCCCTGCCGCTGATCAAGGCGATCAACATGATCCAGTCGCAGTCGGTGACCCACACCGCGTCGATCAGCCAGGCGGCGGCGGTCGAGGCGCTGAACGGCCCGCAGGGCTTCATCCCCGAGAACGCGGCGGTGTTCAAGGGCCGTCGCGATCTGGTGGTCGGGCTGCTCAACCAGTGCAAGGGCATCACCTGCCAGACCCCCGAGGGCGCCTTCTACGTCTATCCGTCCTGTGCCGGCGTGATCGGCAAGAAAACCCCCGACGGCAAGACGATCGCGTCGGACACCGACTTCGTCTCGGCGTTGCTCGAGGCCGAGGGCGTGGCGGTGGTGCAGGGGGCGGCGTTCGGCCTCGAACCCTACTTCCGCATCTCCTATGCCACCTCGACCGAGGCCCTGACCAAGGCCTGCGAGCGCATCAAGCGCTTCTGCGACGGGTTGGTCTAACCCCAATACGGTTCAGTTAAGAGGTCAATGCATTCGTTCCAACGATTTAGCGTCATGCCCGGACTTGTTCCGGGCATCCACGCCGATCCCCAATTTCCACCGTTACCGGGAATGGCACCGCGTGGATGGCCGTGACAAGCACGGCCATGACGAGACCTATTCGATACATAACGGTTCTTTGCTTAACTGAACCGTATTGGCCCTAGTCCTGGCTCTTCGCCGCCCGGTCGGCCTTCTTGCGCTCGTTGGGATCGAGCAGGCGCTTCCGCAGGCGGATCGACTTCGGCGTCACTTCGACCAGTTCGTCGTCCTCGATATAGGCGATGGCCTGCTCCAGGCTCATCCGCCGCGGCGGCGTCAGGCGCACCGCCTCGTCCTTGCCGGCGGCGCGGATGTTGGTCAGCTGCTTGCCCTTGAGGCAGTTCACTTCCAGATCGTTGCTGCGGGTATGCTCGCCGATGATCATCCCCTCGTAGACCTTGACGCCGGGGTTGACGAACATCGGCCCGCGGTCTTCGAGGTTCCACAGCGCATAGGCGACCGCCTCGCCGGTGGCGTTGGAGATCAGCACGCCGGCCCGCCGCCCCTCGACCGCGCCCTTGAACGGGGCATAGCCGTGGAAGATGCGGTTCATCAAACCGGTGCCGCGGGTGTCGGTGAGGAACTCGCCGTGATAGCCGATCAGGCCGCGCGACGGGGCGAAGAAGGTGATGCGGGTCTTGCCGCCGCCCGACGGACGCATGCCGGTCAGTTCGGCCTTGCGCTGGGTCATCTTCTCGACCACCACGCCGGCGTATTCTTCGTCGACGTCGATGAACACTTCCTCGATCGGCTCGAGCTTCTCGCCGTTTTCGCCGGTCTGGAACAGCACCCGCGGACGCGACACGCCGAGTTCGAAGCCCTCGCGGCGCATGGTCTCGATCAGCACGCCGAGCTGAAGCTCGCCGCGGCCGGCGACCTCGAAGGCGTCCTTGCCCTCGGTCTCGCGGATGCGGATGGCGACGTTGGATTCGACCTCGCGGAACAGGCGGGCGCCGATCACACGGCTGGTGACCTTGTCGCCCTCGGTGCCGGCCAGCGGGCTGTCGTTGACCGAGAAGATCATCGCCAGGGTCGGCGGGTCGATCGGTTGGGCGTGCAGGGGCTCGGTCACTTCCGGCGCACAGATGGTGTCGGTGACGGTCGGCTTGGTCATGCCGGAGATGGCGACGATGTCGCCGGCCTCGGCGAACTCGACCGGCACCCGCTCGATGCCGCGGAAGGCGAGGATGCGGGCGGCGCGGAAATTCTCCAGCAGCTTGCCGTCGTGGCTCAGGCCCTTGATTGCCGCGTTGGTCCTGAGGATGCCGGTATGGATGCGCCCGGTGAGCACGCGGCCGAGATAGGGATCGGCCTCCAGGGTGGTCGCCAGCATCGAGAACGGCTTTTCCAGGTCGCGCTCCGGCGGCGGCACGTGGCGGACGATCAGGTCGAACAGCGCCGACAGGTCCTGGCGCGGCCCCTCCAGCGACTCGTCGGCCCAACCGTCGCGGCCGACCGCGAACAGGGTGGGGAAATCGAGCTGGTGGTCGTCGGCATCGAGCGCCGCGAACAGGTCGAAGCACTCGTCGTGCACTTCGTGCGGACGGGCGTCGCCGCGGTCGACCTTGTTGACGATGACGATGGGGCGCAGGCCCAGGCCGAGGGCCTTGCCGGTGACGAACTTGGTCTGCGGCATCGGCCCTTCGGCCGCGTCGACCAGCACCACCACGCCGTCGACCATCGACAGGATGCGCTCGACCTCGCCGCCGAAATCGGCGTGGCCGGGGGTGTCGACGATGTTGATGCGCACGCCCTTCCATTCCACCGAGGTGCACTTGGCGAGGATGGTGATGCCCCGTTCGCGTTCGAGGTCGTTGGAATCCATCACCCGCTCGGCGACCTGCTGGTTGTCGCGGAAGGTGCCGGACTGCCGGAGCATGGCGTCGACCAGCGTGGTCTTGCCGTGGTCGACGTGGGCGATGATGGCGATGTTGCGCAGTTCCATGGGGATTTTGTTCAGCTCAGATGCATGGGGGAGGGGCCGACCTTCTCGTTGACCAGATCGGCCAGCGAGCGTTCGGGACGGGCGCCGAAATGGGAGATGATCTCGCCGGCGGCGATGCCTCCCAGGACGGCGCAGGTGGCGAGGTCGCGACCGGTGGCGAAGCCGGTCAGGAAGCCGGCGGCATACAGGTCGCCGGCGCCGGTGGTGTCGATCACCTGGGCGACGGTATCGGCGGCGATCACGTGGACGTCGTCCTCGGTGATCACCACGCTGCCCTTGATGCCGCGGGTGATGGCGGCAACCTTGGCATTGCCGCGCACCGCACGCACCGCCTCGTCGAAGGCCTCGGCCTGATAGAGGGCGCACAGTTCGGCTTCGTTGGCGAACAGGATGTCGACGTGGTTGGCGACCAGATCGAGGAAGGCGGTGCGGTGGCGGTCGACGCAGAACGGGTCGGACAGCGACAGCGACACCAGCCGGCCGGCCTGGTGGGCGGCATCGGCGGCCTTGAGGAAGGCGCGCTTGGCCAGCGGCGGATCGTAGAGGTAGCCTTCGAGATAGGTGATCTCGGAATTGGCGATGATGTCGGCGTCGACGTCGTCGGGGGTCAGCTCGATGCAGGCGCCGAGATAGGTCAGCATGGTGCGCTGGGCGTCGGGCGTGACGAGGACGAAGCAGCGCGCCGTCGACGGGCCGTCGGTCGCCGCCCGGGTGTCGAACACCACGCCGCCCTTGCGGATGTCGTGGCCGAACACCTGGCCCAACTGATCGTCCTTGACCTTGCCGATATAGGCCGCCTTGCCCCCCAGGCCGGCGATGCCGACCATGGTGTTGGCCGCCGAGCCGCCCGAGCATTCGATGGCCGGCGGCAGCAGGCCGTAGATGCGCTCGGCCTGATCGGCGTCGATCAGGGTCATGACTCCCTTGCTCACCTCGAGGCGCGCGAGAAGCGCATCGTCGGCATGAACAAGAACGTCGACAATCGCGTTGCCGATGCCGGCGACGTGGAAGCGGGAATCCGCCATGGTGGTCTGGTCTCTGTTCCGAGGAAAGGCTGCCCCCGCGGGGCGCCCGTTTGGCGGCGCAGTATAGCGGCGGGGCCGGCGCGAACAATGAAAAAACGATGACGGATTGGGGGGAGACGGGAGACGGATTTGCGTCAACCTCGCAGCCATGCTATATTTCACTCATGATCGATTCCGAGCAGATCCGTGCCGCCCGGGTCCTTCTCCGTCTGGGGCAGGACGACGTGGCCCGCCGCGCCCGCGTTTCCACGGCCACCATTCGCCGGCTGGAGGCGGAGAACGGTATTCGCTCCGTCTCTCCGGCGACGGTCGGCGAGATCCGGCGCGTGCTTGAGGATGCCGGGGCGGAGTTCATCCCCGGCGGGGTTCGCCGTCGCGCGCCGCGAGATGCCTCCGGCGTGGAGGACCGATTCGCCGGGATCATGGACATCGCCCGCCGCGGGGCCGCTCGGCCGACGATCGATCCGCCCTTCGACGATGGCGATCTTTATGGCGATGACGGACTGCCGTCGTGATCGCCGTCGATACATCGGCCATCGTGGCGGTGGTGCAGGGCGAGGCGGATGCGCCGCGGTTCGCCCGCGCCCTGGCCGAGGCGTCCGGCTGCTGCCTGTCGGCGGTCAGCCATCTGGAAGCGGCGTTGGTCGTGACGGCGCGCAAGGGCGCGGCGGCGCTGGAGGATCTCGACGCCTTGGTGGCCCGGGCCGGCATCGTCGTGGTGCCGTTCGATCTCCGCCAAGCCGAAATCGCCCGCGAGGCCTTCCGGCGCTTCGGCAAGGGGCGCCACCCCGCCGCGCTCAATTTCGGCGACTGTGCGGCCTATGCCTTGGCCGCCGACCGCGATCTGCCGCTGTTGTTCAAGGGCAGCGATTTTTCGCAGACCGACCTGCGTGCGGTTCTGTCCCCAGAGCCTCTGGACACCATGCACTAAGGACGGACGCCGCCCGCCTCATTCTGCCGTTGGCGCGGCGGGCGTGACCGGCCCCAGCTTGGCGGTCAGCACCACCTCGACTCCGGCCAGCGCCTTCGACACCGGGCAGGTGGCCTTGGCGGTGGTGGCGTGGCGCTGGAAGTCCTCGTCGCTCAGGCCCGGCACCACCGCGGTACAGTCGAGCTCGATGGTGGTGATGGCGAAGTTGTCGCCGACCTTGCCGAAATGCACCCGCGCCCGCGCGTCGACCGTCTGCGGGACCGTGCCGGCCTTTTCCAGCGTCGCCGCCAGGGCCATGGCGAAGCAGCCGGCATGGGCGGCGCCGATCAGCTCCTCGGGATTGGTGCCCGAGCCGTCCTCGAAGCGGGAGGGATAGCTGTAGGGACCGGCAAAGGCGCCGCTGCCCAGCTTGACCGCGCCCGACCCCTCCTTGAGCCCGCCCTCCCAGCGTGCTTCCGCCGTGCGAACCGTCATCCTCGTCCTCCGTTGCCGACCCACGTCATAGGATGGGGCGCCCGCGTCGCCTTGGCAGTGGCGAAATGCGGCCCTCCCCTTCTGCGCACACCCGCGATCCCGTCCGAAAGGTTAACGTCCGCGGGACTCGTACCCCGCACTGGATAGGACGAAGAGCGTACCGTGAGCAAAAGGACAACCCTCCTCGCCGTCTTCGCGGCCCTCGCCGCCCTGGCCCTCGCCGCCGGTGGCACCGTGCTTTACCGCAGCTTCGGCACCGCCTCCGCCGCGCCGCCGGTGGCCGAGTCGAGCTTCTCGGCGCTCCGCGCCATGATCGGCGACGGCCGTGTCGCCGAACTGACCGTCTATGCCCACGGCACCGGTGTCGCCGTCGACAGGGACGGCAAGCGCCATCGCGCCCTGCTGCCGCCGCCGGTGTCGGCGCGCCTGGCCGAGGAGGCCGCCGCCAACGGTGCCGCGGTGGCCTTCGTTTCCGAGCCCGAAGGCGGGTCCGGCTTCGACGGCGATACCGCCCTGGCGGTCGGCGGCAACGTGCTGCTGATCGCCGGCATCGGCCTCGCGGCATGGTTCTTCGCCGTCAAGGGCGGGATGCGCACCGGCACCAAGGCCCGCCTCGCCGCGCCCAGCGAAAGCCTGGTGCGCTTCGGCGACGTCGCCGGCTGCGACAACGAGAAGATGGAACTGATGGAGGTGGTCGAGTTCCTCAAGGACCCGCGCCGCTTCGCCCGTCTCGGCGCCTGCGTCCCCGCCGGGGTGCTGATGAGCGGCCCGCCCGGCACCGGCAAGACCCTGCTCGCCCGCGCCGTCGCCGGCGAGGCGGGGGTGCCGTTCTTCTCCGTCTCGGGCTCGGACTTCGTCGAGATGTTCGTCGGCGTCGGCGCCGGCCGGGTGCGGGCGATGTTCGCCCAGGCCAAGAAGAAGGCCCCGTGCATCCTGTTCATCGACGAGATCGACGCCGTCGGCCGCCAGCGCTCGGGCTCGGGATCGCGCGCCCCCCACGAGGAACGCGAGCAGACCCTGAACCAGTTGCTGGTCGAGATGGACGGGTTCAAGGCCAATTCCGGCGTGGTGGTGATCGCCGCCACCAATCGCGCCGACATTCTCGACGAGGCCCTGCTGCGGCCGGGCCGTTTCTCGCGCCACGTGATCTTGCAGACCCCCGACCTCGCCGGACGGGCCAAGATCCTCGCCGTGCATGCGCGCAAGGTTACCGTAGGATCCGAGGTCGATCTTCACCTCGTCGCCCGCGGCACCCCGGGCTTCTCGGGCGCCCAGTTGATGCATCTGGTCAACGAGGCGGCGATCGCCGCCGCGCGGGCCGGGCACGATGCCGTTGCCGCCGTCGACTTCGAGACCGCCAAGGATCGCATCCTGATGGGGGCCGAGCGCAGCGGGCTGATGAACGACGACGACCGCCGCCTGACCGCCATCCACGAGGCCGGGCATGCGGTGGTGGCCCTGCACCTGCCGGCCTCGGACCCGATCCACAAGGCGACCATCGTGCCGCGCGGTCAGGCCCTGGGCATGGTGGTGCGTCTGCCCGAGCGCGACAGTCCGGCGCTGCGGCGCTCGCGCCTCAAGGCCGACCTGGCGGTGGCCATGGGCGGCCGGGTGGCGGAGGAGATGGCCTTCGGGCCGGAGGAGATCTCCACCGGCGCCGCCGGCGACATCCAGATGGCCACGCGCATCGCCCGCAAGATGGTTACCGAGTGGGGGATGAGCCGGCGTCTCGGTCTGGTCGCCTTCTCCGGCCAGCATGCCGACCCCTATACCTCCGAGGGGGTACGCTCCGACGACACCTCGCGCGAGATCGATGCCGAGGTGCGGGCGATGATCGCCGAAGCCCACGATACCGCCGTGACCATCCTTCGCACCTACCGGGGCGAGTTGGATGCGGTGGCCGCGGCGCTGCTGGAACGGGAAAGCCTGTCGGGGGCGGAAATCGCCGCCATCAGCCGCGGCACCCCGCTGGGGCTGGATCAGGCGGCCTTCACCGTCGGCTGAACACCTCGCCCAGCCATGTCGCCGCCGCCTCGGGGGACAGTCCCGCTTCCGCGGCCGGCGGGCGGCGCACCATCAGCACCGGCAGGCCCAGGGCCCGGGCGGCGGCGATCTTGGCATAGGTCGCCGCACCGCCCGAGGCCTTGGTCACCACCACGTCGATGGCATGGACGCGCATCAGCGCCGCCTCGTCCGTCTCGGTGAACGGCCCGCGGCCGGCGATCACGGTGCAGTCGGCCAGCGGCACCGTTGCCAAGGCCAGCAGGCGGACCAGGAACCACACCTCCGGCATGGCGGCAAAGGCGGGCACGCCGTGCAGGCCGACGGTGAGGAAGGCCCGACGCCCCAGGTCCGGCAGGCGGGCGGCGGCCTCGGGCAGGGATTCGACCTCGATCCAGCGATCCTCCGCCTGCCGCGGCCAGGGCGGGCGGGAGAGGGAGGCCAGCGGAACGCCGGTGGCGGCGCAGGCGGCGCGGGCGTGGGCGGAAATGCGGACGGCGAAGGGATGGGTGGCGTCGATTACCGCGGCGATGTCGTGCGCGCGCAGATAGGCCGCCAGCCCCGCGGCGCCGCCGAATCCGCCGACCCGCACGCCGGGGCCGTGCGCCGGGGTGTGTCCGGCCAGCGAGGTGACGACCTCCAGGCCGGGGACGGCCGCGGCCACCAATCCCGCCAGCCGCACCGCCTCGCCGGTGCCGCCGAGGATGAGAAGGGTCATCGGCTTTGCCCCTCGCCCGCTTGCGGGCGAGGGTGGCGAGCGCAGGCGAGGCGGGTGAGGGCGCGCGCGTCGGCGCGCCAAATGAGTCCTTCGCCGCCGCGATGCGCTGTCGCGCAGCCCTCACCTTCCCAGCCCTCGCGGGCCGGGCCCCTCCCTCTCCCGCAAGCGGGCGAGGGGAATCTTTCGCTTGGCGTCACCCCGCCCTCCCCACCACCCGGCCGGCGCGGTCGACGGCCAGCACCGTCACCGCAACCTCGCCCAACATCGCCAGCGCCACGGTGCGGGCGCGCGCGGCGACAAGGTCTCCGAGCGGCAGGTCGCCGGCCAGGGCCAGCACTGCCGCCGCCGAATGGGCGGTTGCCGCCGCGGCGACCCTGTCGGGCGGGGCGCCCAATTCGTCCAGCAAACCGGCGAGAAACGACACGTCCACCCGGCTGGCGCCCGAATGCAGGTCCATCGCGCCGGCGGCCAGCTTGGCCATCTTGGCGAAACCGCCGGCCAGGGTGAGCCGCCGCGGCGGCTTGCGGCGCAGGTACTTCAGCAGCGCCCCGGCGCTGTCGCCCATGTCGAGGATCGCCTGATCGGGCAGGTCGACCAGGCGGCGCAGCGCCGCCTCCGAGGTCTTGCCGGTGGCGGCGCCGAGATGGCACAGGCCGAGGGCGGCGGCGACGTCGGCGCCGTAATGGATCGCGTGCACCCACGCCGAGCACGAATAGGGCACCACCACCCCGTTGGTGCCGAGGATCGACAGCCCGCCGAGAATGCCGAGCCGGGCGTTGAGGGTCTTCTCGGCCAGGGCGGCGCCGTCGGACACCGCCACCGTCACCACGCAATCGACCGCCACCCCCAGATCCGCGGCGGCATCGCTCAGGTTGTCGGCGATCTGCGCCCGCGGTCCGGGATTGATCGCCGGTTCGCCCACTCCCAGCGGCAGGCCGGGCAGGGTCACCGTTCCCACCCCTTCGCCGGCGCGAAAGAGGATGCCGCTGTCCGGCGCCCCGGCCTGCACGGTGGCCAGGATCAGGGCGCCGTGGGTGACGTCGGGATCGTCGCCGGCATCCTTGATCACCCCGGCGGTGGCATCGTCGCCCCGGCGCGCGCGGTGGGCGAGGGCGAAG
>JACRFY010000228.1 GCA_016212565.1 Magnetospirillum sp. | reverse complement strand
GCCATTCCCGGTAACGGTGGAAACTGGGGATTGGCGTGGATGGCTTATCCCGCTGTTTCAGGGTGCCTGCGACATGTTCACCACTAAGACACCAAGGCCGCCTTCGGCGGCATCGCCAAGGCACAAAGGCGCGGACGACCCCATACCCCCTTGGTGTCTTGGTGTCGTCTTGGCGTCTTGGTGATGAATCCGCCTCCTCCTCCGCCCACCGGATGCAACGGGATAAGCAATCGGCGTGGATGCCCGGAACAAGTCCGGGCATGACGCTAACTCGTTGGAACGAATGAATTTACCTCTTAACTGAACCGTATTGGGGTCAGAACACGTCCTTGCGCCGCCGCAGCTCGGCGAACACCTTGGCCGGGGCCGTGCCGGGATCGAGGCCGACGGCGCGGGCGACGGCGGGGTGGTCGGCGCGCAGGAAGGGATTGGCGGCCCGCTCCGCGCCCAGCGTCGAGGGCAGGGTCGGCCGCCCGGCGGCGCCGAGGCGCGCCACCTCGTCCAACCGGGTCAGCAGGGCGGGATTGTCGCGCTCGACCAGACGGGCGAAGCGGCCGTTGGCGGCGGTGTATTCATGGGCGCAGAACAGCCGCGTCTCGGCCGGCAGGTCGCGCAGCTTGGCCAGCGAGGTCCACATCTGCTCCGGCGTGCCCTCGAACAGGCGTCCGCAGCCGAGCGAGAACAGGGTGTCGCCGGCAAACAGGGCGTGCGCTTCCGGGAGCCAATAGGCGATGTGGCCGATGGTGTGGCCCGGCGTCTCCAGCACCATGGCCGCCGATCCGCCGAGCAGGAAGGTCTCGCCCTCGCCGACCTCGACGTCGATGCCGGGGATGCGGGCGGCATCGGCGCGGGCGCCGACCACCACGCAGCCGGTCTCGCGCTTCAGCTCCAGATTGCCGCCGACGTGGTCGCCGTGGTGGTGGGTGGCGAGAATGTGGGTCAGGCGCCAGCCGCGCTCGCGGCAGCCGGCCAGCGCCGCCGCCGCCGAGCCGGGATCGACGGCGGCGGTGATGCCGCTGTCGGGCTCGTGGGCGAGATAGATGTAGTTGTCGGCCAATGCCGGCACCAGCGCGATTTCCAGCCTCGCCATGGTCGCCTCCGCGGCAATTCTACCCGACGATGCGATAAACCACCACCTCGCGCTCGCTGCGGTCTTCGAGATCGAGACTGGTGGCGACGGTCATCCGCGCCACCTCCAGCAAGCCGTGCTTGGGCAGATAGGCGCGGCCGGGGTCGGCCATCAGCACCGTCGCCCCCTCGGCGGCGAGACGCTTGAGCCACGGCCAGATATGCTCGGTCATCGGCCGCTCGTAGCACACGTCGCCGGCCACCACCACATCCCAGCGATTGGCGCAGCCGACGATATCGCCTGCGACGGCGCCGACGACGACGCCGTTGAGATCGGCATTCAGCGCGATGGCGGCAATGGCGACCGGATCGATTTCCGCCGCCTCGACCGTCGCCGCGCCGTTGAGCGCCGCCGCCATCGCCGAGGCGCCGCATCCGGCGGCGAAGTCGAGGACCCGCTTGCCGGCACTCAGCTCGGGGTGGTCGAGGAGATAGCGGGTCAAGGCCTGCCCGCCGGCCCAGCAGAACGCCCAATAGGGGGGCGGGACATTGTTCCGGTCCAGGAAGGCCTCGGTGGCCTCCCACAGCGGCGTCGCCGCGGTGGCCATCCACAGCCGCACCTCGGGACAGGCCGGCGGCGCGGCGGGAGCGGTGTGGGCGCGAATGAAGGCGGCGGCGGAGTCGGGACTCATCGGGGCATCATAGGGGGCGGGGACGCCAGGCCAATCAAAAAAGAAGATGAACCACAAGACACAGAGGCACAGAGAGAGCGTCCAGGCTTCGCCAGTCTCGCCCTCCGTCACCGCGAGCCGATGGCGGAGCCGTCCGGAAGGCCTCTCTGTGCCTCTGTGTCTCTGTGGTGAATCCCTTATTCCTTTATTGTTCCCCTCTCCCGCACGCGGGCGAGGGAATCCTTTACCCTTCCCCTTCCGACTTCGTCAGCAGCGCCAGGATCTCCGCCGCCGCCTTGGGAATGTTGGTGCCCGGGCCGTAGACCGCGGCGACTCCGGCCTGGAACAGCCCGTCGTAGTCCTGGGCCGGGATCACGCCCCCCGCCACCACCAGGATGTCGTCGGCGCCCTGGCGCTTCAGCTCGGCGATCAGGGCCGGGATCAGCGTCTTGTGGCCGGCGGCGAGGCTGGAGGCGGCGACGATGTGGACGTCGTTCTCCACCGCCTGGCGGGCGGCCTCCTCCGGGGTCTGGAACAGCGGGCCGATGTCGACGTCGAAGCCGAGATCGGCGAAGGCGGTCGAGATGACCTTGGCGCCGCGGTCGTGGCCGTCCTGGCCCATCTTGCACACCAGGATGCGCGGCCGGCGGCCCTCGCGGGCGGCGAAGGCGGCGACGTCGGCCTGGATGGCGGCGAAGCCGGCATCGCCCTGCCACACCCCGCCATAGACGCCCGAGATCGAGCGTACGGTGGCGCGGTGGCGGGTGAAGGCGGTCTCCAGGGCGTCGCTGATTTCGCCGACGGTGGCCCGCGCGCGGGTGGCGACCACCGCCAGGTCCAGCAGGTTGCCGGCGCCGGACGCGGCGGCGTCGCGGCCGGCCTTGATCTGTGCGAGGCGCGCCACCTGCGCGTCGCGGACCTTGGTGTTGTCGATGTCGAGGATGTCGAAGGGCGCCTCGTCCTTGGGCTGGTACTTGTTGACGCCGACGACGATTTCCTCGCCGCGGTCGATGCGGGCCTGACGGCGGGCGGCGGCCTCCTCGATCCTCAGCTTGGGCATGCCGGACTCGACCGCCTTGGTCATGCCGCCCAGCGCCTCGACCTCCAGGATCAGTTTCCACGCTTCCTCGGCCAGGCTGGCGGTCAGGGCTTCGACGTAGTAACTGCCGGCCAGGGGATCGACGACGTTGGGGATGCCGGTCTCGTGCTGGATGATCAGCTGGGTGTTGCGCGCGATGCGGGCCGAGAACGGCGTCGGCAGGGCGATCGCCTCGTCCAGCGCATTGGTGTGCAGCGACTGGGTGCCGCCCAGCACCGCCGCCATCGCCTCGATGGTGGTACGGATGACGTTGTTGTAGGCGTCCTTCTCGGTCAGCGACACGCCCGAGGTCTGGCAGTGGGTGCGCAGCGCCATCGAGGCCGGCTTCTGCGGGTCGAACTGCTTGATCAGCCGCGCCCACAGCAGGCGGCCGGCGCGCAGCTTGGCCACCTCCATGAAGAAGTTCATGCCGATGGCCCAGAAGAAGCTCAGCCGCCCGGCGAACTCGTCGATCTTGAGGCCGCGGGCGATGGCGGTGCGCACGTATTCCAGGCCGTCGGCCAGGGTGAAGGCCAGTTCCTGGACCGCGGTCGCCCCCGCCTCCTGCATGTGGTAGCCGGAGATGGAGATCGAGTTGAACTTCGGCATGTGCTTCGAGGTGTAGTCGATGATGTCGGCGACGATGCGCATGCTCGGCGCCGGCGGGTAGATGTAGGTGTTGCGGACCATGAACTCCTTGAGGATGTCGTTCTGGATCGTCCCCGACAGCAGCGCGGGGGCGACGCCCTGCTCCTCGGCGGCGACGATGTAGCCGGCGAGGATGGGGAGGACGGCACCGTTCATGGTCATCGACACGCTCATCTGGTCGAGCGGGATGCCGTCGAACAGGGTCTTCATGTCCTCGACCGAGTCGATGGCCACCCCGGCCTTGCCGACATCGCCGACCACCCGCGGGTGATCCGAATCGTAGCCGCGATGGGTGGCGAGGTCGAAGGCGACCGACAGGCCCTTCTGCCCGGCGGCGAGGTTGGCGCGGTAGAAGGCGTTGGATTCCTCGGCGGTGGAGAAGCCGGCGTACTGGCGCACCGTCCACGGCCGCGCCGCATACATGGTGGCGCGCGGGCCGCGGACGAAGGGCGGGAAGCCGGGCAGGGTGCCGAGATGCTCCAGCCCCTCGAGGTCGGCGGCGGTATAGAGCGGCTTGACGCGGATGCCCTCGGGGGTCTCCCACGCCAGGGTTTCGGGGCTGGCCCCCTTGAGGTCCTTGGCGGCCAGGGCTTCCCAGTCGGCGACGGTCTTCTTGGGGAACTCGGTCATGGCACGCCTCGTCGATGAACTACCCGGAAGGGGGGGAGTATAGCGGGGGCCGGGGCGGTGGTCTACGTAGAGGGCAAGCCGGGGCAATCGGGTGAAGGAATCACGGTCCCGTGCATGGCCCGTCATCCCCGCCTGCGCGCATCGGCGCTGACCCAAGGCGCGGGGATGACGACCATGTTTGCGGGACCGCCTTCAGTCGTCCCCCATCTTCAGCGCCGCCAGGAAGGCCGATTGCGGGATTTCGACGCGGCCGAACTGGCGCATCCGCTTCTTGCCTTCCTTCTGCTTGTCGAGCAGCTTGCGCTTGCGGCTGACGTCGCCGCCATAGCACTTGGCCAGCACGTCCTTCCTCAGCGCCGAGATCGACTCGCGGGCGACGATGCGGCCGCCGATCGCCGCCTGGATGGCGATCTGGAACATCTGGCGCGGGATCAGGTCCTTGAGCCGGGTGCAGATGCCGCGGCCGCGCGACTCGGCGTTGGCGCGGTGGACGATGAAGGCCAGGGCGTCGACCGGTTCGGTGTTGACCAGGATCGACACCTTGACCAGATCGCTCTGGGCATAGGAATCGATTTCGTAGTCGAAGCTGGCATAGCCGCGGCTGATCGACTTCAGGCGGTCGTAGAAATCGAACACCACCTCGTTGAGCGGCAGCTTGTAGACCGCCATCGCCCGGCTGCCGGCATAGGTGAGGTCGAGCTGCTGGCCGCGGCGGTCGGTGCACAGGCCGAGCACCGGGCCGAGATACTCGTCGGGGACCATGATGGTGGCCTTGATCCACGGCTCCTCGATGTGGTCGATGCGCGCCTGGTCGGGCATGTCGGCGGGATTGTGCAGTTCCAGCGTCTCGCCGCTGGTCAGGTGGACGCGATAGACCACCGACGGCGCGGTGGTGATCAGGTCGAGATTGAACTCGCGCTCCAGGCGCTCCTGGATGATCTCCAGGTGCAAGAGGCCGAGGAAGCCGCAGCGGAAGCCGAAGCCCAGCGCCGCCGAGGTCTCGGGCTCGTACTGGAAGCTGGCGTCGTTGAGGCGCAGCTTGCCCAGCGACTCGCGCAAATCCTCGTAATCGGCGGCGTCGATGGGGAACAGGCCGCACCACACCACCGGGACCGAGGGCTTGAAGCCGGCCAAGGCCTGGGCGGCCGGCTTCCTGTCGTCGGTGATGGTGTCGCCGACCTTGGTGTCGGCCACCGCCTTGATGCCGGCGGTGATGAAACCCATTTCGCCCGGCCGCAATTCGTCGCAGCGGATCATCTTGGGGGTGAAATAGCCGACCTGGTCGACCTCGTAGGCGGCCTCGGTCGCCATCATGCGGATCTTCTGGCCCTTCTTCAGCACGCCGTTCTTGATGCGCACCAAGATGACCACGCCCAGGTAGGAATCGTATTTCGAATCGACCAGCAGCGCCTGCAGCGGCAGGGTCTCGTCGCCCTCGGGCGCCGGCAGGCGGGCCACCAGGGCTTCCAGGACCTCGTCGATGCCGATGCCGGCCTTGGCCGAAATCATCACCGCCTCCGAGGCGTCGATGCCGATCACGTCCTCGATCTGCTGCTTGACCCGCTCGGGCTCGGCGGCGGGCAGGTCGATCTTGTTCAGGACCGGCACGATCTCGTGGCCGGCATCGAGGGCGTGATAGACGTTGGCCAAGGTCTGCGCCTCGACCCCTTGGCTGGCGTCGACCACCAGGATCGAGCCCTCGCAGGCGGCCAGCGACCGCGAGACCTCGTAGGCGAAATCGACGTGGCCGGGCGTGTCCATCAGGTTGAGCTGGTAGGCCCGGCCGTCCTTGGACTTGTACTCCAGCCGCACGGTCTGCGCCTTGATGGTGATGCCGCGCTCGCGCTCGATGTCCATCGAGTCGAGACACTGGTCGCGCATCTCGCGGGCCTCGATGGCGCCGCAGCGCTGGATCAGGCGGTCGGCGAGCGTCGACTTGCCGTGATCG
>JACRFY010000030.1 GCA_016212565.1 Magnetospirillum sp. | reverse complement strand
TCGGGTGAAGGGCCACAGTCCTTGCATTGTCCGTCATCCCCGCGAAGGCGGGGATCCATGGTCGGGACGGGTGATACGGAAGGCCGAAGATCACGCCCGCGGACGCCTGGATCCCCGCCTTCGCGGGGATGACGACCTTGTTTGCCGGACCGCATTCCTTCACCCGATTGCCCTGCTTCCTCCGATCGTCTCTATTCAATCCGCCCCGGACATGCTGCTATGATGGCTGTTCGACGTCGCCGTCCTGGTGGGACGACGAAGCCGTTGGGAGTAGGGATGGGTACGACAGAGCAACTCGACGCGCTCGCGCCGTCGCGCAAGGCGTTGCTGACCGCAAAATACGGGGAGATCGACGCGGCCGCCAACGTCAACGGCGTGGTCGAGGCAACGTGCCGCATCGTCGATGAGTTGCTGTGGCGGCCCGACGACGTCGATCATCGCCGCAAGACCCTTGCCGCCACCGCGCGCTATTTCACCTTGGTGCAGAGCGACTCGCGCCTGCCGGGCGAGGAGGTGCTGTTGCGCCTCAAGCATTTCGCCAAGGAAGCGATCAAGATCGTCATCGTCAGCCATCCCGAGATCGGCATCGCCGCCGCGCCGCCTCCGTCCCCGCCGCCTCCGCCGCCGCCGCCGGCCCCCAGGGGGGCGAAGCCGGCTGCCGCTCCCATCCCGGGGGCGGCTCCCGCTCCGTCGCCGACGACCGTCCTCCCCGCCGCCGCCGCCGAGCTGGTCAGCCGCGAGCAGATCGCCGAGGCCTTCTCGTCCGGCGTCAGCGCCGCCGATGTCGAGGATCCCACCGCCATCCACACCGTGCCGCCGCCGCCGCCCGAGGAGCACCAGAGCTTCGCCACCCTGTTCCCGGCGGCGCTGGTCTATCGTCTGCGCCAGGTGACCAGCTTTTTCCACCGCCGCAACCCGACTCTCGCGCGCGAACTGCCGGTGCCGTTCCTGCTGGCGCCGGAATTCGATGCCCGCGTCGAGCAGTTGATCCACAAGGTGGTGGTGCCGCGCATGTACGAGGCCAGCCGCAGCATCGGCGTGCTGGAGAATGCGCGCGGCTGGGCCGGCGTCTCCACCGCCTCGTTCTGGGACATTCTCGGCGAGGATCCCAAGCTGCTGGACCGCATCATGACCACCTGGGTGGCGGTGTGGGAGGGCTTCAAGCAGCAGCGGGTGACGAAGGAGCGGAACGGCGAGAAGACCGTGGTGCTGGTGGCGCCGAAGATCCTGCTGGAGGTGCGCGAGGCGCTCGCCCCGGCCAGCGCCGAGGAGTACGACCTGCCGCCGCTCAGGAACCGCGAGATCGAGCTGCTGGCTTCGGTGATGTCGCAGTTCGAACGGTCGCAGTTGGAGTACTGCTGGAACAAGCTGCGCCAGATCTACGAGCAGGAAATGGACCGGCGCTGGTATCAGGACAAGGCCCGCGAAGGGGCGCTGCGCGACTCGCTGCTGGAGGTGTTCGCCGCCTTCCCCGATCGTACCGGCGAGTTCCTTGCCCTGCTGTGCTATTACAACTTCCCCAACATCAACATCGCCTTCCTCGAGCGGTTCACCCACAACAAGGGCATCAATACCGAGGAGCGGCATGAGAAGGTGCCGTATCTGATGCGGTTTCTCTCTCACCCCAACGTTCCGGCGATCCGCCAGGACGAGGTGAGCCGCGACATCGCCCGCCGCGAGGCGATCAAGGCGGCGAAGAAGAACGCCGGCGCTTGAGCGCGTTGTCGTGACCGCGTCCCTCGCCGCCCTGTTGTTCGATGTCGACGGCACCCTGGCCGAGACCGAGGAAACCCATCGCCGCGCCTTCAACCGGGCCTTCGCCGAATTCGGCCTGCCGTGGGTGTGGGACCCGTCGCTGTATCGCCGTCTGCTTGCGGTGTCGGGGGGCCGGGAGCGGATCCTCGCCTTCGCCGCCGCCCACGACCCGGCGCGGCTGGCGACGCTCGACGCGGTGTTGCCGTCGATGCATGCCCGCAAGACCGCGCTCTATACCGCCGCCGTCGCCACCGGGGCGGTGAGCCTGCGGCCGGGGGTGGAGGCGCTGATCCTGGCCGCGCGGGAGGCGGGCCTGCGTCTGGCGGTGACGACCACCACCTCGCGCGCCAATGTGCTGGCCCTGTTCGACGGCGCCACCGCCGGCCGCGCCCATGGCTGGTTCGAATTCCTCGCCTGTGCCGAGGATGCGCCGGTCAAGAAGCCGGATCCCCAGGTCTACCGGTTGGCGCTCGACCGTCTCGGCTTGCCCGGCGGCGCCTGTCTGGCGCTGGAGGACACCACCAACGGCGTCCGGGCCGCCGTCGCCGCCGGGGTGCCGGTGGTGGTGACCGAAAGCGTCTATTCGGTTGGCGACGATTTCACCGGCGCGCTGGCGGTGCTGCCGGATTTGGCGATGGTGACGGTGGAGCGGCTGCGGGCGCTGGTGCCGCCGGCAGGATGACGGCAAAGGTCGAGCCCTTGCCCGGGGCGGAGTCGATGGTCAGCACGCCGCGATGGCGGTTGACGATGTGCTTGACGATCGCCAGACCCAATCCGGTGCCGCCCAATTTGCGCGAGCGGGCGGTGTCGACGCGATAGAAGCGCTCGGTAAGGCGCGGCAGATGCTCGCGGGCGATGCCCTCGCCATGGTCGCGAACCGCCAGCCGCACCGCGGGGCCGTCGCGCAGCGCCGCCCCCGCGGCCGGCGGCAGCGTCTGGGGACGGTCCGCCGTCAGCACCACCGCGGTGCCCTCGCGGCCATATTTTATGGCGTTGTCGAGCAGGTTCTGCAGCAGTTGCGTGAGCTCGTCGGCCTGGCCGACCACGAAGGCGGCGGCGGGATCGAGGCGCACCTCCAGGGTCATGGCGCGCGCTTGCGCCAGCGGTTGCAGCGCCGCCGTCACCGAGGCGACGATGCGGGCCACCGCTACCGTCTCGGCCGGCGGGGAATGCTCGTTGAGTTCGATGCGCGACAGGCTCAACAGGTCGTTGACCAGCCGCGACATCCGCTGTCCCTGTTCCAGCATGATGGCGAGGAACCGCTCGCGTGCCTCGGCATCGTCGCGCGCCGGGCCGCGCAGGGTCTCGATGAAGCCCAGCAGGGTGGCCAGCGGCGTGCGCAGCTCGTGGCTGGCATTGGCGACGAAATCGGCGCGCATCTGCTCCATCCGCCGCACGGTGGTGATGTCGTGGAGCGCAAGGACGGCCATGGCGCCATCGGCGCCGCGGGTGGCCAGGGGCTCGATGCGGGCGCGGAAGATCAACTCGACCGGCACCGGAACGCTGAACTCGACCTCGCCGCCGCCACCCGGCGAGCCGGCGAGGATGCCGTCCACCAGTTCCAATACCGCCGGGTCGCGCAATTGGCTGGCGAGGTCGCGGCCGGCGAGGTCGCGGCCGAAGATGGCGCAGGCGGCGCGGTTGATGCGGACCACCTTGCGCCCCTCGCCGAGCAGAATCAGCGGATCGGGCAGCGTATCGAACAGCGTCTCGTGCCGGTTGGCCGCCGCGGTCAGTTCGTCCTCGCGCAGGCGGGCGTGGCGGCGCAGGACGCCGATGGCGCCGACCATTTCGGCCAGGGGAGCGTCGGCGGTGACATTGGGGGGCGGCGTCTCGACCCCCTGGGCCAGTCCGCGCACCCACAGCGCCATGCGGCCGATCTCGGCCAGCGGCGGGCGCAGCAGCAGCGCCACCGCCGCCACCACCGCCGCCGCGGCGACCAGCGCCAGCCGCGGATCGACCGGCGTCACCGCCGCCAGGGCGGCGATGGCCAGCATCGCCGGGGCCGAGACCACCGCGCTTGCCAGCAGCAGCCGGCCGGAGGTGACGGCGCGTCCCAGCATTCCCCCCTCGCTAGCCGCGGATGGCGTCGTAACAGGCGAGGACCGCCATGTTGACGATATCGTTGACCGTGGCATCCATGGCGGTGATCTGGACCGGATGCGACAGCCCCATCAGGATCGGACCGATCACCGTGCCGCCGCCCAGCTTCTGCATCAGCTTCCAACTGATGTTGGCCGAATAGAGGCCGGGCATCACCAGCACGTTGGCCGGCCCGGACAGGCGGCAGAACGGGTAGTGCTTGAGCAGATCGGCGTCGAGGGCGACGTCGGCGGCCATTTCACCGTCGTATTCGAAGTCGACCTTGCGCGAATCGAGGATCTTCGCCGCTTCGCGGACCCGCTCGGCGCGGTCGGAGGCGGGATTGCCGAAGGTCGAATAGGACAGCAGCGCCACCCGCGGCTCGTGGCCCATCTGCCGGGCCTTGCGCGCGCTCTGGATGGCGATGTCGGCCAACTGGCCGGGGGTGGGGGTCTCGTGAACGGTGGTGTCGGCCATGAAGACGGTGCGCCCGCGCGCCACCAGCAGGGTCAGGCCGAACAGAAGGTCGCCGGCGGCGGGGTCGATGACCCGCTTGATCTCTTCGAAGGCCTGCCAGTAATTGCGGGTCAGGCCGGTGACCATGGCATCCGCGTCGCCCTCGGCGACCATCAGCGCGCCGAACACGTTGCGTTCCTGATTGACCATGCGCTGGATGTCGCGCCACAGCAGGCCCTTGCGTTGCAGGCGCTTGTAGAGGGCCTCGGTATAGCGTTCGCGGCGGTAGGACAGCCGGGCGTTGACGATCTCCAGGACCTCGGTGCCGGGCAGGCCGACCGCGCTCATCTTTTCGCGGATCACCTCCTCGCGCCCCAGCAGGACCGGGGTGCCGTAGCCGGCATTGCGGAACGACAGCGCGGCACGGATGCTCTTTTCCTCTTCGCCCTCGGCGAAGACCACCCGCTGCGGCTGGGCGCGCACCTGCTCGGAGATCGCCTGCAGCGAGGCGGCGGTGGGGTCGAGGCGGGCCGACAGTTCCTTGCGATAGGCGTCGAGGTCGACGATGGGCCGCCGGGCGACGCCGGACTCCATCGCCGCCTTGGCCACCGCCGGGGAGATGGCGGCGATCAGGCGGGGATCGAAGGGGACGGGGATGATGTATTCCGGCCCATAGCGCAAGCGGCGCCCGGAATAGGCGGCATCGACCTCGTCGGGAACGTCTTCGCGGGCGAGCGCGGCGATGGCCCGCGCGGCGGCGATCTTCATCGCTTCGTTGATGGTGCGCGCCCGCACGTCCAGCGCACCGCGGAAGATGTAGGGGAAGCCGAGCACGTTGTTGATCTGGTTGGGATAATCCGAGCGGCCGGTGGCGACGATGGCATCGCGGCGGATCGCCTTGACCTCCTCGGGGGTGATCTCGGGATCGGGGTTGGCCATGGCGAAGATGATCGGGCGGTCGGCCATCCCCTTGACCATTTCTGCGGTCACCGCGCCCTTGACCGACAGGCCGAGGAAGACGTCGGCGCCGACCATCGCCTCTTCGAGGGTGCGCGCCGCGGTGGGAACGGCGTGGGCCGACTTCCACTGGTTCATCCCCTCGGTGCGGCCCTGATAGATCACGCCCTTGGTGTCGCAGAGGATGACGTTCTCGTGGCGTATGCCGGAGGCCTTGATCAGTTCGACGCAGGCGATGGCGGCGGCGCCGGCGCCGTTGACCACCATCTTGGTGGTCTCCTTGCTGCGGCCGGTGATTTCGAGCGCGTTGATCAGCCCGGCGGTGGCGATGATGGCGGTGCCGTGCTGGTCGTCATGGAAGACGGGAATGTCCATGATCTCGCGCAGGCGGCTCTCGATGATGAAGCACTCGGGGGCCTTGATGTCTTCGAGATTGATGCCGCCGAAGCTGGGGCCGAGGAAGCGCACGCTGTTGATGAATTCCTCGACGTCGCGGGTGTCGACCTCCAGGTCGATGGCGTCGACGTCGGCGAAGCGCTTGAACAGGACCGCCTTGCCCTCCATCACCGGCTTGCTGGCCAGGGCGCCGAGATCGCCGAGACCGAGCACCGCGGTGCCGTTGGTGATCACCGCCACCAGATTGCCCTTGGCGGTGTAGTCGTAGGCCAGCGACGGGTCGCGGGCGATGTGCAGGCAAGGGAAGGCGACGCCCGGAGAATAGGCCAGCGACAGGTCGCGCTGGGTGGTCAGCGGCTTGGTCGCCACCACCTCCAGCTTCCCGGGGCGGCCCGAGGCGTGCATCAGCAGCGTCTCGCGTTCCAGCGTGGCCGCGGCCCGGGCTTCCGGCCCGTCGAGGTCGAGGCGGCTCTTCGATTGCTCGGTCATGCGGCGTCCTAGGGGCGGGAGAACGGATGAACGTTGGCGGCGCCATGGGCGGCGAGCACGGCCTTGGCGCGATCCGCCTCGCCCGGATCCCTGACCGATACCCACAAGATGACGCTGCCGGCGGCCAGGGCGCGGGCGAAATCGTCGGAATCGGGGATGGCGCTGATCTCGTCGAGCAGTTCCTTGGCCGCGGCCCCGCCGACGCCGGCGGCGACCAGGCTGGCGATGGTGGCGCCCACCGGGCCGGCGGCCAGCGCGATCAGGCCGGCGGCCACCAGCGGGCCCTCGTACTTCATCTCGCCGACCAGGGCGACGAGGACGTCCTTCCACGGTCTGGCATCGCGCCCGACGATATCGAGCGAATCGTGCGACGACAGGACCGACAAGGCGCTGCGGGGGAATCCCGCCTTGACCAGGGCATCGACGGCGGCCTGGAAATGCTCGCGGTCAGAGAAGGTTCCCACCAGTTCGCACGGGTAGGCGGCGGAAGAATCGGCGGTGCGGATGTCGGCCATCGGCCCTTTCCCTGGATGTGTCCGAAGGGCTTCATTGTGCGCCATGAGGCGGCGGATTGATAGGCCTGCCGGCGTCCTACCAGCGCATGACACCGCCGAGCGGCTTGGCCTTCTCGAAGCCGCGCTTGGTCACCAGCACCCACTCCTGGACCTGCATGAACCGCGGGGCGAGGAACTGGTAGATGTCGCGGATGCGGTTGGCGTTCTCGTCCGATTTGACCACGAACACCGTCTTCCACACCGGGATCAGGTCCTCCCAGGCCAGCAGGCGGCAATGCAGCTCGTCGCGGGTCTGGCGGATGTAGTCGATCTGGTTGTCGATGTTCTTCAGCATGGCGAGAATCTCGCCGGTCTGGGCGTCGATCTGGTCGAAATAGTCCTGGAACACCTTGAGCGCCCGCTGCTGCAGGCGCGCCACCTGGTCGACGGTTTCGATCAGGCCGCGATCCGAGCTGTAGATCTTGCGCAGACCCTGGATCTTCTCGTCGATCTTCTTGATTTCGGTGAAGATGTCGCGTTCGAATTCGATATAGGCCAACTCGGTGGCCAGGGTTTCGATGTACTTCACCACCTCTTCGCGCTGATCGCGGCCGAGGCCCAGTTCCTCGGCGGCCTCGGCGAAGGCGAGGTTGATGTTCTTCTTCACCTGCGGGTCTTCGGCCAGCTGCGCCAATTCGTCGGACGAGGTGAAGATGTGCTCGTTGCCGGTCAGCCAGGTGACCAGCTGCATGGTCAGGCGCTGGCGGGCGATGCGGCGGTGGCGGTCCTGGATGTCCCACGAGGCTTCGCGGGTGATGATTTCCTTGGGCAGCGGCTCGCCGAGGCGCAGGCCGCGCACGAAGCGCAGCCCGTCGGCGACCTTGGCCAGCATGCGCGCATCGTGGCTGTCGTCGGCGAGCATGAACTCGCGGCGGATGCCGTCGAAGGACAGCACGGCATCGTTGCTGGCCAGTTTGACCACCGCCACCGGCTCGCCGCTCTCGGCGCAGCGGAAATACAGGTCTTCGAAGGATTGGAAGAATTTGTGATCGAAGCGGACGACGCTGTCGTCGTCCGGCTTCGCGACAGTCTTGCCCGCCCCTCCGGTCTTTGCCTCGTCCGCCGACGCCATGCCCCGTCCGCTCCTGCTTCCCCAACCGACCCGATTTGAGTCTTTAGTATGCCGTCGCCGCGGTCGCCGAACAAGAGTGTCGGCCCCCCCGCCGGAGGTCTATTCCCATTCCGTCCGATTGGTGGTGTCGACCTCCAGCGGTGCGCCGCCGCAGGCCTGGCAGGGAGCGCCGCTGTCGAGATAGAAATCGAACGGCACCAGTCCGCCGGTACAGGTGGGGTGGGTGTGATAGGTGTGATGAGTCTGGCCCAGGCGCTGGCCGCTGTCGCGGGCGATGTTGCCCACCGTCGAGCGGATGTCGCCGAAGGTCAGGCCTTCGACGCGGTCGAACAGGTCGGCCAGGGTCTCGTCGCCCAATTCGGCGGAGAGGTCGAGGATGGTCTGGACCTCGACCGTATCCTTGACCGACCGCGCCGCCAGCGCTTCCAGCTTGGCGAAGCGGGCGGCGTTCATGATCCGCGGATAGATGGCGAAGCGCCCGGTATCGGTGCACAGCATCGGCCACAGTTCGAGGCCTTGGCCCTTGATCTGCCGGCCGCTGCCGACCATGAATTCGTGGGAGAAGCTGCCGTCGGGGCACTTCAGGGTGACGTAGCCGCCGGCCAGGGCCGGGCCGGCCGCCAGCAGGGACATGACCAAGGTCAGGGATTTGAGCGTGCGCATGGGCGCTACTGTAGCGCCGCACGCGCGCGGAGCAAAGTCCCCACGCATGGGAGGATGAGATGGTCCATCGCATTGCCTTCGTCGCCCTGGCCCTGTGGCTGGTGACCATCGCCGGTTTGGGCTGGGTGTTCGTCAAGGGCAATACCCGGGCCTCGACCGATGGCCGCACCGCCATCGTCCTCGCCGCCGCCGACCGCGATTTCGTCCTCGCCGAAATGCGCCAGATGCTGCAGGCGGTGCGCGGCGTGACGACCGCCCTGGCGGCGGGCGACGGGGCAGCGGCGGCGGAAGCGGCCCGCGCCGCCGGCGGCGCCGCCACCCACCACGTGCCGCCGACGCTGATGGCCGCCCTGCCGGCCGAGTTCAAGCACTTGGGGCTCGGCATGCACCGGGGCTTCGACGACCTCGCCGCCGCGGCCGAGCCGGTGCCGGCGCAGTTGCAGCGGCTGTCGGCCCTGCTGTCGCTGTGCGTCTCCTGCCACCAAGCCTACCGGCTGGAGCCGGCCCGCTGACATGCTATCCTGTCCCGTCCCCCTTTGCCGCAGAGTCCGTCCATGATCCGCATCGCCATTGTCGCCGCCCTGATTTCGTTGAGCGCTCCCGTCCTCGCCGCCGAGGCGGAGGTGCTGCGCCTGTCCTGCCGCGCCGAACAGGGAGGCGAGGCGAGCTATTCCTTTTCCATCGACACCGCATCCGGCGAGGCGGTCGAGACCTCCGGCGGGCGCCGCTACGGCGTGGCCGCCTTCCGCGACGGGCTGGCCCTGTTCGATCCCAACGGCGGGCGGGGAGCGGTGGTGTTCCGCATCGACCGCATCGCCGGCCGCTTCGCCCGCGTCGACTCGCCGCTGGTGATGACCGGCACGTGCACCAAGGCGGAGCCCGCGCTGTGATGCCGGCGGGGGCAAGCAGGCGAGTCCGATTGCCCCCAAGGGCAATCGGGTGACGGACCGCAGTCCGTTGCAGTGTCCGTCATCCCCGCGAAGGCGCTACGGCATTCACACATCTCTATTTGGTTTTGCCGCGACCCCAGAATAATCGTCATGCCCGGACTTGATCCGGGCATCCACGTCTTTCCGCATGACGATCGTTGTCGAAGGCGGCACCACGTGGATGGCCGGGCCAAGCCCGGCCATGACGGCAATTCCTTGATGTAAATGGACAAGATGTGTGAATGCCGTAGCGCCTTCGCGGGGATGACGACCTTGTTTGCCGGACCGCATTCCTTCACCCGATGACCCTGGATTGCCCCCCGTCACGCCTTTCCAGCGGCGAGGGCCAACAAAAAGGCCGCCGTCCTTGCGAACGGCGGCCTTCCCGGTTCCGCGGACCGAGGCTTAGTGGACGTCCTTCCAGATCTGGCGCTTGAGGGCGTACATCAGCCCGGTCAGAACCAAAAGGAAGATCAACGTCTTGAGGCCCATCGACTTGCGGTCGTCGAGCTCCGGCTCGGCGGCCCAGTTGAGGAAGGTCACCACGTCGTGGGCGATCTGCTGCTGGGTGGCCTTGGTGCCGTCGGCATAGGTCACGCTGTCGTCGGCGATCGGCGGCACCATGCCGATGTTATGGCCGGGGAAGTACTTGTTGTAGTACATCCCCTCCGGCAACGCGTGGCCTTCCGGCGCGGTTTCCTCGTAGCCCTGCAGCAGGCTGTAGACGTAATGCGGACCATTGGGCCGCGCCTTGTTGATCAGCGACAGATCCGGCGGCAGGGCACCGTTGTTGGCGGCCCGGGCGGCGTTGTCGTTGGCGAACGGCGAGATGAACTTGTCGGCGGCGCGACCCGCCCGCATGAACATCTGCCCCTCGTCGTTCGGGCCGTCCTGGACCTCGCGCTCGGCCGCCACTTCCTTGATCTGGTCCTCGTTGAGGCCGACATAGGCGAGGTTGCGGTAGGCCACCAGGCGCAGGCCATGGCAGTTCGAGCACACCTCGTGGAAGACCTGATAGCCACGCTTCAGCGCCGCCCGGTCATAGCGGCCGAACAGGCCATCCCACGAGAAGTCGGTCTTCAGCAGCTCGACGGAGCCCCCCGACGCCTGGGCGGCGGGGGCGGCACCGGCCACCAGGACGGCGGCGGCTACGGTGAGGATCAGCTTACGCATCACGCCTTCTCCATCGGCTGAGCGGTGGCGCCGGCCGCCATCCCGCCACCCTTCAACACGGGCGCGGAAATGCTGGCGGGCAGCGGCTTGGGCTTCTCGATCCGAGCCAGGATCGGCAGCAGCACCAGGAAGTGGAAGAAGTAATAGGCCGTCGCCAGCTGGCCGATGGTGATCAGCACCCCCTCGGCCGGCTTGCCGCCGACGTAGCCGAGCACCACGCAGTCGGCCAGGAACAGCCAGAAGAACTGCTTGTACAGCGGCCGGAACGTCGCCGAGCGAACCTTCGAGCCGTCCAGCCAGGGCAGGAAGAACAGCACGATGATCGCCGCGAACATCGCGATCACGCCCTGCAGCTTGGCGGGGATGAACAGGATGTCCTGGGTGAAGGCGCGCAGGATGGCGTAGAAGGGCAGGAAGTACCATTCCGGCACGATGTGCGGCGGCGTCACCATCGGATTGGCCGGGATGTAGTTGTCCGGCTCACCGAAGAAGTTCGGCGCAAAGAACACAAAGTACAGGAAGAACACCATGAACACGCCGACCCCGAACAGATCCTTGATCGTGTAGTAGGGATGGAACGGGATGGTGTCCTGCGGCGACTTGACGTCGATGCCCAGCGGATTGTTGGACTTCGAGGTGTGCAGCGCCCACACGTGCAGGAACACGACGGCGAACAGCACGAACGGCATCAGGTAGTGCAGCGAGAAGAAGCGGTTCAGCGTCGGGTTGTCGACCGAGAAGCCGCCCCACAGCCAGGTCACGATCGCTTCGCCGACGATCGGGAAGGCCGAGAACAGGTTGGTGATCACAGTGGCGCCCCAGAAGGACATCTGGCCCCACACCAGCACGTAGCCCATGAAGGCGGTGGCCATCATCACCAGCAGGATGATCACGCCCAGCCACCACAGCACCTCGCGCGGGGACTTGTACGACCCGTAGTAGAGGCCGCGGAACATGTGGATGTAGACCAGGATGAAGAACATCGAGGCCCCGTTCATGTGCACGTAGCGCAGCAGCCAACCGTAGTTGACGTCGCGCATGATCCGCTCGACCGAATCGAAGGCCAGCGTCGTGTGCGGGGTGTAGTTCATCACCAGGAAAATGCCGGTCATGATCATGATGACCATCACCAAACCCGCCAGGGAACCGAAGTTCCACCAGTAGTTCAGGTTCTTCGGCGTAGGATACTCGACCGCGCTGTGCTGCAGCATCGAGAAGATCGGCAGTCGCTCGTCAAACCAAGCGATCACCTTGTTGTCGGTCTTGAAACCGCTCATTGGTTCTTCCCCCGTCAACCGATGCGGATGGTGGTGTCGCTGGTGAACTCGTAGGGCGGCACCGGCAGATTGGCCGGGGCCGGACCCTTGCGGATACGCCCAGAGGTGTCGTAGTGCGAGCCGTGGCAGGGGCAGAACCAGCCGCCGAATTCCCCCTTCGGGTCGGCGGGCTTCTGGCCCAGCGGGACGCAGCCCAGATGGGTGCACACCCCGACGACGATCAGCCATTCCGGCTTCTTGACCCGGTCGGCGTCCTTCGAAGGATCGCGCAGCTCGGCGCCGTCGTCCTTGGTCGCGGTCGCGATCTCGTCGGGCGTGCGGCGGCGAACGAAGACCGGCTTGCCGCGCCACACCACGGTCACCGATTGACCGGGTTGAATGGCGCCGAGATCGACGTTGGTGGTGGACAATGCCAGCGTGTCGGCGGCCGGGTTCATGCTGTGCACGAACGGCCAGAGGGCGAGACCGGTGCCCACCACGCCGACGGCAGTGGTGGCATACAGCAGGAAGTCCCGCCGTGTCTGCCCGTCCGTCGACGCGGGCTGGGCATGGAGTGCCTGATCAGCCATAGAATTAACCTCTTGTTGGCCCGCGGAAGCGGACCTATTAACCACATCGGACGGCTTGGTTCAACAGGCGAGTCGCCGCTAGTTCATGAAATGCTAATTCACGCCTCGGGCCCCGATGCCGCTCCGCCTCGCCCTCTATCAGCCGGACATTCCCCAGAATGCGGGAGCGCTGCTGCGCCTGGGCGCCTGCCTGGGTTTGGCGGTCGAGGTCATCGATCCGGCCGGGTTCCTGTGGGACGACCGCAAGCTGCGGCGGGCGGGGATGGACTACGTCGCGCGGGCCGAGGTGATTCGCCACCCGTCGTGGGCGGACTTCGACGCCGCGCGCCGGGCTGCCGGGCGGCGGCTGGTGCTGCTGTCGACCGCCGGCGAGCAGCGCCTCGACCGCTTCGCCTTCGGGCCCGACGATGTCCTGCTGCTCGGCCGCGAGACCGCCGGGGTGCCCGAGTCCGTGGCCGCCGCCGCCGATGCCCGGGTCCGGGTGCCGATGCGGGCCGGCTTGCGCTCGTTGAATGTCGCCCTGGCGGCGGCGCTGGCGGTCGGCTGCGCCTTGAGCCGGACCGCGGCCTGGCCGGCGGAGGGGTGATTTTGGAGGGATGACGGGAGAAAGGGCGGGCTTTCCTCGTCCTCCGACCCGATATATGGTGGCGCCATGACCGAGACCGCCGCTCCGACGCCCTACCGCGTTCTCGCCCGCAAGTACCGGCCCAGCGACTTCGCCGGCTTGATCGGGCAGGAGGCGATGGTGCGCACGCTGTCCAACGCCATTCAGTCGGGACGGCTGGCCCATGCCTTCGTGCTCACCGGGGTGCGCGGGGTGGGCAAGACCACCACCGCCCGCATCATCGCCCGGGCGCTGAACTGCACCGGCCCCGACGGCGGCGGCGGGCCGACCCTCGACCCGTGCGGGGTGTGCGACAACTGCCGGGCCATCGCCGAGGACCGCCACGTCGACGTGCTGGAAATGGATGCCGCCAGCCGTACCGGCATCGACGACATCCGCGACCTGACCGGCCAGGTGCGCTATCGCCCGACCGCGGCGCGCTTCAAGGTGTTCATCCTCGACGAAGTGCACATGCTGTCCGAGAAGGCGTGGAACGCGCTGCTGAAGACGCTGGAAGAGCCGCCCGAGCATGTGAAGTTCATCTTCTGCACCACCGAGATCCGCAAGATCCCGGTGACCGTGCTGTCGCGCTGCCAGCGCTTCGACCTGCGCCGGGTCGAGATCGCCGTGCTCGCCGAGCATTTCCGCCGCATCGCCGACCTCGAAGGCGCCACCCTGGAAGAGGGAGCGCTTCAGTTGATCGCCCGCGCCGCCGACGGCTCGGTGCGCGACGGCCTGTCGCTGCTCGACCAGGCGATCAGCCACGGCGGCGGCACCGTCACCGAGGCGCAGATGCGCGACATGCTCGGCCTCGCCGACCGCGCCCGCGTCTTCGACCTGTTCGAGTCGGTGATGAAGGGCGAAATGGCGCCCGCTTTGACCCAGATCGCCGAGCAATACACCATGGGCGCCGACCCGGCGGTGATCCTCCAGGACATGCTGGAGCTGTCGCACTGGCTGACCCGCATCAAGGTCACCCCCGACGCCGCCGAGGCCACCGGCACCGCCAGCGAGACCGAGCGGGTGCGCGGCCGCGCCCTGGCCGGCGGCCTGTCGATGGCCCAGCTGACCCGCGCCTGGCAGATGCTGCTCAAGGGGCTGGCCGAGACCCGCACCGCCCCCAATCCCTTGCAGGCGGCGGAGATGGCGGTGGTGCGCCTCGCCTATGCCGCCGAGTTGCCCACGCCCGCCGAAGCCAACGAGCAATTGCGCTCCGCCCCCCGCGTTCCCAGCGGTGGCGGCGGCGGCGGCGGGTTCTCCGCCGCCGCGCCGTCGCGGGTCGCCGACACCGGTCCCGGCGGCGGCGCCATGGCGGCGCTCAAGCTGGCCCCGGCACCGGCCGCGACGCCGTCGGCCCTGCCGCCGATGCCGGCCGGCTTTGCCGAAATCGTCGCCCTGTTCGAGAGCCGGCGCGAAGGCCTGCTCGCCGTTCAACTGAAGAATCGGGTCGGGCTGGTGCGCTGCGAGCCGGGCCGGCTGGAATTCCGCCCCCACGCCTCGGCGCAGCCCGATCTGGCGCAGAAGGTCGGCCGCCTGCTGTCGGAATGGACCGGGCGGCGCTGGACGGTGACGGTCAATACCGTCGAGCCGGCCGAACCGACCCTGGCCGAGCAGGCCGCCGCCGCCGAAACCCGCCGCCGCGAGGACGCCGCCGCCCATCCGCTGGTCAAGGCGGTGCTGGCCGCCTTCCCCGGCGCCGCCATCGAAGCGGTGCGCGACATCGCCGGCGACGCGCCCGACGACAGCGAACCCGCCGACACCGACACCCTGACGGGAGAAGAGGAGCCATGAAGAACCTCGGCAATCTGATGAAGCAAGCCCAGCAGATGCAGGAAAAGATGGGCGAGATGCAGGCCAAGATGGCCGAGATGGAGGCCACCGGCGCCTCCGGCGGCGGCATGCTGACCGTCACCCTGAACGGCAAGCTGGAGCTGAAGAAGGTCAAGATCGACAAGGCGCTGGTCGACCCCGAGGATGTCGAGGTGCTCGAAGACCTGATCGTCGCCGCCTTCAACGACGCCAAGGGCAAGGTCGAGGTGACCATGCAGGAGGAGATGAGCCGGCTGACCGGCGGTCTCAACCTGCCGCCCGGGTTCAAGCTGCCGTTCTGAGCCGCCATGGTCGGCCGCGAGATCGAGCGTCTGATCCAGTTGCTGTCCCGGCTGCCGGGCTTGGGCTCGCGCTCGGCCCGCCGCGCCGCGCTGCATCTGGTCGAGAAGCGCGACACCCTGCTGCTGCCGCTGGCCGAGGCGCTGGCGGCGGCGGCGGAGAAGGTGCGCACCTGCTCGGTGTGCGGCAATTTCGACTCGGTCGACCCCTGCACCATCTGTGGCGACCCCCGCCGCGAGTCGACGCTGCTGTGCGTGGTCGAAGACGTCGCCGCCCTGTGGGCGTTGGAGCGCTCCGGCTGTTTCCGCGGCCGCTACCATGTGCTGGGCGGGTTGCTGTCGGCGCTGGACGGAATCGGACCCGACGACCTCGGCCTGCCGCGCCTGGCGGCGCGCATCGGCGAGGGCGCCATCGCCGAGGTGATCCTCGCCACCCCGGCCACCGTCGAAGGCCAGACCACCGCCCATGTGGTCGCCGAACACCTGACCCCGCTGGGGGTCAAGGTCTCGGCGCTGGCCCATGGGGTGCCGGTGGGCGGCGCGCTCGACTACCTCGACGACGGCACCATCAGCGCCGCGGTCAAGGCGCGGCGGGCGCTCTGAGCGGGGGGCTGGCGTGACTTTTCCGGTGGGGCTAATGGTACTTTTCCGGTGAGTTGGGACCCGTCGGAGGTGCGTGAATGGGTGACGCAACGAACAGGGTGACGTCCGTCGCAGTGACCTTCGGTGAATGCAGATCGGGCTGGATCTCCATCCAGGTGAATGCCGCCGGGCAATCTGTGGACCTGGGCGCCAGTGAATTGAGCGATCCCTTTCCGGACATGATCGGCTGGCTTGAAGCCGCGGTCACGGGAGCGGCCTTCTGTCATTGGGGTGTGGACCAAGAGAATCGGGCCACCAGTCTCCTGCTAATCCGCCGCCGCGACGGTCTGGCGCGACTGTTGGCGAGCGGATTCGAGCATACGATTGGCGTTGGTGTTCCGGTGATCCCCGCCATTCCCGGCCAATGGGGCGAGGTCGCCATCGATGTCCTCGTCGATCCGATGCAGATGGCGCGCGCCTTTTTCACCGCATTCGATACCTATGTCCACAGTGACCGCTATCGCCCGACCGAATGGGAACGCATTGCGCTACGCCGCGTCCTTGAGCGGGTGTTGCCCGGAACCGCATTGGCGGACCTTGCCGATTTGGCACCGGCAGATCTGGCGTTGCTGGGCAATGCCCTCTTCCGTCCGGGCGAGGCGCTTTGGCAGGCGACTCCCGCAGCCCAGACGCTCGCGGTGTTTATCGAGCAAAAGCGGGCCGTCCTGATGGCCCCGTGGGAGGTCGGCGACGTGTTCCCCACCGATGTGGTCGAAGAATCGGGAGATCCCTTGGAAGTTCCCGCCGATTTTAGTGAAATGTCGGTGGAGCTGCGAACCGAATTCCTGGGCAAATTCCTTGATAGCAGCGTGACGGCCTGGGATGGAGGAGACCCCGCAGAGTTGCTTGCTTGCCCGTCTGCCTCAGCGATCAGGGCCGTCCTTGAGGGACATTGATGTCGGAGGGGCCGCCGCCGCCAAATAGCCCCGCCGCACCGCTTCTTCGACCAGCCCGCGCGCATAGGCCGCCAGTTCCGGCGAGCCGCGGGCGATGCGGCCCACCAGCCCCAGCACCTGATCGGCGCGTACCCCCAGCGGCCGCCACGTTCCCCCCTGGGTCGCGAAGTTGTTGAGGATCGGCTGGAGCCGGTCGAGGGCGTGGGCGTAGCGGGCCGAGGCGGAATCGGCGTCCTCGAACTCCTCCCACAGCGCGCGCAGTTCGGCGCCCTGATCGGCGGGCAGCAGGCCGAACAGGCGGTCGGCGGCGGCCTGCTCGCGGGCGGCCTTGGTGGCGTTGCCGGCCGCGTCGTGGATGAAGGTGTCGCCGGCATCGATCTCGACCACGTCGTGGAGCAGCAGCATGCAGGCGGCGCGGGCGATGTCGGTGCCGGGGGGCGCGTACTCGGCCAGCACCAGGGCCATGGTGGCGACGTGCCAGGAATGCTCGGCATCGGTCTCGCGTCGCGACGAATCGGCCAGCAGCGTCTGCCGCAGCACGGTCTTGAGCTTGTCGAGTTCGACGACGAAGGCGATCTGGCGGGTGAGGCGGGAGTCGGTCATGGCGGCATTGTGCCCGATCCCGGGCGGCGATTCATCAATTGCGCGCCGGCCGGGTTCGGTGTAGAGGATCCCCTTCGGCGCGGCACCCCTGGAGGCCGCGCCCGCTTTTGTTTACGGAGATCACCATGACCGATATCGCCGCCATCGTCGCCGAGATGCGCGACCGGGCCGGAAAGGGGGCCGCCCGAGCCACTCGCCGAGAAGGCAAGGTTCCGGGCGTCATCTACGGCGCCAAGCTGCCCGCCATCTGCATTGCCTTCGACCCCCGTATCCTGTGGGCCGAGCTCAACAAGCCCGGCTTCACCACCCGCCTGTTCGACATCGATCTCGGCAAGGACGGCAAGCACCGCTGCCTGGCCCGCGACATCCAGTTCCACCCGGTCACCGACCAGCCGATGCATGCCGATTTCATGCGCGTCTCGGCCGATGCGGTGGTCCACGTCAAGGTGCCGGTGCACTGCATCAACCAGGACAAGTCGCCGGGCATCAAGCGCGGCGGCGTGCTCAACATCGAGCACCACGAAATCCTGGTCTCCTGCGCCCCCGACGTCATCCCCCACGGGATCGACATCGACCTGGCCGGGATGGAGATCGGTGCCTCGGTGCATGTCGGCCAGCTGGCGCTGCCGGCCGGCGTCAAGCCCTATCACCTGGCGGACGACGCCACCGTGGTGACCATCGCTCCGCCGACCGTCGGCCGTGGCGAGGCCGCCGGGGCGGAAGTCGCCGGCTAAGGCATGCTTCTGGTCGTTGGGCTGGGCAATCCCGGACCCGAATACGCCCGGAACCGCCACAACATCGGCTTCATGGCGGCGGACGCTCTCGTCCGCCGCCATTCCTTCGGGCCGTGGCGGGCCAAGTTCCAGGCCGAGCTGGCCGAAGGCACCATCGGCGGCGAGCGGGTCCTGTTGCTGAAGCCGATGACCTATATGAATGTGTCCGGCCAGCCGGTGGCGGCCGCGGCCCGCTTCCTCAAGGTGCCGGTGGCGGACATCGTCGTCATCCACGCCGAGCTCGATTTGGCGCCCGGCAAGCTCAAGGTCAAGCGCGGCGGAGGGGCCGGCGGCCACAACGGCCTGCGCAGCATCGACGCCCATCTCGGGCCGGATTATCGCCGGGTGCGTCTCGGCATCGGCCACCCCGGCGACAAGGACCGGGTGTCGGGCTATGTCCTGCACGATTTCGCCAAGGCCGATCAGGTCTGGCTCGACCCGCTGCTCGACGCGGTGGCCGATGCCTTCCCGCTGCTGGCCAAGGGCGAGGACGCGCCGTTCATGACCCGGGTCAGCCTGCTGACCGCGCCGCCGAAGGTGAAGAAGGACAAGCCCCCTCTCCCGCCCGCGGGCGAGGGGAGTTAACCAGCGAGGACAAGATGGGTTTCAACTGCGGCATCGTCGGCCTGCCCAACGTCGGCAAGAGCACCCTGTTCAACGCCCTGACCCAGACGGCGGCGGCGCAGGCGGCGAATTATCCCTTCTGCACCATCGAGCCCAATGTCGGCCGGGTTGCCGTCCCCGATCCGCGCCTCGACCGCCTGGTGGTGATCGGCAAGAGCCAGAAGGAAATCCCCACCCAGCTGGAATTCGTCGACATCGCCGGGCTGGTGCGCGGTGCCTCGCGCGGCGAGGGCCTGGGCAATCAGTTCCTCGCCAACATCCGCGAGGTCGACGCCATCGTCCACGTGCTGCGCTGCTTCGAGGATCCCGACGTGACCCATGTCGAGGGCTCGGTCGACCCGGTGCGCGACGCCGAGACCATCGAGACCGAACTGATGCTCGCCGACCTCGACTCGCTGGAACGCCGCATCGTGCCGCTGGAGAAGAAGGCCAAGGGCGGCGACAAGGATGCCAAGCTCCAGGTCGAGGTGATGACCCCGCTGCTGGCGGCGCTGCGCGAGGGCAAGCCGGCCCGCGGTATCGTCTTCGACGACGACGATCATCGCCGGGTGGCCAAGACCCTGGGCCTGATGTCGGTCAAGCCGGTGGTCTATGCCTGCAACGTCGACGAGGCCTCGGCGGCGACCGGCAACGCCTTCTCGGCCCGCGTCGCCGAATTCGCCGCCAAGGAGGGCAATCTCTCGGTGGTGATCTCGGCGGCCATCGAATCCGAGGTCGCTCAGTTGGGCAGCGACGCCGAGCGCACGGAATTCCTCGAAACCCTGGGGCTGGAGGAGGCCGGCCTGGCCCGCGTCATCCGCGCCGGCTACGAGTTGCTGCACCTCTTGACCTTCTTCACCGTCGGCCCCAAGGAGGCCCGCGCCTGGACGGTGGAAAAGGGCGCCCGCGCCCCCCAGGCGGCCGGCGTCATCCACACCGACTTCGAGCGCGGCTTCATCCGCGCCGAGACCATCTCCTATGCCGACTTCATCGCCAGCAACGGCGAGGCGGGGGCCAAGGAGGCGGGCAAGATGCGCCTGGAGGGCAAGGAATACGTCGTCCAGGACGGCGACATCTTCCACTTCCTGTTCAACGTGTGATGCCGGCGTCCGCGTCACGGCCACAACGATCGCCGCCGTGCCGGCCATCGAGGCTGGCGGCGCAACCCTGCCGAATCTCCCGCCGACCGGCGGATCCCGGGCGGCTCGTCATCTCGAAATGACGACGGGACCCCGAAGGGTCCCGTCTTGCCGTGGCTTCCCTCTGGTTCTGGTCGGTCTCGGCAAAAGTGAGGTTGCCACGCTTGCCCGGGCCTGTAAAGATAATTTCAGGTTGATCGCTGGCGAGGGCTTCACATGAACGGCGTGTCTGCGCTTGGCGTGGCGGTGAACGATCGCCTGGCGGTCGGTATCGATGTCGGGATGGCGACGTCGGCAGTGGCGCTGTTGGCGGCGACCTCCGTGCCGTCACCCGATGACGTCTTCATCCGGTGGTGGGAGACGGAATCGACGCAAGGCGAAAGCCCGACGGCGGCGCGCGGTCGCTTTCGCCGGAACCGTCGACGGCTGAAACGCGCCGGGCAGCGCCGCCAGGCCGCGCGGGCGCTGCTGCGGCAGGCCGGCCTGCCCGCAGAGGCGGCCCCCCTGGGGCTCGGCAAGGAGCGTTGCCGCGAGCTCGATGACCTGGGGGTGCGGCGCGATATCTTCGGCTTGCGGGCCCTGGCGGTGCGGGAGGACGGCCGGTTGTCGCCGGCCGAGTTGGTCGCGGTGCTGATCCATTGCATCGGCCATCGCGGGTGGAAGCCGTCGTCCAAGGCCGATCTTGTCGCCAGCGGCGGCCCGCGTTCCAACGCGCCCGAAGGCGCGGCGGTCACCGCAGGCAAGGACGCCGACGACGACGGCAAGATGAAGTCGGCCATCGAGGCCATGGACCAGCGTCTGTCCCTTGGCTATCGCAGCCTGGGCGACCTGTTGGGACGGATCGACGCCGAGGGATTGCCCCGGGACCGCCGCCGCAATCGGAGCGGCGACTACCTGTTCGTTGCCCGCCGGGACCATGTCGTCGCCGAAATCCGCGCCATCGGCCGCGCCCAGGGGCTGGCGGAGGAGGTGGTCGAAGCCCTGGCCGGTCTTTGCGAGGACCAGAAGATCGGCCGTGCCTTGCCGCCGTTTCCCTGCAAGCTGCTGGGCGACCGCGAGGACCTGGCCGAAGAGGAAAAGTGGCGGGCCCATGCCAACCATCCGTCCTTCGAGGCGTTTCGCTTCGTCCAGGGCCTCAACAATCTGTCGATCACCAACGTCTCTTCCGGCATCGCCACCAAACTGCTGCGTCCCCGCAGCGACGCCGAGACGCCCGGGGAAAACCTGCCGCCGCGCATCGTCGCAATGCGACGACAGGCCCTGGAGTTTCTGGCCCGCTGCCCGTCGGACAAGGTGACCTACGCGGATATGCGCAAGGTCCTGGCCTTGGGCGAGGACGAGGCCTTCACCATGCTGCTTTCCGCCGCCGCCAAGGCGGTGCAGCGCAAGCTGGGCAAGGGCGGCTCCACCACCCCGGCCGGGATCGCCAAGGACATCCAGGGGATCCAGCGCAAGCTCGAAAAGGATCGGGTCTTCGCCGACATGAGCGGCACCCGCGCCTTCCGGGAGATTTTCGGCGCCGAAATTTTCGACCGGCCGTCCCTCCTGGACCGCTGCGCGGCCATCGTCCTCGACATGGACGATCTGACATCCATCCACCGGGGGCTGGAGCGTCTCGACGGATTGTCGGTCGGGCAGCGTCACCGCGCCGCCGCCCGTCTCGACCTGTTCGCCTTCACCCGCCGCCGCGGGCATCTGTGTCCCGCCGCCGCGCGCCTGCTGCTGCCGCATTTGGCCGAGGGCTGGGACTATGGCACGGCCTGCGGGCTTGCCGGGGTGGAGGTGCCCGAGACGGCCGGCATTGACGCCATCGGCGACCCGGCGGTGCGGCGGGCGGTGGCCCATGTGCTGGACCTGTTCGCGCAACTGGTGGAGCGCCTGGGCGTCCTGCCGGGGCGCGTGGTGGTGGAAACCGGGCGCGACCTCGCCCGCTCGCCCAAACAGCGCGACGAGAAACGGCGCGACCAATGGATCGCCGAGAAGCGCACGCGCCAGCATGGCGACCTGTACCGGGCGGAGGTCGGCGAGGCGCCGCCGCGCGGCTTCGGCTTGCGGGTGCGGTTGTGGGAGCAGCAGCACTACTTTTGCCCCTATTGCGGCGGCGGCATCGGATTGCGCGATTTGGGGCCCAAGGGCGGCAACCCCACCCAGATCGACCACATCCTGCACAAGGCCGGACTGCGCGACAGCCGCGACGAGAACCTCGTCCTGGTCCATGCGCGCTGCAACCAGGGCAAGACTACCCATTCCGCCGTATCCTTCATCGCCCGTGGCGGGGCCGAGGCGGTCGAGGAATACCGCAACCGGGTCAGGGCCATGGGGTTGCCCTATGGCAAGGTGCGGCGGCTGCTGGCCGATGACGATCACGCCGACGGCTTCCTCAAGGACGGTGCCGATCAGGTCAAGACCGCCCTGGCCAACGGCAATTCGTGGGTCGCCAAGGTGGTGATGGCGGAATTGGCCCGCCTCTATCCCAAGGATGGCCGGCGCCATGTGTTCGCGGCGCCGGGGCGCGTCACCTCGTTGCTGCGGCGGGCGCTGGGGGTGGAGGATCTCAAGCACCTGGAGACCGGCGAGCGGCGCCGGGACGACCGCACCCATGGCGTCGACGCCATGGTGCTGGCCCTGGTGGCCACCGATCCCCAGCGCCTGGCCCCCGCCATCGTCCGCGCCGTGCAGGAGGTGGAACCCGCCACCGGGGGCGAGCAATACAAGGTGCAGCAGCGGGCCGAGATCGAGGCGGTCAAGACGGTCGCCGGACGCGTCCTCGCCGAAGCGGGCTGGAGTCCGGTCGCCGATCCGGAACGCTTCGCCGCCCATCTGCGCAACATCTGGGAACGCTTCACCGTCGATCGCCGCTATGCCCCGCGCCGGGTCGACGGTGCCCTGCACAAGGAAACCAGCTATGGCTACGAATGCTTCGACTGGTTGCCGGTGGCCGAGGCGCTGCCGCTGCTGGCGTCGGGGCGCGGAGACTACAAGGGGGCCGCGGTCTTCGACGGATTGATGAAGCAAGCCGTTGCCGAGTCCCTGAAACCGGCCGAGGGGGTCGACGGCATTCGCTCCCTGGCCGATCTTCAGGCCGATCTGGTCACCCACGTCCAGGCCGAGATCGCCGCCCGTTTGGACGGTGCGCCGCCGCCCGAGCTTCCCGGCCCGGTGGCCGAGACTCTGCTCTTTCGCCGGGAGGGTGGTCTCTATCGCAAGCCGCGCAAGGGCGAGGGCGGGCCGGTGCTGTCGTTCTTGCCGCTCAAGGTGGCGCAGCGGCCGGGCGATTCCGAAACCGGGCTGGTTCCGCCTGGGGAATTCAGGGCCTTTTCCTCCGAATCGCTGTCCGGCCTGCATGCCGCCATGGTCGATGCGGCGCGCAAGGGCAGGAAGGGCGACGCTCGCGGCGAAATGCGCAAGAAATGGCAGGGACGGCTGGCGGCGCTGCGCGATCCGTGGCGCAACCGTGCCCTGTTCGACACCCTGCGCGACTGGTTCCTCGATCAGGAAGGCCGCATCCTGGCAACCCTGCTTGGCGGCGACGGCGGCACGGCCGCCACCCATTTCGCCCCGCCCGTCTTCAACGGACGGCCGATCCACGGCTTCGCCACGGAAGAAACCATGGAAAACGCCCTGGTCATTCGCCGCGGCGGGGCGCTGGTCCTGGTGCGCAGCGAGGGCATTCTCGCGGTCTCCATGCGCCGGCAGGACGGCGAATGGACCATGCGGCCGACCTATCGCTTCGAAGCCGCCATCCGCCGTGGCCGACCCGAGTCCAATATGCCGGCCTTGCCCGAACGGATAAGCGGAACCGACGACGAGATCGTCCTCTATCCCGGCGACCTGGTGGAAATGATCGACGGCAAGGGAAAGGCGGTCGTTGGTTATCTGTCCACCGTCGACGTGGGCGGCAACCGCCTCTACCTCGACCATCCCCTCAGTCGGGACAAGCAGAAGGTCTCATACCGGAATGCCGGGGCGATCACCTGCTTGAGGCCGGTTGTGGGCTGACCGCCTTCTCGTCATGGTTGTTCCGTGAAGGGGGCGTCCATGGCGGCTTGGAAGACGTTGATTCTGACCAGGGCTTCGAGCCTGTCGGTGCGCAACGGCGCGCTGGTGGCCGAGAGCGATGGGGATTGCCTCAGTTTCGCGTGCGAGGACGTGTCCAGCGTGGTGGTGGAACATCCGGCGGTGACCGTCACCGTTGCCGCCCTGCTGGCCTGCGCCGAAGCGGGTGTGGCGGTGTTCGTTTGCGATGCCCGCCACTTGCCGGCGACGGTCTCGTTGCCGCTGTTCGGCCACTGGAAACAGGCCTCGATTTCGCAGGCCCAACTGGGGTGCCCGGAGCGGGTGCGCGCCGGTTTGTGGCGCAACATCATCAAGGCCAAGATCGCCAATCAGGCGGTCGCGACGCGCAACGCGCGAAGCCGGCGGATTCTCAGGGCCATTTCCGCCCGTGCCAAGGCGGATGCGGATCGGGACGAAGCCCGCGCCGGACGGGTGTATTGGGCCGGAGTGGGAGACGGGTTCCGGCGGGTGCCCGGAGAGGGCAAGGATTGGCGCAACGCCGCCCTGGATTATGGCTATGCCATCCTGCTCGGGCACGTCGCTCGCGCCATCATCGCCGCGGGCCTGATCTCCCAATTGGGCCTGCATCACCGCGGGCGAACCAACAACTTCAACCTCGCCTCGGACCTGATGGAACCGTTCCGGCCCCTGGTCGATCGGGTCGTCTTCGCCGTGGAAGATCGGGCCGGTGCCCGGTCGGCGCTTGAGCGGGATGACCGTCGCGCCCTCCTGGCCATTGGCCGGCAGAAGGTTTGGATCGCCGGCACGGCGGCGGACCTGCCCGAAGCGGCGCGCCTGGCCGCCGTCAGCCTGCGGGACGCCATGGTCGCCCGCGACGGTTCCTTGCTCCATCTGCCGGAACTGCACGCCGATGATCATGTGGACATTGGTGTTCTTTGACCTGCCGGTCACGACCCGGCAGGACCGCAATCGAGCCGCCCGCTTTCGCGCGTTCCTGCAACGCGAAGGCTATGTGATGCTGCAATGGTCCGTCTATGCCCGTGTCGGCGCCGGCCTCGAGATCGACGAGACCACCCTGCGCCGCCTCAAATCCAACCTTCCGCCCAGGGGCAATGTGCGCGTGCTGCAGATGACGGATCGTCAGATGGGCCGCATGGCCCTGCTGGTCGGCACGGAAAGCAAGGCAGAAAAGTTCGCCCCAGAACAGCTCGTCTTGCTTTGACGGGCCATTCCGGAGCGATTCCAGAGGGTTAACGTTAACCAAGGATAGCCGTGTTCAGAACCAGAGGGAAGCCACGGCACTCGTAGCGGGAGTGGTGGCGGTCATCGAAGGATAGCCGTGTTCAGAACCAGAGGGAAGCCACGGCGCGTCGATGATGGTCATGCAGCCCCGCGCCAGGATAGCCGTGTTCAGAACCAGAGGGAAGCCACGGCCGCGCTTGCCGGCGGGTCCGTGGCCGTGTGAGGATAGCCGTGTTCAGAACCAGAGGGAAGCCACGGCCGATTGCCATCCTCGCTGTTGTCGTGTTCGAGGATAGCCGTGTTCAGAACCAGAGGGAAG
>JACRFY010000225.1 GCA_016212565.1 Magnetospirillum sp. | reverse complement strand
TCGGCATCGGCGTAGGTGACGTTCATCACCGGCCGCTCGCCCCGCCCCCAGCCGTGATCGTCGATGTCGCCGCGGCACGCGCGGGCGGCGACGCAGGCCTGCCATTGGTCGAAGGTCACCTCGGTGCGGGCAAAGGCCGGCAGGCCGGGGATCGCCACAAGATCCGGGCAGCCGGGGCATGGAGTTTCGGCCAAGACAAGACCGGGCGCCAATAACCACAGGCAAAAAAGCGCTACCCGTTTTACATACATCCCCCGCGCTCCTCCGGCTCATACCTGATGCGAAAGCTTACACGAACATGGTAGGATCGTTCAGCTGTTCGGTGCGAATCTGGGTGGGATGGCACGCGGGGCGGCAGGGAGTGGGGTCAGGACGTGAATAAGGTCAACAAGCCCGAGTTGCCGCCGCAGGCGGGGGCGCACGCGAGCGGCAACGGGCATGTCTCCGCGGCCATCGGTGCATCGGTCGTCGCCGGCCCCGGCGCGATAACGGTGACGATCCCGAGCACGCTGCTGCTGTCGGCGGAATACGTCCGCGACGGCCACGATCTGATCCTCATCGGGCCGGACGGGCAGCGCTTCATCGTCCGCGACTACTTCGCCACCGACAATCCGCCCGATCTGGTCACCGCCGGGGGGGCGATGATCGACGCGGCGCTGGCCACCCACCTGGCCGGGCCGCTGGCCCCCGGGCAATACGCCCAGGCCGGCGCGGCGGCGCACCGCAACGGCATCGGCCGGGTCGACACCCTGACCGGCACCGTCGAGATCCGCCACGCCGACGGCACCAAGGTGGTGGTGAAGAAGGGCGATACGGTCTTCCAGGGCGACATCGTCGTCACCGGCGACGGCGGCTCGATCGGCATCACCTTCGCCGATTCCTCGACGTTTGCGCTGGGCGCCAAGGGCCGCATGGTCCTCGACGACATGGTCTACGACCCCGGCGCCCACCACGGCTCGTCGATGACCACGGTGATCCAGGGCGCCTTCACCTTCGTCTCCGGCCAGGTGGCGAAGACCGCCCCGGACGCGATGAAGGTCAAGACGCCGGTGATGACCATCGGCATCCGCGGCACCGCCGGCGGCGGCAGCGTCGAGGAGGACGGCAACGCCACCGCCGGCCTGTTCGGCGAGAAAAGCGGCCACGGCGAAATCGTCCTGACCACCAGCACCGGCACCGTCACCATCAACATCGTCAACCAGGCGGCGACGGTCAGTGTCGGCGGAGCGATCCAGACCTTCACCTATACGGCCCAGACTGTCGGCCAGACGATGGGCGATGCCTTGCGCGCCCTGCCCAACGCCGCGGCGGCCCTGCCCGATTCCTTCCGCAACGCGGCGGAAAAGGCCTATCAGGAACACCTCGACAAGATCAATCAAACCAACCAGGAAGATACGGTCTTCGTTCAGGCGGTGGCCACGGCGTCGGACGAGATCACCGACGATTTCCTGGTCGCGATCGGCAACATCGGCAAGTTCATCGATGACGCGAAGGCGAAGATCGTAAAAGCCCTCGAGCCGCTCCTCCCCATCACCCCGATCAACCTCGAACCCATCATCGCCAAAATCATCGAGGCGGACCAAGCCCTCGCAGCAGCCCGAGTGGACATGCTGGCCAAGCTGGCCACGGCCCAGGCGGCAAGCAGCCAGGCCACCGCCGCACTCGAAACGTTGGTCACCCTGTCCAGCGCCCAGGTCACCGCGGTCCTCACCGCCGACGACCTTGCGGACGCCGCCGTGCTGGCGACGATCAGCGGCTATGCCGACGGTGCCGAAGCCGAAGCGGCCGAGACGGCCGCAGATGCCGCCCTCGCGGCGGCAGAGACCGCTTCGGCCGCGGCCCAGGCCCTGGCGGCCAAATATCCCAGCCTCAGCGACCTGGCCGGCCAGGTCGCCGCCGCCGCAACCGCGGCGACCGCGGCCTCCGGTTCGGTCACCTCGCTCAAGCTCGGAATGGCAACCATCGCCGGCAATCCGGGCGCGATCAGCAGTTCGGCCAAGGAGGCCTGGATCGACGGCTCGGCCACCCAGGCCGAGGACGCCGCCGAAGCGGCGCGGATCGCCGCCAAGACCAGCGCCGACGAATCCATGGCGACCAACGCCCGAATCGGCGCCGAACTGGAGGCCGCGCGCCTGGCCGAACGCCAGCCGCTGATCGACTACGAGGGCGGCAAGGCCCTGGCCCAGGCCTATCGGGAGGCTTCCGACACCGCCGACACCGAACTGAGTCGTGCCGCCGCCGCCGCCGCGCTGTGGACCGAGGTGACCGACGATCTCGCCACCGCCGTCACCGCCGTCACCTCGGCCCTCGATGCCAGCGGCGCCGCCCGCATCGCCCTGCTGGCAACCGCACAGAATGCCGCCGCCACCGCGCAGGCCTATGCCGACGGCGGCTACGCGGCAGCCCTGGCCGCCTACATTCTCGCCAACCCGGATGCGGCCGCCGACGACGCCCATCCCACCGCCGGCGAGGTCGCGACCATCGTCGCCGACGACCTGCTGGTCGCCTCGTGGTCGGCGGCCAAGACCGCCTGCGACGATGCCCTGACCCGCATCAATACCGCCGTCGCCAGCCCGGCCGACGACGTGGTGGTGGAATCCATGGGGGTGCTGATCCAGCAGCATTCCGACAACTCCACCCAACTTGAAACCTTCTACGGCGACCTCCAATCGCTGTGGCAGGGCGCCGCCACCGCCGCCGATGCCGCCGCCGCCGACGCCGAAGACTCGGCGGCCGCGCTGCTGGCCCTATATACCCCGCTGCACGACGCGGTCACCGCCCTGGAGGAGGATGCCGCCGACGCGTTGAGCGACTCGCTCGCCGCCCTCGACACCTTGGCGTCCGCGCAGCGCGCCGAAGCCGCGGCCGAGTGGTGGGAGAGCGTGGCCGAGGCCGCCGCCACCGACTATGCCAGCGACAACCTGCTCGCCGCGGTCGCCGATGCGGTGGCGGCGGCCGACGCCGCCACCGTCGATACCGACGACGCGGCCGCGTCGTCGGCGACCGCCGATGCCAATGCCCAGGCCGGCTCGTACAACGTCGCCGCCGCCCAAAGCGCCGCCACCACGGCGCGGTCCGAGGCCGAAGAGGCGGCGGATCTCGCCGAAACCGCCGCCGACGCCCTGACCGAGGCCGCCACCTGGCTGGCCAATGCCGACACCTGGAAGGTCAAGACCGCCGGCATGCAGGCGGCCTACGACCATGCGATCAAGGCCGCCGCTGCCGCCCAGCAGGCGGCCGTCGCCGCCGACAACCACGCCGATGCCGCCGAAGCGGCGCTGTCCTACGCCCAGGCGCTGCAATCGGGCGCCGATTCCTCGGCGCTGGCCGCCAAGCAGGCCGCCGCCGCCGCCGCCGCCGCCGCCGCCGATGTCCAGGCCAAGGGCGCCGAGCAGCAGCGCGCCGGCAACGAAGCCTCGCGGGCCGCCTCCGCCGACAAGGCCAGCGAAAAGTCGCTGGCCGATGCCACGCAGGCCGCCCAGTTGTCCGGCGACGCCACCGCCATCGCCCGCGCCGCCGAGGCCGAGGACGCCGCCACCCTCGCCGACGGCTATGCCACCACCGCCGCCAGCCTCTATACCCAGTCGTTGAGCGCCACCACCAGCGCCGCCGCCCGCGCCCTGGCCGACCAGGCGCATACCGCGGCCGAGAACGCCGCCACCCAGTCGGCCCTGGCCCAGACCAAGGCCGATCAGGCGCTCTCCGCCGCCGTCACCGCGCTGAAGGCCACCGCCGTGGCCCAATCGGCGATCGCCGTCGCCCGCGCCGCCGCCGCAGCCATCCAGGCCACCACCGCCGGCACCGGCTATACCGACGCCCAGACCAACCTCACCGCCATGGACGGCGAGACCACCGAGCCCGGCGCCCTGACCAAGTATCAGGATGTCCAGACCGCCGCCGGCGCGGCACGCACCGCCTCGGATGCCGCCGCCAGCCTGCTGACCCAGGCCCAGGGGGCCTCGGCCGCCGCCGCCACTGCCGCCGACAACATCAACCTGTTGGCTTCGCCGTCGACGGCCCAGGCGCGCAGCGACGCCAAGGAGGCCGCCCAGGCCGCAGCCAAGGCGGCCGCCAATGCCGAACAGGCCGCCGGTCAGGCGCAGCGCTCCGCCCAGCAGGCCGATACCAAGGCCGATCAGGCCGAAGTGCTCGAAAGCGCCGCCAACGCCAAGTACGATGCCGTAGTGCAATTCGTCGCCTCGAAGGCCACGGCCAAGGCGGCATCCGACGCCGCCGCCGCCGCCGCCGAGGCCAGTCAGGCGGAAGCGGCCCGGGCTCGTGCCGAGGCCGATACCCTGGCCGAGACCCAGGCCGATTCCTTCGCCGACGAGGCCGAGCGGCAGAAAGAGGATGCCGCCGACGCGGCGCACGATGCCCAGGTGGCCCTCGACGCCGGCAACCTCGACGCGGCCCGGACCGCGTCCGCCGCGGCCCAGGTTGCCGCCGACGCCGCCCGCGCCGCCTTCAACGCCGCCGCCAAGGCCGCCAGCGGCCACGCCGCCGCAAAGGAAGAACTCGCCACCGCCGCCGCGGCGATGGAGGCCGCTCAGGCGAGCAAGGCCACCGCCGCCACCTACGCCACCGCCGCCGCCGACAAGGAGGGCACCGCCAACGACTGGCGCGACGGCACCGCCACAATCGACCGCATCGCCGCCCAGGCCGCCTACACCAAGGCCGCCGCCGCCGCCGCCGCCGCCAAGACGGCGTCCGAGGACGCCTCGTCGGCCGCCACCACCGCCCTGACTGCCACCGCCGACCCGCTGGTGGCCTCGGCCGCCGCCGACGCGGTGCGCGATGCCCAGAGCACCGCCCGCGCCAATGCGCTGACCGACTACGAAACCGCCCGCGACGAGTGGCTGGCCGATAACGGCTACAGCACCGCCGCGCCCACCGCCGGCCAATTGGCCCTGGCCGATGCCGATCCGGTGGTGGCGGCGTGGAAGTCGGCCTACGACGCCGCCGACAGCGCCTACGACAACGCCGTCGACGCCGCCAGCAAGGCCGCCGATGCCGCCACCGCCGCCGTCGCCACCGCCACCGCCCGCCAAAGCGCCGCCGACGCCGCCGCCACCGCCTACACCAATGCCCTGACCACCCTGGCCGACGCCGCCGCCAGCGTCAGTTCGTCGCAATTGGCCGAACTGCTGGCCGAGTCGATCGCCCAGAAGCAGGTCGAGCAGTTGATGGCCGACGCCCTGACCACCCTGGTCGGCACCGGTGAAGCCTATGACGACGCCAGCGCCGCGGTCACCGCCGCCAACCTCGCCGCCACCAATGCCGCCGACGCCGCCACCGTCGCCCATCTGTCGGTCAGCAACGCCCAGACCTATTACGCCAATGCGGTGACCGCCCAGACCAGCGCCGCCACCGCCCTGGCGGCGGCGACCACCGCGGTGGCCAATGCGCTGGTGGCCAAGGGCTATGCCGATTCCTTGCCGACGGTGATGAGCGTCGACGCCAATTCCGACGGCGATTTCACCAACGACAGCGACGATCCGCTCGCCGCCGCCTCGGCCGCGGCGTTGCAGGCCCAGGTCAAGGCCAATTCCGATTACAGCAAGGCGCTGGCGGTCAAGGACCAGATCACCCAGTTGAAGGCGCAGGTCGATTCCCAGGTCACCGCCGCCGCCAAGTCGCTGGCCAGCGCCCAGGCCCAGCAGGCCGAGATCGACGCCGCCAACGCCAACGACCTCGACGCCGCCCACTCCGCCGCCGCCGCCGCCGTCGGCCGCGCCCTGTCGGCCAAGACCGCCGCCGCGGACGCCTCGACCCAGGCCGCGTCGTCGCGCGATCTGATCAACGGCACCACCGCCGGCAGCGAGACTCTCGACGTCCGCGCCGACCTCAATTCCGCGCTGGGCATCGCCGGCACGCGCCTGACCGCGTTGCAGACCAGCCTCGACGGCGCCATCGACAAGCTGCTGGTGTCCAAGGGCCTGGTGCCGGCCGACTACGGCGACAACACGGCAAAGTTGGCTGCACTGGTCGCCGCCAACGTGACGACGACGTCGCTGGTCCAAGCCCAGACCGCCATCGACACCGCCAACACCACCCTGACCAACACCGCCGGCTCGGCCAATACCGCCAGCACCAACGCCACGACCGCCGCCACCACTGCGTCCGGCGCCGCCGCCTCGGCAGCCACCGAGTGGGGGCTGGCGGTGGCCGACAACGCCGCCGCGGCGGCGATCACCGATCCGGCGCAGGCGGCCGCCGCCAAGGCCTTGGCACAATCGGCGGCCACCCACGCCAAGAATGCCGCCGGCTTTGCCGAGACCGCCGGTACCGAGGCGTCGACGGCGGCGCTGCAGGTGTCCACCGTCGCCGGCCTCAAGTCCGGCCTGTCGACCGGCGTCGCCACCGCCAACACCGCGGTGGTGACCGCGGTCGACAACGCCACCATCGTTGCCGCCCGGGCCAATTCCCTTGCCGACTTCACCACCGCCAGCAATGCGGTCGACGACGGCAACGCCGGCACCAGCACCGACGCCGTCGCCCTGGACGCGGCGGCGTCGACCGCCAAGGGCACGCTCAACGACGACTACGCGACCCTGGCCGCCCTCAACACCACCTACGTCACCAATGTCGCCGCCGATGCCGCCGCCGACCGCGAGGCCCGCGCCGCCATCAAGGCCGCCTACGACGAGGCGGTGAAGGCCAAGGCGCGCGCGGATGCCGCCTATACCGAGGCGCACGCCACCCTCGGCGCCCAGGCCGACGTCACCACCGACGCCGACCTCACCGACGACAAGACCATCTGGGCGCAGCGCAATCTGGCCGAGGCGCAGAAGACCGCCGCCGCCGATGCCACCACCGCCGCGGTCGCCTCGCAGGCGGAAAAGACCGCCGACGCCGCCGCCGCCGAGGTTCTGCGCCTGCGGACCATCATCGCCACCGACAAGGCCACCGTCGACACCGAGCAGGGCCGCGTCGCCACCCTGCTCGCCGGCGCCCAGGCCAAGGCGGTCATCGCCGCCGCTGCGGCCTCGGCAAAGGGCTTTGCCGATTCCGCCTCGGGCTATGCCACCACCGCCCAGACCCAGGCCAAGCTGGCCGAGAGCTACGCCGCCACCGCCAAGGCCAAGGCCGACCTCGCCGTCGCCAATGTCGGCAATGCCGCCCTGGCGGCGCAGTATGCCGGCGAAGCCAGCGCGGCCTACGATCTCGCCCTCGCCGCGCGCAACGCCGCCGCCGACGCCTACAGCAAGGCCGGCGCCGGCAACGACGCCTCCGACGCCGCCACCAGCGCCGCCACCGCCGCCTCCGGCTATGCCGCGACCACCGCCACCGGGCAATGGGCGGCCACCGCCCAGACGGCCAAGGAAACCACCTACAATTGGGTGCAGGCGGCCGAGCGGGCCCTCAGCAGCGCCCTGGCGGCCAAAACCAGCGCCAGTTCCGCCGCCGCCGAGGCCAACGCCAACTACGTCACCGCCCTGGAAAATGCCGGCAGCGCCGCCTCGGCCTCCGCCGCCGCCACCGAAACCGCCATGGGCGAGGTGCTGGCGCAGAAGGCCATCGCCGACGCCGCCGTCAACACCGCCGACACCGGCGTGGTGGCCAAGGCCAATGCCCTGATCACCAGCATCGCCGGCTGGATCCACACCAACGTCTCGACCACCTTCGACGACACCGCCATCGCCGGCGCCACCGCGCCGCTGAAGGCCCAGTCGCTGATCGACGCCATCGACGCGTGGAAGACCGCCCATCCGTCGGCGACGGCGACCCAGCTCACCAACATCAACACCCTGCGCGCCCAGGTGTTTTCGCTGAAGGGGACGGCGACCAACGCCCTGACCGCCTACACCGCCGCCGCCGATGCCCACGACACCGCGGCCTCGACCAACGACGTCGTCGGCGCGGACGCCGCCGCCGATGCCGACGTAGTCACCATCACCACCATCATTTCCGGCCGCCCCGACGTCGATGTCGACGGCCACCCCGACTCGGCGACGCTGCAAAACGTCACCGACGCCAAGGCCGCCGCCAGCGATGCCGCCGCCCAGGCGGTGACGGCGGCCAAGAAGGCAGCGCTGGCCAAGTCGAATGCCGCCATCGCCACCCAGACCCTGACCGACGTCAGCTCGCTGGAAAGCGCCTTCACCCAGTTCAAGGCCAAGGCGGAACAGGAGGCCAAGCAGCAGGCCCTCGCCGACGCCCAGTCGCAACTGGCCGGCTCGACCGCGGTGGCGGTCGCCGACAGCAAGACCACCGCCGAGGATACCGCCACCACCATCGACGTGCTGGCCAACGACCATCGCCAGAGCGGCGCCGCCGCCGCGCTCGACGCGCCGCAGATCGTCGCCATCTCGACGCCGGCGCACGGCACCGCGGTGTTGAGCGCCGACGGCACCAAGGTTCTCTATACCCCGACCGCCAATTACAGCGGCGCCGATTCCTTCACCTATACGGTGTCGAACACCGACACCATCACCGACCCGCTCGATTCGAGCAAGACCATCACCAAGGTCACCACCAGCCAGGCGACGGTCAGCCTGACGGTCACCGCCGTCAACGACGCCCCGGTGGCCGGTGCCGACGTCGGCACCGCCGCGAGTTCGTCCTCGGCGGTGACGGTCAAGGTGTTGAGCAACGATACCGACGTCGACGGCGATACGTTGAGCGTGGTCGCCAACAGCGTCGTTCATGTCGGCAGCGGCGCGGCCAAGGGCCTGGTGGCCATTCAAACCGACGGGTCGGTCAAGTATCAGCCCACCACCTCGGCGTGGGCCTCGCTCGACGACGGCGAGACCGGCAGCGACACCTTCACCTACACGGTCAGCGACGGCCACGGCGGCACCGCCACCGGCAACCTGACCTTCACCGTCACCGGCACCAACGACGCGCCGACGGTGACCAACCTCGCCAGGAGCATGGACGAGGACACCGTCCTCACCTTCACCAGGGCCGACTTCACCGCCAAGTTCAGCGACGTCGACACCAGCGATGCGCTGACCAAGATCCGCATCACCACCGTTCCGGCCAATGGGACGCTGAAGATCGACGGCGTGGCGATCACGGCCGCGAATCTGGCCACGGCGGTCAAGGAAGTCACCGTCGCCGACCTCGACGCCGGCAAGCTGACCTTCACCCCCACCGCCAACTGGTACGGCTCGACCAGTTTCGGCTGGAAGGGCTTCGACGGGACCGCCTGGTCGGACACCGCCGCCCTGGTCGGCATCTCGGTGGCCAACGTCGTCGACTCTCCCTCGGTGGCCGCGGTGTCGGCCACCGGCACCGAGGACGGAGCGATCGGCTTCGCGGCGACCGATTTCAGCGCCAAGTTCACTCAGCCCGAGGGAACGGCACTGGTCGGAATTCGCATCGACAGCCTGCCCGAGACCGGCACCCTGACCCTGTCGGGAAGTGCGGTCACCGCCGGGCAGCAGATCGCGCTGGCGCAGATCGCCGGCTTGAAGTTCACCCCCACCGCCAACTGGAACGGCTCGACCGCCTTCACCTGGAGCGGCTACGACGGCACCTCGTTCTCGGCCACGCCGGCTGCGGTCAACCTGACCGTCACCGCGGTCAACGACGCCCCCTCGCTGACCGCCAACGCCACCCTGGCCGCGGTGGCCGAGGATGCCACGCCGGCCGGCGCGACCATAACCGCGCTGTTCTCGGGCGCGGTCGACGACCAGATCGACACCGGGTCGCTGGCCGGCGTGGCGGTGATCGCCAACGCCGCCAATGCCGGCACCGAAGGCAAGTGGCAGTACTCGACCAATGGCGGCACCACCTGGGCCGATATCGGCAGCGTCGGCGACACCGCCGCCACCCCGGCGCTGGCCCTGTCGGCGGCGACCAGCCTGCGCTTCCTGCCGGTGGCCAACTACAACGGCACGCCGACCGGCCTGTCGGTGCGCGGCATCGACAATTCCTACAGCGGAAGCTGGTCCGATTCCGCCACCGGCGGCCGGGTCCCGATCAGCACCGTCAGCACCGGCGGCACCACGGCCATCGCCGCCACGGCGCGCAGCATCGGCACCACCGTCACCGCGGGCAACGATGCCCCCACCCTGACCGCCGCCAATGTCGGCAGCTTCGCCGCGGTGGCCGAGGATGTCGCCTCCGCCGCCAATCCCGGCACCCTGGTCTCGACGCTGCGCGGCACCGCCATCGCCGATATCGATTCCGGCGCCCTCAAGGGCATCGCCGTCACCAGCGCGCCGACCACCAACGGCACCTGGGAATACAAGCTGGCCGCCGACAGCGCCTGGAGCACCGTCCCCGCCGTCTCGGCCACCAATGTGCTGCTGCTGGCCGACGACGCCCGACTGCGCTTCGTGCCGGCCGAGAACTATTCCGGCTCGGTCGCCCTGGGCTTCGTCGCCTGGGACCGCACCTCGGGGGTCGAGGGCACCGCCGTCAATCCCGGGGCCGGGGGCGACGGCCTCGCCTTCAGCGCCCTGGCCAGCCCGGCCAGCGTCACCATCACCGTCACCGGCGTCGCCGATACTCCGACCATAGCGACCGCCGTGGCGGCCACCGCCGTTGCCACGCCGGTGGCGCTGGTGATCACGCCGACTGCCGGCGATGCCTCGGAAGTGCTGTCGGTGACCATCACCGGCCTGCCGACGGGTGCGGTACTGTCGGCAGGAACCAACAACGGCGGCGGCAGTTGGACCCTGACGGCGGCGCAGCTTTCCGGCCTGACCTTCACCCCGCCCGCCGGCTCGGAAACCGACTATCTGCTGGGAGTGACGCTCACCAGCACCGACGGCAGTTCCACGGCCACCGCCACCGCCACCCTGTCGGTCACCGTCGGCAGCAACTTCACCCAGACCGTCACCGCCGATTACGACGGCAGCGGCAATGCCGCCAGCCAGAACATCACCGCCGGCGATGCCGGCTATGCGATCACCACCGGCGCTGCCGACGACGACGTCACCACCGGCAGCGGCGCCGATGTCATCACCGCCGGGGCCGGCGCCGACGTGGTCGAGTCGGGAAGCGGCAACGACACGCTGTTCGGCGGCGCGGGCAACGACAGCCTGACCGCCAGTGCCGGCGACGATACGGTGTG
>JACRFY010000002.1 GCA_016212565.1 Magnetospirillum sp. | reverse complement strand
TCAACGTCCATGCCTCGCTGCTGCCGCGCTGGCGCGGCGCCGCCCCCATCCAGCGCGCGATCCTCGCCGGCGATGCCGAGACCGGGGTGACGATCATGCAGATGGATGCCGGCCTGGACACCGGCGCCATGCTGCTGACCGAAACGGTGCCGATCACCGCCGCCACCGCCGCCGCCACCCTCCACGATGCGCTGGCGGCGCTGGGGGCGCGGATGATCGTCGCCGCCCTCGCCGGGCTGGAGCGCGGCACCCTGATCGCCCGCCCGCAGCCGGCCGAGGGTGTCACCTACGCCGCCAAGCTGGGCAAGGACGAGGGCCGCCTCGACTGGACCCGTCCGGCCGTCGAGCTGGAACGGCAGGTGCGCGGCCTCAACCCGTGGCCCGGCGTGTGGTGCGCGGTCGGCGACGAGCGCCTCAAGGTGCTGGCGGCGACGGTGGAGAACGGAACCGGCGCGCCGGGAACGGTCCTCGACGACCGCCTGGCGGTGGCCTGCGGCGACGGCGCCCTGCGCCTGACCCGGCTTCAGCGCGCCGGCAAGGGGGCGATGCGTGCCGAAGACATGCTGCGCGGCTTTGCGGTGCCGAAGGGCAGCCTGCTGGGATAGCCTCTCGCTATTCGTTCTCCCAGGGAAACACCAGCCATACATCCTGGTCGATTTCCGCGGCGAAGGTGTCGACCATCGCCCGTCCCTCGGGCTTGGCATAGAGCACGGCGGTATGCGCGTGCGGCAGCATGGCCCGCACCGCCTGCAGGGTCGCCCCGCTGTCGACCAGATCCTCGACCACCAGCCACCCGGCGCCGTCGCCGTCGAGTCGCCGCAGCACCTCGACCTCGCCCTGGCGGCGACCGGCATAGCTGGAAACGCACACCGTCTCGATCAGGCGGATGTCGAGGACATTGGCGAGAATCGCCGCCGGCACCAGTCCGCCGCGGGCGATGGCGACGATGCCGACGAACGGCCCCGCCGGCCGCAGCCTGTCGGCCAACACAAGGCAGTCGCGGTGGATGTCGGTCCACGACAGCGGCAGGTGGGCGGCGCGGCGATAATCCTGGCTCATGGCGCCCATTAGACCGCAATGCCGGGGTGCGAGGCAATCGCTGCCTCTGGACGGGACCTCTGGACGGGGGGGCAGCCTTTCGCGCAAGATCGCCGTGCCGATCCGTCCACCAGACAGGGATATCCCATGACCGAATACGTGATGATCCCCCTCACCCCCGCCGAGGCCGACGGCCGCCCGGTGATCGACACCGGCGTCTCGCTGGTCGGGAAAGCGGGCAGCGATTTCGTCTGCGCCCATTGCGGCCGGGTGATGATCACCGCCTTCGATATCGCCGCGATGCGTCCCGACATGGTCTATCGCTGCGGAACCTGCCGTGGCTTCAACGGGGCGCCGAAGATCAAGTGACGCCCCGTTCGAAGGCTTGCACTCCGCGCGCCGCCCCCCTATATTCCCGCTGCCCGCAAGGGCTATGGCAGTACACTGGGGCGCGGAATAGTCGTTCTGGACGCGGTTTCGAAACCGCCACCTCCACCAATCTCCGTTACCACTGCGGGGGTGAAATGGGATCGACAGGCGCAGTAAAGGTGCTTTTGGCTGCTCGGCATGATACCGCCGTTATCGGGTCAACACCTACAAGTGCCAACGACAACGTTGCTCTTGCCGCTGCGGCTTAACCCGTAAGCGCGGTCCGGGGGGAACCGGGCAACAGAATCCCCCCACTTATCACCTTGCCGCTTCAGGCCGGCGGCGTTCAGGGGCGGCAGGGATTTATGGACGACGAAGACGACGCGCTGCGATACGACCGGATGGTAGAGGACGCCCTGCGCGGCGTCGTGCGCACGGCGCTCGGCGTGGCGGCCGACAAGGGCTTGCCCGGCGACCATCACTTCTACGTCACCTTCCGCACCCATGCCCCGGGAGTCGCGGTCAGCAACCAGATCCTGGCCCGCCATCCCGACGAAATGACCGTGGTCCTCCAGCACCAGTTCTGGGACCTGGTCGTCACCGACGAGTATCTCGAGGTGACCCTGTCGTTCTCGGGCGTGCCCGAGCGGCTGCACATTCCCTTCTCGTCGATTACCGGCTTCGCCGACCCGCCGGCCAAGTTCGGCCTTCAGTTCCAGACCGTCGACGGCGAGATCGAAGACGACGAGGAGGCCGAGGAGGCCCCGCCGCCACCGCCGGTCGGCGACGACGACGAGGGCTCGGGCAAGGTCGTGGCCCTGGACGCGTTCCGCAAGAAGTAGGCGGACGCGATTGCGGGCGATCCCCTGGTTGTCGGCGACTCGGCGCCCATATCGAATCATGGAACGCGACGGATTGCGAACTCCAATCCGGTCCGATCGGTAACGAGAGGATCGGGACGGCCGGATTTTCCTTCGGGAAAATTCAGTCCATGGAGCCGCTTCCCCCTCGCGGCTCCCCTTGGAGGCCCCCTCCCCCTTGCGGGGTTGGGGCCTTCATCGGTTTTGGGGGTAAATTCGCGAGCATTGAGCGAGCGGCCCAGCGGCCGGAGGGCCGCGCCCGGCGAGGGCAAAACCATCAGGCCTGAAGCCTGATGCCCAGTCTGGGCCTCACGCTTCAGTCGTCGTGCCCGCCGCGGCGGCCGATGGACAGGTCGCGGTGGATGTAGGCGCTCATCAGCAGGCCGAAGCCGAACAGCAGCGACAGCATGGCGGTGCCGCCGTAGGAGATCAGCGGCAACGGCACGCCGACCACCGGCACCAGGCCCATCACCATGGCGGTATTGATGAAGAAGTAGAGGAAAAAAGTGGTGGTCACGCCCAGCGAGACCAGGCGGCCGAAATGGCTGCGACAGCGCACCGCGATGGCAAAGCCGTGCGCGACCAGCAGCACGTACAGCGTCATCAGGAACAGACCGCCCAGCAGGCCCCATTCCTCGGCGAACATGGTGAAGATGAAGTCGGTCTGCTTCTCGGGCAGGAAGTTGAGCTTGCCCTGGGTTCCCTCCATCAACCCCTTGCCGAGGATCCCGCCCGAGCCGAGCGCGATCTTCGATTGGGTGATGTGGTAGCCGGCCCCCAACGGATCCTGATCGGGGTTGAGGAAGATGAGGATCCGCTTCTTCTGGTAGTCGTGCAGGAACTGCCAGGCGACCGGGATCGCCCCCAGCCCGCCGGCGAGCAGCACGCCGAATTTCCACATCCGCACCCCGGCGAGGAAGAAGATCGCCCCCGAGCTCATCAGCAGCATCATCGCCGTGCCGAGATCGGGCTGCTTCAGCACCAGGGCGATGGGCGCCAACACCATCGCCAAGGGGGGGAGAAGGAAGATCGGACGGCCGATGTCCTGGAGGGTCGCGCCATGGAAATAGCGGGCCAGCGACAGAATCAGCGCGATCTTCATCACCTCCGAGGGCTGCAACTGGATGAAGCCGAGGTCGATCCAGCGCTGCGCCCCCATGCCGATGGTGCCGCGCAGCTCCACCGCCACCAGCAGCACCATGGCGACCAGGAACAAGCTGTAGGCATGGCGCATCCAGATGCGGATGTCGACCATCGCCACCGCCAGCAGGATGCCGAGGCTGATCAGGAAGCGGAGCATCTGCTTGATCGCCCACGGCTGCAACGAGCCGCCGGCGGCGGAATAGAGGGTGATGAAACCGACGCTGGCCACCGCCGTCAGCAGCCCGATCAGCGGCCAGTTGATCTGCCAGATCTTGTCGCGCCAGCTCATTTCGGTGCGCGAAAGGAAATTGCTGCGGGAATGCGGGCGCAACATCAGCCGGGGCCCCCTGACGCGCCGGCAACGCGGGCACGGTCGCGCTTTTGCACTTCGATCATGATGTCGCGGGCGATGGGCGCCGCCACCGCCGAGCCACCGCCGCCATGTTCGACCACCACGGCGATGGCGAAGCGTGGATTGTCCTCGGGGGCATAGGCGACGAAGAGCGCGTGATCGCGCTCCTTCCACGGCAGTTCCTCGTTCTTCTTGACCCCGGTCTCGCGCTCGCGGGCGGTGATGCGCCGCACCTGGGCGGTGCCGGTCTTGCCCGACAGCCACATGCCGTCCTGCTCGATGCGGGCGCGAAAGGCGGTGCCGCCCGGTTCGTTGGACACCGCGTTCATGCCGCTGCGCACCAGGGCGATGGACTGGTGCGAGACGCCGAGGCGCGGCCAGTCGGGGGCGGTGCGCGGGCGGAACTGACGGTCGGAAATATCCTCGCGGGCGACATGGGGGACCACGCCGAAGCCGCCATTGGCCAGCCGCGCGGTCATCACCGCCAACTGCAAGGGGGTGGTCAGGCAATAGCCCTGGCCGATGCCGTTGATCAGCGTCTCGCCGGGATGCCAGGGCTGCCCCAATGCCGCCCGCTTCCATTCGCGGGTCGGCATCAGGCCGGGACGCTCGCCGGGCAGGTCGATGCCGGTCGGCGCCCCCATGCCGAAGCGGCGGGCCATCTCGGCGATGCGGTCGACGCCGACGCGGCGGGCCGCCTCGTAAAAGTAGACGTCGCACGAGCCCTTGATGGCGGCATGCAGATCCACCGCGCCGTGGCCGCCCTTTTTCCAGCAGTGGAACTTGATGTTGCCGAGCTGGGTGTGGCCGGTGCACAGCACCCGCTGATCGGGAGTGATGGCGTTGTTCTCCAGCGCCGCCAGTGCCACCACCAGCTTGAAGGTCGAGCCGGGGGCGAACTGGCCGGCGATGGCCTTGTTGGACAGCGGCGAGCGGGGGTTGGAGATCAGGTCCCGCCACTCGTCGGTGGTCAGGCCGCGGCTGAAGGCATTGGGATCGAAGGACGGGGTCGAGGCCATCACCAGCACGTCGCCGCTGTGGATGTCCATCACCACCACCGCCGCGCTCTCGTCGCCGAGACGCTGCGCCGCGTATTCCTGGAGGCGCAGGTCGAGGGTGAGATGGAGATCCATGCCCGGCTCGCCCTCGCGGCGCTCCAGTTCCTTGATCACCCGGCCGACGGCGTTGACCTCGACCTGGCTGTTGCCGTGGCGTCCGCGCAGGGCCAGGTCGTAGATCTTCTCCACCCCGCCCTTGCCGACCTTGAAGCCCGGCAGGTCTTCGAGCGGATCGCTGTTGGTCAGCTCGCCCTCGGCCACCGCGGCGACGTAGCCGAGGATGTGGGCGCCCAGATGTTCGAGCGGATAGAAGCGGCTTTGGCCGACGTCGATGATCACCCCGGGGAGATCGGGGATGTTGACCTCGATGCGGGCGACGTCCTCCCACGACAGATTCTCGCGCACCGTGATCGGCACGAACGAACGCCGCCGCCGCGCTTCCTTGTGGATGCGGGCGCGGTCGTTGTCGGTGATCGGGATCAACTGCGACAGCGCGTCCAGCGTGCTGTCCAGCGACGACGACTTCGACGAGGCGTCCTCGGCGATCACCCGCACGGTGTAGTTCTGCTGGTTGACCGCCATGGCGATGCCGCCGCGGTCGAGCACCAGGCCGCGCGGCGGCATCAGCAGCCGCATCGACACCCGGTTGTCGTGAGCCTGCATGGTATACTTGTCGGATTCGAGAACCTGCAGGTAGTACATCCGCGCCAACAGCGCACTGACCAGCACCCCCTGCCCGCTGGCCAGCATCAGGGCCCGGCGGGAGAACAGTTTGGCGCGGTCGTTATCGTGGTACATCGGCCCCTACACGTCCTTCAGCAGGCTCATCTGGGTGCGGGTCAGCATCCAGGTCAGCAGCGGGAACAGTCCCAGCGTCACCAGGTATTCGAACAGCACCGCCACCGCATCCACCGAGCGGCCGTGGAGCAGGCCGATCAGCAGCCACGCCAGCGTCACCGCGCCCGCCGACAGCAGGCCGAACGCCCACCACGCCACCAGGAACGACTTGCCCTGAAAAAAGCGCCGCTGCGACGCGGCGATGCCCTGGACCAGCAGCAGCACCAGGGCGTTGACCCCCAGCGGCGTGCCGCCGACGATGTCGTAGAGCATGCCGATCAGGAACGCGCTCCATGCCGGCAGCAGGTCGGGACGGTAGATCGCCCAGTAGGTCACCCCCATCAGCGGCAGCATCGGCGCGATGCCGGCGAAGCCGGGCAATCGGGTGGGAACGGCGGTGGCCAACAGCAGCAGCATGGTTACCCCGAACGGAACCATGTGGCGCAGCCACGTGTCCATCCGGTTCCAGACGGACAGCTTCAATTCTCGCCTCCGCGGCGGCGGCGGTCGCGGTCGACGGGCTTCTCGAACGATTGAATGCCGCCCAGGCCGTAATCGACCACCGCGACGTATTCCAACTCGTGGCGATGGACGAACGGCTCGACCCGGACCATGCCGTCGCCGACCGCCGAGACGATCCCCACCGGGATGCCGGGCGGGAAGGCGGCCCCCGAGGACGAGGTGACGACGCGGTCGCCGACCAGCACGGTGGCATTGCTGCCGAGATAGTTGAGCTTGGGCCGGTCGCGGTTGTCGCCGGCGAGGATGGCGCGGCTGCGGCTGGCCTCGACCATCACCGGGACGCGGGCGTTGATGTCGGTCAGCAGCAGCAGACGCGACGAACGCTCGCCGACATCGGCGATGGTGCCGACCAGGGTCTCGCCGGCCAGCACCGCCTGCCCCTTGCGCACCCCGTGCACCGAGCCGGCGTTGAGCAGCATGGAATGGCCGAACGCCGAGCCCATGTCGCCGATCACCCGGGCGGTGATGAAGGCGGGATCGGGATCGGGAACGACATTGAGCTGCTGATGCAGGAAGGTGTTTTCCGTCTCCAGGCGCCCGGCCACCGTCTCCCAGTGGCGCAGGCCATGGACCTCGGCCTTCAGCCGCGCGTTCTCGGCGCGCAGATTGGCCAGTTCGCGGACGTTTTCGACCACGTCGGCGATGGCGGCGGCAGGACGGGCGGCGACGTCGAGGATGGGGGTCAGGGCGTCGGCAATGATGCCGCGCGTCCGCTCGATCAGCATGATGTCGGCCTTGCCGAGCAGCATCAGCCCCACGGCGGCCATCACCAGCGACAGAAATGCGAAGCGCTGGGCCAACAGCCTGAATACGGCCAGACGCCCCACGGCACCCTGCTTCACCGCGGCCTCCTCTCACCCCGAAGGGCCGACCGCGCCACCGGCGGCCGAGCCCGGCTCTGAGCTTAATACATACTGGTCAAAACATTCTTGAGCTTCGGCATTTCTTCCAGCGCCCGGCCGGTGCCCAGCGCCACGCACGACAACGGGTCGTCGGCGATCGACACCGGCAGCCCGGTGGCGTGGCGCAGCACGTAATCGAGGTTCGACAGCAACGCGCCGCCGCCGGTCAGCACGATGCCCTTGTCGACGATGTCGGCGGCCAGCTCGGGAGCGGTGTGCTCAAGGGCGACCTTGACCGCCTCGATGATCGCGCCCACCGGCTCGGCCAGCGATTCGGCGATCTGGCGCTCGGAGACGATCAGCTCTTTCGGCACGCCGTTCATCAGGTCGCGGCCCTTGATCTCCATGGTCCGGCCTTCGCCGTCCTCGGGGGGGCAGGCGGAGCCGATTTCCTTCTTGATGCGCTCCGCCGACCCTTCGCCGATCAGCAGATTGTGGTTGCGGCGGATGTAGGCGATGATCGCCTCATCCATCTTGTCGCCGCCGACCCG
>JACRFY010000224.1 GCA_016212565.1 Magnetospirillum sp. | reverse complement strand
TTCCTCGTGGAGGGCGGCGACTTCCCAATCCTCGGCGTAGGCGCGCTCGGGGATGCACTTCGCCACCATCTCCTCGACCACCTCGTGGCGCATGCCGTGGATGTCCTCGGAGACGTCGGAGACGACCATCAACTCCTTGCGCTGTTCGTAGATGACCTTGCGCTGGTCGTTCATGACGTCGTCGAACTTCAGCAGGTTCTTGCGCACGTCGAAATTGCGCGCCTCGACCTTCTGCTGCGCCTTTTCCAGCGCCTTGTTGATCCACGGATGGACGATCGCCTCGCCCTCCTGCAGCCCCAGCTTCTGCAGCATGCCGTCCATGCGCTGCGAGCCGAAGATGCGCATCAGATCGTCTTCCAGCGACAGGAAGAACTTCGACGCTCCGGGGTCGCCCTGGCGGCCCGAGCGGCCGCGCAACTGGTTGTCGATGCGCCGCGATTCGTGGCGCTCGGTGCCGATGACGTAGAGGCCGCCGCCTTCGAGGACGATGTCGCGCGCCGTCTGCACCTCGGCGCGGATGGCGTCGGCCTTGGCGCCCTCGGCGTTCTCCAGCCGCACCCGCATCTCGGCGTTGCCGCCCAGCTGGATGTCGGTGCCGCGGCCGGCCAGGTTGGTGGCGATGGTCACCGCGCCGGGCCGTCCCGCCTGGGCGACGATGCTCGCCTCCTGCTCGTGGTAGCGGGCGTTGAGGACCTGATGCGGGATCTTGCGCTTCTTCAGCAGTTCCGAGAGATGCTCGGACTTCTCGATCGAGGTGGTGCCGACCAGGCAGGGCTGCTGGCGGGCGCGGCATTCCTCGATCAGGGTGACGATGGCCTCGTTCTTCTCCCGGGCGGTGCGGTAGACCTCGTCGTCGGCGTCCTTGCGGGTCACCGGCATGTTGGTGGGGATCTCCACCACTTCGAGGTTGTAGATCTCCTGGAATTCGCCGGCCTCGGTCATCGCCGTGCCGGTCATGCCGGCCAGCTTGGGATAGAGGCGGAACAGGTTCTGGAAGGTGATCGAGGCCAGGGTCTGGTTCTCGTTCTGGATCGTCACCCGCTCCTTGGCCTCCAATGCCTGATGCAGGCCTTCCGAGAAGCGGCGGCCCTCCATCATCCGGCCGGTGAACTCGTCGATCAGCACCACACGATCGTTGTTGACCAGGTAGTCGACGTCGCGGGTGAACAGGACGTGGGCGCGTAGCGCCTGATTGGCGTGGTGGACCATGCTGACGTTGCCGACGTCGTAGAGACCGCCCTGAAGCAGGCCGGCATCGGCGAGCAACTGCTCGATGTGCTCGACGCCCTGCTCGGTGAAGGTCACCGCGCGCATCTTCTCGTCCTTCTCGTAGTCCTCGGCGGTGAGGCTGGGGATCACGGCGTCGACGAGGCGGTAGAGGTCGGAATTGTCTTCGGTGGGACCGGAGATGATCAGCGGCGTGCGCGCCTCGTCGACCAGGATCGAGTCGACCTCGTCGACGATCGCGTAGTTGAAGGGGCGGTGGACCATCTCTTCGAGACGGAACTTCATGTTGTCGCGCAGGTAGTCGAAGCCCAGTTCGTTGTTGGTGCCGTAGGTGACGTCGCAGCCATAGGCCGCCTGGCGCTCGTTATCGTCGAGGCCGTGGACGATCACCCCCACCGTCAGGCCGAGGAAGCCGTAGATCTGCCCCATCCACTCGGCGTCGCGCTTGGCCAGATAGTCGTTGACGGTGACCACATGGACGCCGCGGCCGCTGAGGGCGTTGAGGTAGACCGGCAGCGTCGCCACCAGGGTCTTGCCTTCGCCGGTCTTCATCTCCGAGATCTTGCCCTGATGCAGCACCATGCCGCCCAGCAGCTGGACGTCGAAGGGGCGCTGGCCCAGGGTGCGCTTGGCCGCCTCGCGGACGGTGGCGAAGGCCTCGACCATCAGGTCGTCGACGGTGGCGCCATCGGCAAGGCGCTGGCGAAACATCGCGGTGCGGCCCCGCAGGGCATCGTCGGAGAGCGCTTCCATCTCCGGTTCCAACGCATTGATCGCTTCGACGGAGGGCTTCAGCCCCTTGAGAACACGGTCGTTCGCGGTTCCGAAGAGCCGCCGGGCGATGGCGCCGAACATGAAGTAACCTCGACAGGAAGTGACGGAAGCGGGCGTCGCGGCTGCGTCAAGCCTATTGCAACGCGCTCACAGATAGAGCCCGGGCGAGCATCTGTCAATGTTCGGCCCCAGCCCCCGGCTTGGGCAGGACGAAGGCCAGGCGGGCGCCGCCCCGCGCCGATTCGGCGACGGCGATCGAGCCGCCGTGGGCTTCGATCAACCGCCGGCTCAAGGCCAGACCGATGCCGTTGCCGGGGAAGCGGTCGCGGGTGTGCAGGCGGCGGAACAGGGTGAAGACGCTGTCGCGATATTCGGCGGCGATGCCGATGCCGTCGTCCTCGACCGCCAGTTCCCAGCCGGCGGGAACCTCGGCGGCCGAGATCGACACGCGCGGCGGCCGGCCCGGGGTGTGGAATTTCAGCGCGTTGTCGAGCAGGCAGTGGAACACCACGCCGAGGTCGCGCGGGTCGATGGCCACCTGCGGCAGCCGGTGCGCCTCGATCACCGCGCCGGTGGCGGCGATGCGGGCGGCGAGGTGGGCGGTGGTATCGGCCAGCACCGCCTCGGCATCGGCGGCGGCACCGTCGTGGCGGGGCGGGGCGGCGAAGCGCGACAGGTCGCCGATCAGGGTCTTCAAGCGGTGGATCCCCTCGGTGGCGAAGCCGATGTATTCGTCGGCGTCGATGCCCAGCCGGCCCTGGTAGCGCCGGGCCAGCAACTGGACGTGGCCGGCCACCTGACGCAGCGGCTCCTGGAGATCGTGCATCAGGGCATGGGCCAGCTCGGTGCGCTCCTGGGCGACCTGCCCCAGGCGGTCGAGGGCTTCGAGCAGCGCCAGTTCGGCCTCGCGGCGGGCGGTGACGTCGGTGACCGTCATCAGGCGCAGCTTGCGGCCGTCGACGGTCACCAGGGCCTCGGTGGACTCGATGTCGAGTGGCCGGCCGTTGCGGCCGGCCAGCCGCCACAATCCGCTGCGCAACGGCGTGTCGCCGGTCGCCGCGGTGGGAACCAGCGCCTCCACCACGTCGCACTGGGGAAGCCAGGTGTCGCAGCCCACCTGGCGGCAGGCGGCGCGATTGGCCTCGACCAGCCGGTTGGTGGCGGGGTCGTAGAGGATCATCGGCTGCGGGCTGTCGGCGAACAACAGGCGATAGCGGGCCTCGGAGGCCGCCAGCCGGGCGGCGAACCGCCAGCCCAGGGCGTAGATCAGCAGGGCGCTGACCAGGACGAACCCCCAGCCCTTCCAGGTCTGCACCGTCGTGAGCAGCGGCGCGGGGCCGATCATCGCCTCGGCCACCCGGTCGGAGACGGCGATCCATACGGCGCCGAACGCGGCGTAGACGACGGCGATCGTCAACGCCAACGACGAACGCATGCTCATGCCGATGGCCATGGCCGCCTCGCCTCCAAAAGGGTAGGGGGATACTATGCCGAAGATGTAGGGATAAAAATATGACGCTTTCGTCTAAGGCGCCGCCGCGGTGCCGCCGCTCTTGTGCCGGATGCGGGGTTGTGCTTCAACGGCTCACCAGTTGGGAAGAAGGAACCGCACCCCATGAAGAAGCCTTCCGCTCTCGGTCCCGGGTTGGCCGTCGCGCTGGCCCTCGGCCTGGCGGCGATGCCGGCCCTTGCCGCCGAGTCCAAGGACCCGGTGGTCGCGACGGTCAATGGCGCCGAGATCCACATCTCCGAGTTGATCGAGCTCCAGCGTTCGTTGCCGCCGCAGGCCGGCCAGCCGGACTATGCCGATCTGCTCGAAGCGGTGATCAACAACCGCGTGGTCGCCGACGCCGCCCGCAAGGAGAACCTGCAGAACGACCCCGAGGTCAAGCGGATGGTCAAGAAGGCCGAGGAGACCTGGATGCGCCGGGCCTGGGTCAACAAGCGCATCAAGACCGAGCTGACCGACGCGGCGGTCAAGAAGGCCTATGACGACTGGGTCAAGGACTTCCACGAAGAAGAAGTGCACGCCCATCACATCCTGGTCGAGAACGAGGCCGAGGCGCGCGCCATCATCGCCGACCTGAAGAAGGGCGGCGACTTCGCCGCCATCGCCAAGGCCAAGTCGAAGGACAGCAACACGCCGGGCGGCGACCTCGGTTACGTCGCCAAGGGCGATACGGTCCCGGAATTCGCCACCGTCGCCTTCGCCCTCAAGCCGGGCGAGACCACCACCGACCCGGTGCACACCCCGTTCGGCTGGCATGTGATCAAGGTCGACGACCGCCGGGCGGCCACGCCCCCGACCTTCGACGAGGCCAAGCCGGTGTTCCGCGAGCGCCTCGGCGGTGCCATGGCGCAGAAGATCGTCGACGACCTGCGCGGCAAGGCCAAGGTCAAGCGCTTCAAGCCCGACGGCACGCCCCTGGAAAAGTAGGAGTCTGTCCATGACCGCCCTGTCGCCCCTCGCCCCCTCCGCCTTTCCCGGTCTGGCTCCGCTGGCCGGGGTGCGTCTGGCCGTCCAGGCCTGCGGCATCCGCTATGTCGGCCGACCCGACCTGCTGGTGGTGGAGATGGCCGAGGGAACGACGGTGGCGGGGGTGTTCACCCGCTCCCTGACCTGCTCCGCGCCGGTCGACTGGTGCCGCGAGGCGCTGGCCAAGGGGCGGGCGCGGATGCTGGTGGTCAATTCCGGCAACGCCAACGCCTTCACCGGCCGGGTCGGCGTCGATTCGGTGGCCCGCACGGTGGCGGCGGCGGCGGCGGCGCTGGGGTGCAAGCGCACCGAGGTGTTCGTCGCCTCCACCGGCACCATCGGCGTGCCGCTGCCCGACGACAAGCTCGTCGCCAAGCTGGAGCCGGCGCGCGCGGCGCTGAAGGACGATGCCTGGGCCGAGGCGGCGCGGGCGATCATGACCACCGACACCTTCCCCAAGGGCGCGGTGCGGACCGCGACGATCGACGGGCGGACGGTGACCATCCAGGGCTTCGCCAAGGGCGCGGGGATGATCGCCCCCGACATGGCGACCATGCTGTCCTTCGTCTTCACCGACGCCGCGCTGCCGGCCGCGGTGCTCCAGGCCCTGCTGGTCAAGGGCGTGGACAAGAGTTTCAACTGCATCACCGTCGACAGCGACACCTCGACCTCGGACACCCTGCTGCTGTTCGCCACCGGCCGGGTGGAGACGGCGAAGATCGCCGACGCCAAGGATCCCCGGCTGGCCGAGTTCCGCCGCGCCCTGGATGCGGTGCTGCTCGACCTCGCCCATCAGGTGGTGCGCGACGGCGAAGGGGCGTCGAAGTTCGTCGCCGTCACCGTCACCGGCGCCGCCGGGCGCAAGGCGGCCAAGCGGATCGCGCTGGCCATCGCCAACTCGCCGCTGGTCAAGACGGCGATCGCCGGCGAAGACGCCAATTGGGGCCGGGTGGTGATGGCGGTGGGCAAGTCGGGCGAGCGCGCCGACCGCGACCGCCTGTCGATCCGCATCGGCGGCGTCGAAGTGGCCAGGAACGGCGCGGTGGTTCCCGGCTACGACGAAACGCCGGTGACCGCCCACATGAAGGGCCAGGAGATCGCCATCGCGGTCGACGTCGGCATCGGCCGCGGCACGGCCACGGTATGGACCTGCGACCTGACCCACGCCTATATCGACATCAACGGGTCGTATCGAACGTAGTTCGATGGGCCCTCGCCAAGCGCGCGCGTCCGCGCGCTTGTGGGCTTCGCCCACCCGTCGCTTTGCTCCGGGCCGCCCTGATGGGCGTCGTTTGCCCCTTCGGGGCGGCACGGCCGCCGCCTCAATGGCGGCTGGTGAAATGCGGGAGTGATACCGGCGAACGCTCGAACTGACCCGTTCGCCGGTATTTGCGGCCATTGAGGCCGCGGCCAAGGGCGCGGATGCGCCCGCCCGGCGAGGGCAAACAGGCGAGTCGCTTCGGCGGCTCGCCGGTATGATGGGAGGGGCGCGATGACCGACGACGACCAGCCCCCCTGCGCCCGGCCCGGCACCGTCTGGGACGGGCATCCGCTGCTCACCGCGCGCCTGAGGCTGCGGCCGCTGGGCCCCGCCGACGAGCCCGAGCTGGTGCGGCTGCTCGACGACTGGGACGTGGTGCGCCACACCGCCGCCATCCCGCATCCCTATACGGCCGCCGACGCCGCGGCCTTCGTCGCCCTGATGGCCGAGCGGCGCGCCCGTCGCCAGGGGGTGGCGCTGGCGATGGAGCGCAGCCTCGACGGACGGCTGGTCGGCTGCGTCGGCTTCGGCCTCGACCATGACGGCACGCCGGAACTGGGATTCTGGGTCGGGCGGGCGTTCTGGGGCCAGGGATTGGCCACCGAGGCGCTGCGCCGGTTGATCCGCCATCTGCTCGCCGATCTCGGCATGCCGCGGGTGTGGGCCTCGGCCCATCCCGACAACCACGCCTCGATCCGGGTGCAGGAGAGGCTCGGCCTCGGCCTGGCCGGCGTCGAGACCGTGGCCTTGCCGGCCCGCGGGCAGAGCGTGGCGATGCCGGTCCGCGCCCTCGACGCCGCGGCATGG
>JACRFY010000227.1 GCA_016212565.1 Magnetospirillum sp. | reverse complement strand
GAGCGGCGCTACACCGCCACCGACAGGTCGCGGTGTTCGCTGACCCGCTGTTGCAGGGCGGCCAGGGCGGCGAGCAGGTCTTCGCTCTGGGTGCGCAGGCGGGCGGTCAGGGACTGGACGGCGGGAACGTCGGCCACCGCCAGGGCCTCGACCAGGGCGGCGGTGGTGGCGTGGATGGCGTCGTGGTGGTCCTTGAGGCGATGGAACTCGGCATAGCCGTCGTAGTGGGTGCGGCCGTGGCCGGCATACCAGTCGTCGAAACGGTTCTGCTGCGACGAGATCGCCTTCACCGCTTCGGCATCCAGGCGGCCGTCGTCCAGCGCGGCGAGCAGTTGCGACAGCCAGCGGCGGTGTTCGACCGCGGCGGCCAGCAGCGGGAAGTCTTCGCGGGACCAGCGCTTGTGGACCGAGCGGCTCCATTCCGGGTGGGCGCGGAAGTTGGCCACCCAGTTCGGCACCTCGGCGGCCGGCATCGGCCGGGCGATGCTGAAGCCCTGGGCGACCTCGCAGCCGAGGCGGGCGAGCAGGACGCCGTGTTCGTCGGTCTCGACGCCCTCGGCGACCAGCAGGCGCTGGAAGGCGATGGTCAGGCCGATCACGCCCTCGACGATGGCCAGGGCGTCGGGGTCGACGATCATGTCGCGGATGAAGATCTGGTCGATCTTCAGCGTCTTGGCCGGCAGGCGCTTGAAATAGGCCAGCGACGAATAGCCGGTGCCGAAATCGTCCAGCGCGAAGTCGATGCCCAGCTCGTCGCAGGCGCGGATGACCCGGTTGACGTGGAGGATGTCGTCGAGCGCCACCGTCTCCAGGATCTCGATCTCCAGGCGGCGGCGCGGCAGGTCGGGGTACTCGGCCATCAGCGCCGTCAGCCGCTCGACGAAATCGGCCTGCTGCAACTGCTTGGCCGAGATGTTGACGCTGATGTGGAAGTCGAGGCCCAGGCGGTCCCATTCCCGGGTCTGGCGCATGGCCTCGCGGAGCACGAAATCGCCGATCTCGACGATCAGGCGGTCGTTTTCGATGGCGGGGAGGAACTGGCCGGGCGGCACGACGCCCAGCTCGGGATTGCTCCAGCGCAGCAGCGCCTCCATGCCCACCACCGTGCCCTCGCGCAGGCTGACCTTGGGCTGGTAGTAGAGGACGAACTCGCTGTTTTCCAGTGCCTGGCGCAGGCGCCAGCGGATGTCGAGATGCTCGCGGGTCTTCTGGTTGAGCGCCGGGTCGAACAGGGTGAAGCCGTTGCGGCCGGCCTCCTTGGTCAGGTACATCGCCTGGTCGGCGTGGCGGATCAGCATGTCGGGGTCGCCGTCGTCGCCGGGGAAGACGGTGACGCCGATGCTGGCGGTCAGGTGTATGCTGGCGCCTTCGATGGCGTAGGGATCGGCGACGATGCGCAGGATGCGGCGCAACGCCCCCTCGGCCTCGCGCTCGTCGGCGAGGTCGTTGAGCAGGAGGACGAACTCGTCGCCGCCCAGGCGGGCCACGGTGTCCTCGCCGCGCAGCGAGTCGGTCAGGCGTTCGGCCATCTCGACCAGCAACTGGTCGCCGCAGCGGTGGCCGTAGCGGTCGTTGAAGGGCTTGAAGCCGTCGACATCGAGATAGCACACCGCCAGTTGGCTGCCGCGCCGCTTGGCCTGGGCGATGGCCTGGTGCAGGCGGTCGAGCAGCAGCACGCGGTTGGGCAGATGCGTCAGGGCGTCGTAGTGGGCCAGGTGCTCCAGTTCGGCCTGGGTGCGCTTGATGGCGGTGATGTCCGAGAACAGGCCGACATAATGGGTGGTCTCGCCGTCCTCGCCGGTGATGGCGCTGATGGTCAGCAGTTCGGCGAACACCTCGCCGTCCTTGCGCCGGTTCCACACCTCGCCGCGCCAATGGCCGTTGGCCAGCAGGCCGCGCCACAGATCGCGGTAGAAGTCGGCGTCGTGGCGGCCGGAATGCAGCAAGGCCGGCGAGTGGCCGATCGCTTCCTCGCGGCTCCAGCCGGTCAGCAGGGTGAAGGCGGCGTTGACCTCGATGATGCGGCTGTTGCGGTCGCAGATCATGATGCCGTCGTGGCTGTGGGCGAACACGCTGGCGGCCAGGCGCAGCCGCGTCTCGGCCTCCTTGCGGGCGGCGATGTCGCGGAACACCGCCACCGAGCCGACCAGGGCCCCCTCTTCGAACAGCGGCACGCTGATCAGCTCGACCGGCAGCAGCGCGCCGCCGCGGGGGGCGAACTGCGTCTCGTCGCGGAACGTCCGTCCGGCCGAGATGGCGCGGAACACCGGGCACTCGGCCATCGGCTGGTGGTGGTTGCCGTCGTGCCGGTGGAACAGGTCGTGGGCGATCCGGCCGACGATCTCCTCCGCCGGCCGGCCGAGCATGCGCGAGGCGGCGGGATTGGTCATCACCACGCGGCCGGCCGCGTCCTGGACGTACAGTCCGTCGGCCATGGTGTCGGTGATGGCCTTGAGGTTGTTCTTCTCGTGGGCCAGCGCCGCGGTGCTGCGCTGCATGCGGGCGAACATCGCCAGAGCGGCGGCCAGCAGCAGGGTGAGCGCCGCCGCCTCGATCAGGAAGTCGCGCATCAGCGCGGCGGCGAAGGGCGCGGCGCCATAGGCGACGATGTAGCCGCCCAGGCGGCCGGTGACGTCGGAGACCGGCAGGAACGATGCCGTATACGGCAGGCCGCCGCCGGCAGCGACGCGGACGGTGAAGGCGGTGCCGCCGCTCATCCTCGCCCGCACCTTGGCGTCGGTGCGCAATTGGGCGTTGATCCGGGCGGCAACCGCCGACGGCGGCGGCGGCGCGGTGGGCAGCAGGTGGTCGGGATCCTCGACCAGGAGCTCGGGATGGATCGGCGAGGGGGCGTACAGGGCGTTGAGGGTGTCGAACACCACCGCGTCGGCGGCCGGCTTCCAGACGTAGAAGGCGAATTCCCGCTCGGGATCCAACTCGCCCATGGCATTGCGCAGGGTCGAGAAGGGAACGTTGGTTTCGACGCTGCCGATATGCCGCCCCTCCCAGGTCAGGGGATAGACGAAGCGGTAGCCGTGCATCAGCCGCCCGGCTTCGAACCCCTGGACCGGCCGGTGCTCGGTGTTGACGATGCGGATCGAAGGGCGGATTTCGAACAGCGAATCGCCATAGCGGTCGGGCTGGTGGAAGCGCAGGAAGCTGTCGCCGGTGGGCAGGTGGAATTGCAGGTGGCGCACGCTGCGCCCCGCCAGCGAATCGTAGACCGGGCGCAGCAGCGCGTAGAGACGGCCGCGCAGCACATCCTGCTGGGAACCGGTGGCCGTGCCGGCCTTGGCAAACAGCGCCAGGACGTCGGGACGGGCAATCACCTCGGCCATGGTGGTTTCCATGGTCAGGCGGTACATGGCGATGCTGGAGCGATAGGCGGTGGCCAGCACCGCCGAGGCCTGGGCGAAGTGACGCTCTTCCTTGTCCAGCCGGTTCTGGTTGAGGAACAGCAGCCCCAAGCCTTCCAGCAGAACGAATACGCACAGAAGCTGCAGCAAGCGCCTGCGGGTCATGACCGCTCCGGCGGGGGGACAGACATCGACCTCGTTCCTTCACCTGCCGGCCGGGATCAGTGCGGGGATTCTACGTCTTTCGTATGATGGTTTCAACCAAAAGCGTCAGAAGTTTCCCTTTTCGGGAATCGTCTTCAGCTTGCCGCGCAGGCGACGCAAGGCATCGTAGTCGCCGTCGGCGGCGGGGACGGCGCCGAAGCGGATGTTGTCGCCCCAGCCGCGGGTCACATCCTTGTCGGCCTCGTTGTCGAGCGGATGCAGGGCGGTGATGGCGGCGCGCAAGGCCTCGATGCGGGCCTTGGGCACGGTGATTCCGTTGGCCACCAGGGCGAAGGAGGGCAGGGGATCGGATTCGGCGACCACCGTCAGGCCCATATGGGCGTATTTGCGGCCGATGGCGGTCTTGAGGCCGCCCAGCTCGTATTCGCCGCGGGTGACGGCCAGGGCCACCTCGTCATGCTTGTCGAGGTAGCGGTACTTGTTGGCATCGAGGGCGGAACCGGCCTGGCGCAGCAAGCCGTCGGTGGCCATGTAGCCGCAGGTGGACAGCGGCTGGGTCAGCGCCACCTTCAGGCCCTTGGCCTTGTCGAGAACGATCTTGCCGTCGGCGAGGGCGACGATGCCGCAGGTATAGGTGGGCTTGCCCGAGGCTTCGAGGAAATGCGCCACCGGCTCCGCCGCGGGGAACTGGTCGCGCAGGGTGAGATAGGGCAGCGGCCCGAGATAGGCGAAGTCGATCTTGTTCTGGCGGAACTTTTCGAGGATTTCGCCGTAACTGGTGGAGAATTCGATGCGGATCTCGGCGCCCAGATGGGATTCGAGGTAGGACAGCATCGGCTTGAACTGCTTGATGACCGTTTCCTGCGATTCCATCGGCAACGGCGCGAAGGACAGCGTTTCCGCCCGGGCGGCGGTGGCGACGAGCGCAACGGCGGCGCAGATGGCGGTGCGGAACACGGAGGCCATGGAAACTCCTTCGGCAGCGCCGCTTCCAGCGCATCGCATGTTCCTCGAAGGTGGCATGGGCCCCGGCAAATGGCAATCTCGATCCGTTCTCGGCGATGTCGCAAAACTGCATGACGGGTTCGTATTCTACATACAACATGGTTATTGCCGAGGTTCGCGTGCCGATATAGTCTCGATGAAAGTGTGAAACAAAGTGAAAGAACATCCCCATGAGCGACATCCGCCAGGGCTTCGTCGAATCCATCGGCAACACGCCGCTGATCCGCCTCAAGCGTGCTTCCGAGATCACCGGCTGCGAGATTCTCGCCAAGGCGGAATTCCTCAATCCCGGCGGGTCGGTCAAGGACCGGGCGGCGCTGGCGATCATCGTCGATGCCGAGGCCAGCGGGCTGCTGCGTCCCGGCGGCGTGGTGGTCGAGGGCACCGCCGGCAATACCGGCATCGGCCTGACTCTGGTCGGCAACGCGCGGGGCTACCGCACGGTGATCGTCATGCCCGAGACCCAGAGTCAGGAGAAGAAGGACATGCTGCGCCTGGTCGGCGCCGATCTCCGCCTGGTGCCGGCGCTGCCTTACGCCAATCCCGGCAACTACGTCCGCGCCTCCGAGGCCCTGGCCCGCGACCTGGCGGCGACCGAGCCCAACGGCGTGCTGTGGGCCAATCAGTTCGACAACACCGCCAACCGCCTCGGCCACTACCGCACCACCGGGCCGGAGATCTGGCGCCAGACCGGCCATCGGATCGACGCCTTCACCTGCGCGGTCGGCACCGGCGGCACCCTGGCCGGAGTGGGCATGGCGCTGAAGGAACGCGATCCGAACGTCCGCATCGTGCTCGCCGATCCGATGGGCTCGGCGCTCTACAATCACTACGCCCACGGCGAATTGAAGGCCGAGGGCTCCTCGATCACCGAGGGCATCGGCCAGGGGCGCATCACCGCCAATCTCGCCGGGGCGCCGATCGACGATCAGGTGCGCGTCGGCGATGCCGAGGCCCTGTCGCTGATCTTCGCCCTGGTGAGGGAGGAGGGGCTGGTGGTCGGCGGATCGTCGGGAATCAATGTCGCCGCGGCGATCCAAGTGGCCCGCGACCTTGGTCCAGGCCATACGGTGGTGACAGTTCTGTGTGATTATGGTACCCGCTATCAAAGCAAGTTATTCAATCCGGCCTTCCTGGCGGCGCGCGATTTGCCGGTCCCGGAGTGGCTGGTCTAAGACAAGGGGTGGAAGCGTGGAGTACGCCAATCCGGACGTCCTGGTCAGCACCGAGTGGCTTGAGGCGCACCTGTCGGCGCCCGATGTGCGTGTCGCGGATGCCAGCTACTACCTTCCGATCCAGAATCGCGACGCGCGGGGCGAGTACGAGGACGAGCACATTCCCGGCGCCGTGTTCTTCGACATCGAGGACATCGCCGACAGCACCTCGCAATGGCCGCACATGCTGCCGCCGCCCGAGAAGTTCGCCAGCAAGGTCAAGAAGCTGGGCCTGGGCAACGGCAACAAGGTGGTGCTCTACGACGGCACCGGCTTCGCCAGCGCCGCCGCCCGGGCGTGGTGGATGTTCCGCTGCTTCGGCCATCGCGACGTGGTGATCCTCGACGGCGGCTTCCCCAAGTGGCTGCGCGAGCAGCGGCCGGTCGAGGATCTGCCGCCGATGCCGCGCGACCGTCACTTCATCCCCCACGTCAATCACACCCTGATCCGCAATTTCGATCAGGTGAAGCTGAACATCCAGACGCGGCGCGAGCAACTGGTCGATGCCCGCGCTCCCGGCCGCTTCACCGGCGCCGAGCCCGAGCTGTGGCCGGTCAAGCGCGGCGGGCATATTCCCGGCAGCGTCAATCTGCCCTTCGCCGCCCTGATCGACGAGCGGACCCGCTGCATGCGCTCCGCCGATGAGCTGAAGGCGGCCTTCGACGCGGCGGGAGTCGATCTCGCCCGGCCGATGGCCATCACCTGCGGCTCGGGCGTTACCGCCTGTGTGGTGGCGCTGGCCGCCTATCTGCTCGGCAACGAGGACGCGGCGGTCTATGACGGCTCGTGGTGCGAGTGGGGCAATCGCGACGACGCCCCGGTCGAGGCGGGGTGAGGTTCGAATTTATTCACGTGCACCGGAAATGCTCGCAACGTCAGATCAAGGAAGGTCAGGGCGGGGCCTTCTTTGTTGCTGACTTGTTTTTTGAATCGATGTCGAGGCAAAAATTCCCGATGCATGACTTGATTTGAACAAAGCTGTCTTTTTTCCAGTCAATATTTGATGCTGATATCGCTACGGCACCAGCGGCGGTAGCTTTAATTATAGATGAAATGGACACCTCTTGTTCAAATGAGAAGTGTCCGACATCACCTTTTACAAAGACGGCGCCAGATTTGTATCCCCATTTATAGTCTGACTTACCAGAAGCTGCTACTTTAACAAATCTGTCGATGGCCTGATCTAACTCAGTTCTAGTGGAGCCAAGAGATGTGATCGAAATGCCGTTTCGCTTCAATCCGCTTGCAATAACCTCTGCCAATTCGTTTGCAGTTTGCATATTTCTTTCTGAAATCTTTGCATGTATGGCGTCACGAAATGTCCCTTTCATTTTAGACGCGACAATCGTACTATTGAAATCGTCGGCAAAAAATTCTGGTTTCGCTTTGTATAGGTCAAGGGAGGCGTCGTCGATAAATGACGGGTTGTTTTTGATGAAGGCGCGAAGCCTGTTCGGATCATTTATTGCGACACTTAGATGTTCGTACTTGTGAAACAAATATGGTGTTTCTTTTGTATTTATAAACCCGCAATTTTTTTCAATTGCCGCTGTGGTTGATTTTGTGATTGATTCTTTTGCTTCATAGCTGGCGCTTGATATCGCGGCCTCTCTTGCAGTTATTGAGGCGACGGCGGTCTTTCCGGCTGTAATCTTTCCAATGCCTGAAATCGCTGCTTTTTCGGCTCCAGCAACGGCAATTTTCTTTCCCCCAACGATGGATGCCTTTTCTATAGTGGTAAAGGCAGCCTTGCCTAAGCCGGAAATAAGAACCTTACCAATTGAGGCAGCTGCCACACCGCCAACAGCCAGTCCTATGGCCGCGGTAGGCTTCATGTCGCCGGAGATATTCACGAGAACGCGTTGTGCAAACGTGCTTCCTACAGTCGCTGCTGCGACTACTATCTGCAAAATGCTGTTCATGTTGACATTCATATTCAGCAATCCCATTGTCGCAGCGGTACGAGTGAAATGAGCGAAACAGTATCTGTTGAGCTTGTCGGTGAGGATTTCAACAAGCCTCTACCGACTAAACCAATCTAGCATACTCAACCATAGATCATGTTCGCAATCAACGAGATTCCGGTGGTGCGAATTTCGTGCCTATGGCCGAAACAGATCGCTCCAACTCTGTTGGCGCTGTCGTCAAGCTTGTCCGTTGGCGCACGCGCAGGTATTTGGGCGACAGGCATAACCGGGGCAAAAGCCCGGGCAGGGTTTGTCGCGGAACACGGGGAGAGGCCGTCGGCGCGGCCCCCTCGTCCTTCGAGACGGCGCTGTCGGGGATGCTTGCGACACGTTCACCGCCAAGACACCAAGGCCGCCTTCGGCGGCATCGCCAAGACACAGAGGCGCGGATGACCCCACAATCCCTTGGTGTCTTGGTGCCCTCTTGGCGTCTTGGTGATGAATCCGCCTCCTCCGCCACCAGCGGCACCCGCCGGATGCAACGGGATAAGCAATTGCACTAATATGCTTGAATTAAGGCGCCGGCCCGGTCAGTCGGACTACCGGCGGGGCGGTAACGCCCGCCAGCGTCCGTCCCTGGCGCAGGGCGTCGAGCACGGGCGCCGCCTCGGGTCCGTCCCAGGCGGCGGCGCCGATGAAGCGGCCGATTTCGCGGCCCTCGCGGTCGATCAGCAGGGTGGTCGGCAGCGACGGCAGCGCCAGGGCGCCGGTCAGAGTAAAGCCCGGATCGAGCAGCAGGTCGAGATGGGTGACGTCGAGCCGGCGCAGCGTGCCGCCGGCCTGCTTGGCGCCCAGGGGATCGAGGGACACCGCCAGCACGACGATGCCGCCGTCGCGCGCCTTCAGGCGGTCGAGCGCCGGCAGCTCGGCGACGCACGGCGCGCAGTAGCTGGCCCAGACGTTGAGCAGCACCGGCTTGCCCTTGAAGGTCGACAGCGGCACCGCACGCCCTTCGGCATCCTTGAATTCGACCGCCGGCAGCGGGCGGGGCGGCTCGGCGGGCACCAATCCCTGGCGGCCGGGCGCGCCGGCCAGCAGCGGACGCGGCAGGGCGGCCGCGGCGGCGGCGAGGGTGAGGAAGGCACGGCGTTTCATCGGAACTCCATCATTTCAGGAGCGGCCGCAGGCGCTCGGCCACCTCGTCGGCGCCCATCAGATGCGGCAGCTTGGCGAGGAAGGCCCCGTCGCGGTCCATGATATAGATGCCGGCCGAGTGGTCGACCACATAGGAATCCGGCTCTCCGGCGGCCGGTGGGTGGATGACGTAGCGAACCCGGAAGGCCTTGGCGGCGTCGTCGACCATCCGTGCCGTTCCGGTCAGCCCGACAAAGCGCGGGCCGAAGGCGTCGAGATAGTCCTTGAGGTGGGCGGCGGTGTCGCGCTGGGGATCGACGGTGACGAAGATCGGCACCACCTGGGCCGCGGCGTCCCCCAAGAGCGTCAGCGCTCCGGCCATGGTGCCGAGCGAGGTCGGGCAGATGTCCGGGCAATAGGTATAGCCAAAGGTCATCAGCCGCAGCTTGCCGGCGTAACTGTCCTGGGTGACGCGGTGTCCGTCATGGTCGTCGAGACGGAAGCGGCCGGTGACGGCGGTTTGCGCCGTGGCGGGGACGGCGAGCAGGAGGAGGAGGGCCAGCAGCATCAAGAAGGCGCTCGCCCGCATGGCGGGAGAGGGGCTTTCCGTCGTCGTCTCGCGCATCGTCTCCTCCAGTGAAACCTCATCCGAGCCGGCACCATCCCATGCCGTCGTCCGGCGCTCCCTGACTTCGGTCATGTGTCCGCGGTCATTCTTGACCAAGGTCACGGACTCCCCCACAGGCGGCGCAGATGATCCCACCCGTGAAGTGTCGGTTACTCCATCTGTTAATAACAGATAGAAGGTGGGGAAAATGAAAATGAGCATGAGAATGGCGAGTTTGCTCGCCACGGTAAGCTTTGGCGTCCTGGTCGCGGGCCAGGCGTGGTCAGCCGAATCGTTGCAAGACGTGATGAAGCGTCGCGGCCTCACCGAGAAGGACGTTCTCGCGGCCTCCAAGACCTATACGCCGACCGGCAAGCGCGACGAGTTCATCGCCTTCTCGTCCGGCGGCCAGTCCGGTCAGGTCATCATCTACGGCATTCCGTCGATGCGCATCCTGAAGTATGTCGCCGTCTTTACTCCGGAGCCCTGGCAGGGCTACGGCTTCGACGACGAGTCGAAGCGGGTCCTCAAGGAAGGCTCGATGGTCGACGGCCGCGAGATCACCTTCGGCGATACGCACCATCCGGCGATTTCCGAGACCAATGGCGAGTACGACGGCCAGTTCCTGTTCATCAACGACAAGAACACGCCGCGCATCGCCGTCATCGATCTGAAGGACTTCGAGACCAAGCAGATCGTCAGGAACCCGATCCTGAAGTCGGAGCACGGCGGCACCTTCGTGTCCCCGAACACCGACTACATCATCGAAGCCGCCCAGTACGCCGCGCCGCTCGAAGACAACTTCGTGCCGCTCGAGCAGTTCAATGAGAAGTATCGCGGCGCCGTCACCTACTGGAAGTTCAACCGCGCCAAGGGCCGTGTCGAGCCGGAGAATTCGTTCTCCATCGAGCTGCCGCCCTACAGCCAGGATCTGTCCGACTTCGGCAAGGGGCCGTCGGATGGCTTCTCGTTCACCAACTCGTTCTGCGCCGAGCGTTATGTCGGCGGGATCGAGCGCGGCCGCCCGCCCTTCGAGGCCGGCTGTTCGGCCAAGGACACCGACTTCCTCCATGTCGTCAACTGGAAGAAGGCCGAAGAGCTGTTCAAGGCCGGCAAGACCAAGAAGATCAACGGCCATGCCGTGATCGACATGGCCACCGCCGCCAAGGAAGGCGTCCTGGTGCTCATCCCCGAGCCCAAGAGCCCCCACGGCGTCGACGTCACCCCGGACGGCAAGCAGATCGTCGTCGCCGGCAAGCTCGACACCCATGCCAGCGTCTACTCGTTCGAGAAGATCCAGGCGGCCATCAAGGCCGGCAAGTTCTCGGGCAAGGACGAATACGGCATTCCGATCATCGCCATGGCCGACGCTTTGGCCAAGCAGGTGGAAATCGGCCTCGGGCCGCTGCACACCCAGTTCGACTCCAAGCCGTGCGTGGCCTACACCTCGGTCTACGTCGACAGCCAGGTGGCCAAGTGGGACTATTGCGAGGGCAAGATCCTCGACAAGATGTCGGTGCACTACAACATCGGCCACTTGATGGCGATGGAGGGTGACTCCACCAAGCCGGCCGGCAAGTACGTGGTGGCGCTGAACAAGCTGGCCATCGACCGCTTCAACCCGGTCGGCCCGCTGCATCCGCAGAACCACCAGTTGATCGATGCCTCCAACGACAAGATGCAGCTGCTGTACGACATGCCGCTGCCGTTGGGCGAGCCCCACTACGCGGTGGCGATTGCGGCCGACAAGCTGAAGCCGCATATCCGCTATCCGCATGGCACCGACTCGCGGACGGAAGAAAAGCATCCGGCCGCGGTGCGCGCCGGCAGCGAGCATACCGACACCAAGCCCGGCAAGGTCGAGGTGTTCGGCACCGTCATCCGTTCGCACATCACCCCCGAGATCATCGAGGTCACCGAGGGCGATGAGGTCAGCATCCACCTGACCAACCTGGAGCGGGCGCAGGACGAGACCCACGGCTTCGCCGTTTCGAAGCACAACGTCAACCTGTCGCTGGAACCCGGCAAGACCGCGTCGGCCACCTTCAAGGCCAACAAGGCGGGCGTGTATCCCTACTACTGCACCGAGTTCTGCTCGGCGCTGCACCTGGAGATGCAAGGCTACCTGCTGGTCAAGCCGGCCAACTACAAGTCGACCGGCGTCAAGGCCAAGGAAGGCGTGTCCTACTCCAAGGCCGATTACGATGCCCGCGTGAAGGGCAACATCGACACCCAGGCGGTCATCGACTCGGTGGTCGGTTACATCACCAGCGTGAACTTCAAGGACTTCCCGCAGGCGGTCGCTCTGGTGGAAGACGCCACCGACCAGCTGGGCTTCGCCAAGGCGGCGAAGGAGAAGTCGGAAGAGTTCGCCAAGAAGCAGGATTGGCATAACGCCGCCCTGTGGGCCGAGCAGTGGTTCCAGTATCAGGTCAAGACGGCGGACATCGGTCTGCGTGCCAAGACCTACCTGGAGCAGAACGGCGCCAAGAAGGTTCAGTAACAGCCGTTTGAACGACTGGGGGCGGGGAGGGATCTCCGCCCCCTTTTTTTACCCCGTCCGCGTGCGGGAGAGGGGATCGGCCCCTTGTTGTACGGAAAGGAATCACCAATGCGTCTCGTTTATCTCACGGTGGCCGCCCTTCTTGCCGCCGGTCCGGTTCTCGCCGCCGATGGCAAGGCCCTGTTCGAAGAGAAGGGCTGCAACGCCTGTCACGGCGACGATGCCGCCACGCCGCTGGACAAGGGCTATCCCAAGCTCGCCGGCCAGAAGGCGGTCTACGCCGTCAACCAGTTGAAGGACATCAAGAGCGGGGCGCGGGCCAACGGCCTGGTTCCCGACACCATGAAGGCGGTGGTCGAGGACCTGCCCGAGGCCGACATGGTGGCCCTGGCCGCCTACATCGAGACGCTGCCGGCCAAGCCGGCGGCCAAGCCGGGCAATCCGACCAAGATCGCCGAGGGCAAGAAGCTCTACATGACCAAGACCTGCATCGCCTGCCACGGCCGCGAAGGCGGCAAGCCGATCCAGGCCTATCCCAAGCTCGCCGGCCAGGAAAAGTCCTACCTGCTGGCGCAGATGAAGGACATCCAGTCGGGCAAGCGCACCAACGGCGCCTCCAATGCCATGCAGCCGGTGATGCATTTGACCAGCGACAAGGAGAAGGACGCGATCGCCGAATTCTTAGCCAACGTCAAGTGATCGCCGTCGTCGTCGGGATAGGGTAACGTCAATAATTCGTTCGTGGAGAAGTCTGAGATGAGAACGCTCCTTCGTATGTTCGCCGTCGGCTTGACGGCCACGGCCCTGGCCGGCGCGGCCTACGCCGCCGGCCCGGAGGCCAACACCATCAAGCAGGGCAAGTCGATCGGCGATGCCGACTACCAGTGGAATTCCGGCGGCGGCGAGCAGGACGAGGCGCTGCACCTCAAGGCCGACGTCAAGAACGGCCGCGACGTCTATGAAGTCTGCGCCGCCTGCCACCTGCCCGAGGGCTGGGGCCAGCATGACGGCACCTTCCCCGAGCTGGCCGGCCAGCACACCAAGGTGATCATCAAGCAGTTGGCCGATATCCGCGCCAAGAACCGCGACAACCCGACCATGTATCCCTTCGCGCTGCCGTCGGAGATCGGCGGCGCCCAGGCGGTGGCCGACGTTGCCGCCTACATCCAGACCCTGAAGATGAACCCCAATCCGGGCACCGGCGACGGCAAGGATCTGGCGCTGGGCAAGAAGCTCTATGAAGAGAACTGCACCCGTTGCCACGGTGCGGACGGATCGGGCGACAACGAGAAGTTCTACCCGCGCATCCACGGCCAGCACTACGCCTACCTGGTCCGCCAGTACGAGTGGATCAAGGCCGGCAAGCGCCGCAACGCCAATCCGGACATGGTCAAGCAGATCCAGACCTTCTCCGAGCGCGACACCAAGGCGGTGCTGGACTTCGTTTCCCGCATGAAGCCCCCGGCCAAGCTGGTCGGACCCAAGGGCTGGCAGAACCCCGACTTCAAGTGAGGTCGGGCGGGGCCGCCTCTTCCCCCCTCTTGGGGCGGCCCCTCTTTCTCTGGACGATGAGGACGCTATGAAGCCGCAAACGTCGAGCACCAATCCGTGGGTGTTCCGCGCGCTCACCATTGCCGCCATGGTTCTGATCGGATGGGCGTTCTTCAGCCCCATCTGGTGGGTGGCGCTGAAGGCGCCCAACTACCCGCCGCAGACTTTCCCCGACGGGGTGCGGATTCACTTCCACGTCAACGGGGTCAAGAACGGCTGCCAGGAGCGGCCGAAGACCGACGACGTCTACGAGGAAGAGGCGCTCGACTGCGTCCACGAGATGAATGTCATCAACCACTTCATCGGCATGGAGCCGATCGAGAAGGGGGCCCAGCTCGAGCTGAAGGCGTCGCCCTACCTGTTCTCGCTGGTGGGCCTGATGCTGACCGCCTTTCTGTTCTATCGCGGGCGTTTCTGGTGGGTGCTGCCGTTTTCGGGAATGGTGATTCCCCTGGCCTTCGTCGTCGATTACGCGGGGTGGCTGTGGTGGTTCGGCCATAACCTCAGTCCGTGGGGCGCCTTCACCGTCAAGCCGTTCATGCCCACCGTGTTCGGCGAGGGCAAGGTGGCCCAGTTCGGGACCTTCTCCTACCCGCATCTCGGCTTCGGCCTGCTGTGCGCGGCGGCCCTGCTGCTGGTGGTGGCGACCCTGCTGCGGCGCAAGGAACTGCGGGAGAAGGCGTAGTCACGGGACAGGCGTCATCCCCGCG
>JACRFY010000223.1 GCA_016212565.1 Magnetospirillum sp. | reverse complement strand
GTGGGGCGCCGCGCCGCCGTAGGTGTCGACGATGATCTTGCGCCCGGTCAGGCCGCAATCGCCGTCGGGACCGCCGATGACGAAGCGGCCGGTCGGGTTGACGTAGAAGGTTTCCTCCGGGCACATCCAGCCGTCGGGCAGGACATCGAGCACGTGGGGACGGACGATTTCCTTGACGTCGGCCTGGGACAGGCTGCCGTCATGCTGGGTCGACACCACCACCGAGGTGGCGCGCACCGGCTTGCCGTCGCGGTATTCCAGGGTCACCTGGCTCTTGGCGTCCGGACCCAGCAGCGGCTGAGCGCCGGAATGGCGGGCTTCGGCCAGGGACTGGAGGATGTTGTGGGCGTAGTAGATCGGCGCCGGCATCAGCACCGGGGTCTCGGTGCAGGCATAGCCGAACATGATACCCTGGTCGCCCGCGCCCTCGTCCTTCTCTCCGTCGGCGTCGACGCCGACGGCGATGTCCGCGGACTGGGAATGGACGTGGACCTGGACCGTGGCGTTCTTCCAGTGGAAGCCGTCCTGCTCGTAGCCGATGTCCTTGACCGCGTGACGGGCGATGTCTTCCATCAGGTCCTTGGTCACCGAGGCCGGCCCGCGCACTTCACCGGCGAGGACGATCAGGTTGGTGGTGACCAGGGTCTCGCAGGCGACCCGCGAATAGGGATCGGCGGAGAGGAAGGCATCGACGACGGCGTCGGAGATGCGGTCGGCGACCTTGTCGGGATGCCCCTCGGACACCGACTCGGAGGTAAAGAGAAAGTTCTTCTTGGACACGGGCAAAGCCCTCCCAGTTCCGTTGCATCGGGACCCAGGGGCATCGGGAAGGGTTCGGGAACGCCATCTTGATGCACCCACTTAGCCGGTGTTTACCGTGGCGGCAAGCGGTCAAATCTCCACGGAAGGACGAGGCGGAGCCCACCCCTTCAGGGGTCCTTTTGGCAGGGAGGACAGCCTTTCGTCAAGTGACTTCGAACGCGGCCGGTTTTGCCCGCCGCCCGCCTCACGCCAGGATCCGTGTCGACGGCGGCGCCTCGACGGGGATGATGTCGACGAAGCGGCCGCCGGCCTGGAACGAGACGCTGCCCTTGGTGCCGACCGTCTCGGCGGTGTCGGCGAACAGGCCGAGGATGGTGCGCCGCACCACCTCCGGCAGCGGCCGGTCGGTGCGGATGATCAGGTCGAAGCGGTGCGCCTCGCGCGCCACCAGGCCGTCCAGTTGCAGGCGGCCGAGGCGCGACAGCCGCACCTCGACGACGAAGCGGCTTTCGCCGCCGCCCGATCCGCCCGTGTTGCCGCCATCCTCGTCGACCTCTCCGGGGGGGCGGCGGACCAGCAGGCGGATCGGCTCGATCTCGCCGCCGTGGGAGAACGGCATGGTGTAGGCGTTCCATTCCCCCCCCTCGCCGCGCCCCGCCTCGGCCGACAGTTTGTCGAGGTCGCCCTTCAGCTTGTCGGCCAGGTCGCGGCGGCCGGCGCGGTCCAGCGCCTTGCCCACGCCCTCGCCGAACACCAGGCGGGAATCGCCGGCCCTCAGCGCCCCGGCAAACACCGACATCGCCGCCGCCAGGCGCGGGCCGGCATGGGGAATGGCGCGCATCAGATGCTCGGCGGCCTGGGGATCGCTCTGCGCCAGCGTCGCCGCCGCCTCGGTCAAGGCCGGCCAGCCGGCGGGGCCGAGACCGGCCGGCGCGGCGGCGATGGCGGTGGCGGCCGGCAACGGCGGCCCCAGCACCTCCAGGGTCACCGCCGCTCCGATCGGCAACGTGGCCGGCGAGGCCGGCAGCGACAGCAGGCCGGCGGGAGTCTGCACCAGCGCCTGATTGGCGCCGCCGTGACCGGCGACGATGCCATGCAGTTGCGGCGGCGTCTGCACCGCCGTCGTCGGCAGGGGCGCCGGGGATCCGCCCGGTGCGACGGCGGCCGGCGCGACGGCGGCCATCGGCGGCGCAGCCGACGGTGGGGACGAGCCGGCGGGGGCGACGGCGGCGATCCGCACCGGCAATGCGCTGCCCACCGGCAAGTCCGCGGCAACACCCGCGGGCGGCTGTCCCTGGGCGAAGGCGGGCGTCCCGGCGGCAACCCCGGCCGAGGCCGGGCGCAACACCAGCGCCGTCAGCCCGGGCGGCGCCGGCACCGGGGGGCCGAGACCGGGCGCCGCCGTGGCGGACTGGCCGGCGGCCATCCCACCGGACTGCGGTGTCGCCGCGGCCATCGGCGCGGCGGTGGCGGCGGCCGGAGCGGGGGTGGGCATCGCCATTCCCGGCGCGGTCGGCGGGGCCAGCACGCCCCCCGGCAGCAACGGCCGGCCGTTGATGGCGACGATGCGGAAGACGGGCACGCCGCTCTCGCCGCCGGTCGCCTGCATCTGCAGCACCGCCCCGGCCGGCGGCTGAACGCCGCCGCGCAGCTTGAGGTCGAAGGCGCCGAAGTCGCTGGTCACCGCCAGGCCCGCCGGTCCCTTCTGCCCGGCGACCAGCACCTGGAACAGGGTGCCGGGGGTCAGGGTGGTCAGGCCCTCGGGCAGGGGGCCGGCGACCAGCGCCGTCAGCGCCGCCGTCTGCGGCTGCACCGGCAGCGGCGGCAGCGGCGGCAGGACGGCGCTCACCGGCTATTTCCCGGATTGCAGCAGGCGTTCGACGATCGCCTCGACATCGGCGGCGGCCTCGGAATTGGGCGAGCGGGTCAGCACCGGGGTCTGGTTGCGAATCGCCTCGCGCACCTTGAGGTCGCGGCGGATCACCCCGGCCAGCGGCGGCGAGATCTTGAGGAAGCCTTCGCAGGCCTTGAGCAGGGTGCCGTAGATGCGCTCGCCCTCGCGGGTCGAATTGGCCATGTTGACCACCACCCGCATGTCGGTGCCCGGCCGCTCCATGTGGGTGACCTTGATGAAGGCGTAGGCGTCGGTCAGCGAGGTCGGCTCGTCGGTGGTCACCACCATGACGATGCCGGCATTCTGGGCCACCTGCCGCACCGTCTTCTCCACCCCGGCGCCGAGGTCGACGATCACCCGGTCGTAGCTGGCGGCCAGCAGCAGCAGGTCGTCGCCGAGAATCTGCAACCGCGACAGCGGGATATTGGCCAGCGTCCCCGAACCCGACCGCCCGGCGATGATGTCGAACCCGCCGGCGGGGAAGGTGACCATCGCCTGGTTGAGGGTCAGCCGCCCGGCGACGACGCTGCCGAGGTCGGCCTTGGGCATCAGCCCCAACTGGATATCGACATTGGCCAGGCCGAGATCGCCGTCGAACAGCAGCACATGCTTGCCGGACTTGGCCAGGGCGTGGGTGAGGGTGATGGCGAACCAGGTCTTGCCGACGCCGCCCTTGCCCGAGGCGACGGCGATGACGTTGCGGCCCTTGGCCCGCTGGGCGGGTCGGGGCGCCAGGGTAGGCTCGTGCGACGTCGTCGTCATGATGCTATTGCCTCGTCGGAGTTCTGCTGGGCGGTCTGGGGAATGATCAGGCGGGCCATCGACAAGGCCGAGATGGGGGCGATGCCGCTGGCGACGTGGGGCGACGCCGAAACGTCGGAAAAGGCCATCTGCGCCGCATCCGCCGCCGCCAGCACCGAACCGAGCCGGCGGGTGGTGTCGAGGCGGGTGGCGAACAGCCGCGCGGTGCCGATGGCGGCGAAGGCCTCGGCCATCTCGCCGGCCTCGGCGGGAGCGCCGCCGGCGGCCATCACCAGGATCGGCTCGACCTCGGCGGCGGCGATCAGCGCCGGCAGGAAGTCCATGTCGCTGGAGCGGAAGGGATTGACGCCGGGCGAGTCGATCAGCACCAGGTCGAAGGCGGCGCGGGCCTCGGCGGCGATCTTGCGCAGCGAGTCGGGACCGCGGGCCTTCAGCAGGCCGATGTCGAGGATGCGGGTGAAGGCGGCCAGCTGCTCCATCGCCCCGGCACGCATGTTGTCGCACGAGATCACCGCCACCGCGCGATGCTT
>JACRFY010000226.1 GCA_016212565.1 Magnetospirillum sp. | reverse complement strand
TCGAAAACGGCGATGTGGAGTCTTTCCGCGACGTCGCCCAGCGCATCCTCACCAAGATCCGCTCGGAACTGTTCGACCTCCGCCAGTTGAAGGAGCAGCCGGAGGTCACCGTCCTGCAGCAAAGCTTCGTCGCCCAATCCGGCCGTTTCATCAAGACCTTCGTCGAGGTTTCCCGGGTGATTGGGGAGGGCCAAGGGCAACTGCGCAATCCCACCACGGTGCGGATGCTGCAGGGCTGGGCGGAGGCCAACGAGGTCGCAGTCGAGGACGTGCTGGGCGAAGCCAATGACACTCTTACCAGATTGGCCAGCGCCAACGCCGTGCTGCACCGCCTGGTCGCCGATTTCGTCGCCGAGGTGCAATCACGCCAGCGCTCCCTGGTAGGGGTGATCGGCTTCGACAAGGCCATTGACCGCTTCCTGCGCCTGCGCCGTGCCGCTCCCGAGATCGACCCCGGCTTCCTCGAAGGGATCATGGCAAAGACCGGACCGGTGTCGTTCCCCGGTCTCGAATTCAATCCGCAGGAATTGCGGCACAGCGTTGCCAAGCGGGTACGGCCGGAACCATCTGCACGCCAGCGAATTCGCCGCGAGAAAATCGAGCCCAAGCTGGACCGCATCGATGCCTTTGTCGCCCGTAACCGCGAGGTCATCCTGCGCATGTTGGAGGCCGGGCCGGTCTCGCTCAGCCAGTTCCTGGCCGCCGACGAGACCGACGACCCTGATCAGGCCCTCAACAACTACGATCTCGACTTGTTGGTCGAGATGGCGACCGTGTTCTTCTCGCCCTATGTGTTGCGGCTCGACGACCAGATGAAGGCGAAATGCCTGCGCTTCCAAGTTGGCGAGGAAACGGTGTGGACGTTGAAGGACGGCTGGATCCTGCGTGGCCCCGAGCTGCTGATGGAACTGGTGGAAAGGAACGTCTGATGGATTTCGAGCGCATCGGTCAGGTGCAGTCGTTCCTACTGCGCCATCGCGCCATCTACAGCAAGGCTCCTTCTTACCGCCGCCTGCTCGACGGCGAGGCCGAGGCCGCCGAGGCCATGCGCCTGTTGCGCGAGGATGAGCACGAAGCGCTGGCTTCATTGCTGCGGGGCGCAGCAGGTTACGACATCCACGAGTTCCGCGACGACATGCAGGGCATTCCCCAAGGCGGCTACGCCTGGATTGCGGTCACCGCCGCCACCACGCCGCCGACGCCGGTGCTGTCGATGGACAAGGCCTGGGAAGGCCTTGCCATCCACAGTCAGGAACCGCGCGCTGTCACCATTTACTGGTTCACCTTCCTGTGGCTGTTGCTGTTGCGCCTGTTCTACGAGCGTGAGGGTCGCGCCCTGTCGCAAGTGTCCCAATACGTCCAGGCCGTGGTCGTCCGCACCGAACTGGAGGAACGGGTGACTGAAAAGCTTGAAGCGCTCCGGCAGGACGGGATCGGCACCGACGACGACGCCTATCCGGTGGCGGTGGCGTTGCTGCATGCCGGGCGCGACCGCAACACCACACAGACAGACATCCGCAACCGTGTCAGCCGCTTCCTTGAAATCCTGGCCAAGGCCCGGCTGATCGAGCGTTACGGTGAGGACGAGGGTGAAGCGCGATGGCGCCAGTCCCTTCTGTGCGCGGTTCAGGTGTCGGAATTGTTTTCGGCAGGTCTCATCCATCTCGTCCCACTCGACGGCATGGAACGGGAAATCGCCTCTTACACCCACTCCAAGTCCGTGGAGGTCGGCGATGGCGCTGATGAATAGGTGGGAAATCTCGAACTTCCTCGACAGCCGCAAGGGCCGCGAGTGGATCCCGGACTTCGTCGGCGAGTGCTTCGACTTCGGCGGCCTGTCGACCGCCGTCAACATGGACAACGGCCTGGGCAAGAGTTCGTGTACCGAAGCGGTACTGTGGATGCTGTCGCGTGACCGTGAACTCGGCCGCAAGACCAAACCCCGCATCGCTCCCGAGTCCTATGGGCGCTTCACCCATATCCGCTGCGAATTCGTCGAGCCGAAGGGGGATATCGCACCTCATGGCGAGCGTATCATCGGCGAGACCTGGGTGTTCGGCTACTACGGCAACCGGGGCGATGAGGGGTGTTTCTACTGTTATCCCGGTAGCCTGGAAGATTGCCCGGTCCACTTCGACGAGATCGAGGGCGACGGTGCCACCTACAAGGTCTGTATCCCCGACGAGGAGTTCCGGGCCAGCTTGGCCAAGTTCAAGAACGCGGTGATCACCGGCGCCCGCGACTGGGGCGCGCGCGTACGCCAGTTCATGTCCGGCGCCCAGCTGGAGCAACTGGTGGCCTACCAGAAGAAAGGCGGCGGCGACAAGGCAGCCACTTTCTACGACGTCAAGGTTGGCCGAAAGGAAGCGTTCGACGAGGCCTTCTTCCGTCAGTTCGTCGCTCCCGAAATTCTGGTCGGAGTCGGTGACTTCGACGAGGATGTCGACGCACGCGGTTTCGACCGCAAGATCGTCGCCCAGGCCCAGAGTGTCATCGACGCCAAGATCAAGGTGAGGGCCAAGGCGGACGTCATCGCCAGGACCGAGCAGAACCTGACGGCCATCCGGGCGGTCAACAACGCCGCCAAGACCGTGCTGGAGGCCGAGCGCAAATTCGCTGAGCAGGCCGAGGCCACGGCGCTGGCGGTCACCGTGATCCGCTCGGCGGTCGAACGCTGGGGTATCGCGGGTATGCCAGTCACAACGGAAGGCATGCCCCTCGGCGAAGAGGAACGACAGGCATTGATCTACGGCGGATGGGAAGTCGGCGGCGGTCCGGTCGTGTCGGTGGAATGGCTGGATTCCCACATCTGCAACCACAAGGCCAAGCCCTTCAAGATGATTGAAAATGGCATGGTTCGGGTCTTGCCGCTCTCGGTGCAGCCGATCATCAAATCGCGCGCGGCACCTGTCAGTTTCGCACGGCTCCAGGATGTAATCGACGGCCTCGGCGAATCCCGGTCCAAGTCTGGGGTCGAGGCCATCATCCGACGTGCGGAAATATTCGCCGACGCAGTCCGTCGCTTCGGCATCACCGGTCTGCGCCGTATCTATCTCGACGCCAGCAGCGCCTTCAACAGGGCGCAATTGGCGGTGCAAACTCTGGAAGAGGAACGCACCCGCCTGCAGGATGAGCGTGCTGGACTTCTCGACCAGTTGACCAAGTTCGAGGCCAACGAGGCCGCCTACACCAAGATGCACGGCTCCGGTCTGTTCACAGACGAGGAGTTGGCCGATCCCCTGACCACCCAGCGGCTGGTCGAGGTAACGCGCAAGGCCGCGCGTAAGAAGGTCGAAGATCACAACCGCCGGACAGTCGAGCTGGAGCAGATCAGGAAGCAGTATGACGCGGTTGTGCGGGAGTTCGGGCTCTCCGAAGACCTCCGTTCCCTGCTCGACAGCCTGATCGAGGTGATGCAGAAGGCAAGCGAGGATAGCGCCGAGGCGCAGGCCAAGTATGCGGAGGCCAAGCAGGCTCTGGAGCAACTGCGCCGCGACGAGGAGAGGGCGCGCGAGACCCAGGGAGTAGCCCGCCGGGCGATGGAGGAATTCGCCCGCAAGGCCGCCGACATGCAGACCTTCCAGGAGGAATTCGGCACCGACGCGGATCCCGCGATGGAGGCCGAACGCCTGATCGAGGCGCGCGACAATGCGCAGTCGGCGGAAGCCCTCCGGGAAACCGAGGCCAAGGCCGCTGCCGCCAAGGTCGGCGACCTTGAACGCCAGGGCACGCAGGTCACCGACGAGCGCGACCGGCTGTTGGCGCGGATCGGCGAATTGGAGGCCCTGGAGCCTCGGCTGCGCGCCTTCGAAGCCGCATATCCTGGCCGCGATGCCACCACCTTCCTGGTCGAGGAAGTAGAACGCCTGCGTGACAGCAACGCACTGGCCAAATCCGCCAAGGAACGCAATACCCAGTTCGCTCCACTGGTGGCGGATCTCGACGGCTTCGAGACGGCCCATCCCGGCAGAGACCCCTCCGCCTGGCTGACCGAGGCCGAGCGCAAGCGCAGCGAGGCCACCATCACTTTGGTCGAGATCAGCCGCCAGATCGCCAAGGCCACGGCAGACCGCGACGCTCTCAAAGCATTCCGGGTGGCGCCGACCGAAACCGACGACGCGGCGGCGAAGCTGATTGCCGACCTGCCACATCGGCCGCTGCATGGGATAATCCGCGAGTCGGCGGATCTTCCGCCCTCGCGCCAGGCCGACCTGCTCGACCATTTTTCAGCCCTGTTGTTCGCCCCGGTGTTCGCCACCCTCGACGCGGCCGAATTGGCGGCCCGGCGCTTGGCCGATGCGGAATTGCCGGTGCCGGTGCTGGTGGAGGCCGACCTCGCCGCCTGGATCAGCGGTAGCGACAAACTGATGACGCGCCAGGGCACTACCGCTGGTGAGGTAGTGACCGGCTTGTTCACCGGCGTCCGCACCCCCACTGTCGAGGCCATTCTCGACCCCGAGGCGATGGCACGGCGCCTGGCGGAGACCGAGGCCAAACTGGCCGACCTGGAGCAACGGCAGGAGGGCCTTCGGGAGATCGTTACCAACCTCTCGCCCGAAGGCGAAGCCTGCCGCTTGGCCCGCTCGGCGGCCGAGGCCATCGCCAAGTCGGCGCGCGACCATCTCGCCCGGGCTGAGGCCGACGCCCTCAAGGCGGCTGATATGATCGCGGTGGCCGAGGCCAACCTGACCGCCCAGGTCAAGACCCTGGTCGGTGATACCAGCCGCTATCTGCAGGCTGGTGGCGATGCCGTCCTGATCAAAGCTCGCGAGGATGCCGAGGCGGCCGAACAGAAGCTCGCCGAGCTGACCGAACTGCTTGAACGTGCGCGGGACGTGCTGGCGCAGGCTGAATCCCGTCTCGTTTCCGCGAAGGAGGAGGCCCGTAAGGCCGAGGCACAGGCGGCGCAGTGGCTGCCGTGGTGCGAGAAAGCCAGTGCCTTCATCTCGGGCGGTGGCGCTGACGAATTGACGCGGCGGCGGAAGGCGGTCGATCAGGCTGACGATGCCTATCTAGGGATCACGATCAAGATCCAGGCCGCAACGATCGAATGCGGGACGCTGGAGGACCTCAAGGATAAGGCGGTCGATGCCAGCCGCACCCAGGAAGCGCGGGTAAACCGGTGGCGCGAGCCGCTGGAGATTACGGCCAAGTTCGTCGAATTCGGCGAACGCGAGGAACTGGCGCGCGCGCCGACAACTCTCAAGACCCTGGAAGACGCGGAGATCAAGGAGGAGGCCCGCCTGCGCTTCGAGTTTGAGGCGGCGGCGAACTTCGTCGTCAGAGGCGGCACCAAGGGTGTGGAACCGGCCAAGCTCCGCTTCGAGGAGATCAAGGGGCGGC
>JACRFY010000031.1 GCA_016212565.1 Magnetospirillum sp. | reverse complement strand
GCGTGGTCGTCGAGGTTGAGCCGGGTGTCGAAAAGCTCCATCATCCGCGTCTCGATCGAGTCGGGGAGCTTGCGGGTGACGACGACAAGGGGCTTCTTGTTCGGCATATTGTCTCCTCTCGGCAACCCCGATGCCCTTGTGGACCTAGCAAGACGGAGACGCATTGTCCAGTAACGTATTACCACTGGGGGCGCCTTGACCCGCTGCATCGGGGAGCGCCTATAATGCGCGTCTCGGCCAAACTTCGGATCTTCGCCCGCATGAGCAAGCGGTTGATCATCGGTGCAGCGGCGCTGGCGTTGTGCGTTGCCCCCGCGGCCAAAGCCGCGGAGAGCAGCGGCCTGCCGCTGCCTCGTTTCGTCTCATTGAAGTCCGACGAGGTCAACCTGCGCGTCGGGCCGGGCCAGCAATATCCCATCGACTGGACCTATGCCCGCAAGGACCTGCCGGTCGAGGTGATCGCCGAGTCCAACGACTGGCGCAAAATCCGCGATTGGCAGGGGACGGAAGGCTGGGTCCACCATACCATGCTCAGTCCCCGGCGCATGATGGTGGTGGTCGGCAGTCCCCGCTCGCTGCGCAGCGCCGACGCCGACACCGCCGAGCCGATGGCGGTGGTCGAGCCCGGCGTGTTGGGCCGGCTGGTCCAGTGCCCGCGCAACCGCGATTTCTGCCGCATCGAGTTCGGCCGCTTCCAGGGCTGGCTGCGCCGCGACGAAATGTGGGGCGTGTATCGCGGCGAATGGATCGAGTAGGGGGCTCCGGTCCCCGTCGTGGCCAGGACGGCCTATCCGCCTTCGGCTTCCTTCCGCCGATGCAGGTTTTGGCCGATTTCGTCGAGAACCGCCTGTTCCTTGCGGTCCTCCTCCTCGCGTTCGCGGCGCTCGCGGGCGGCCTGGGAGATTTCGTAGGTCTTCTGCTGGCGGAAGGCATCCGCCAGGTCGTCGCGGGCGTGTTCGATCTCGGTGCGAAGGGCGGCCAGGGTACGCTCCATCGCGGCGCGGCGGTCGAGCCAGGCGGCGGCGAAGGCGGCGTAGAAGGCCCCGGCGCCGGTGGTGTCCTGCGACGCCACCTGCTGTTCGGCCAGCAACTGGGCCTGGGCGGCGGCCATGGCGGCGAGGATCTGCTCTTCGCGGTCCTGCAACGCCACCAGGGTGCGGCGCTTTTCGTCGGTGGTGAACTTGGCCAGCCGGATCAGCGTCTTGAGACCCTTGGCCATGGCCTACTTCCGTCCCATGCCGTCGCCGCCGAACGGCAGGCCGAGGATCTCGGCGAGCCTGCGGTAACAGGTGGCGAGGTCGGTGGCGTCGGTCTTCTTTTGCGCCAGAAAGGCTTCAAGCTGCGGATAGTAGTGCATGGCCTCGTCGACGGCCGGATCGGTGCCGCGGCGATAGGCACCCAGGCGGATCAGTTCGGCCATGTCCTCGTAGGTGGCGAGCAGGCGCCGGGCCGTCGAGACCAGGACGTTCTCCTCGTCGTTGTTGCAGGCGGGCATGGTTCGCGACACCGAACGCAGCACGTTGACCGCCGGATAGCGGCCGCGGTCGGCGATGGCGCGGTCGAGGACGATATGGCCGTCGAGGATGCCGCGCACCGCGTCGGAAATCGGCTCGTTGTGGTCGTCGCCGTCGACCAGGACGGTGAACAGGCCGGTGATCGAGCCCTTGCCCACCCCCGGCCCGGCCCGCTCCAGCAGCCGCGGCAGCTCGGCGAACACGGTCGGCGTATAGCCCTTCGAGGCGGGCGGCTCGCCGGCCGACAGGCTGATCTCGCGGTTGGCCATGGCGAAGCGGGTCACCGAATCCATCATGCACAGAACGTCGTTGCCCTGGTCGCGGAAGAATTCGGCGACGCTTAACGTCAGATAGGCGGCCTGGCGGCGCATCAGCGGGCTTTCGTCGGAGGTCGACACCACCACCACCGAGCGCTTGAGGCCCTCGACGCCGAGATCGTCCTCGATGAACTCGCGCGCCTCGCGGCCGCGTTCGCCGATCAGGCCGATCACCGCCACGTCGCAGCTGGTGTTCTTGGCCATCATCGACAGGATCGAGCTCTTGCCCACCCCCGAGCCGGCGAAGATGCCCATGCGCTGGCCACGGCACATGGTCAGGAAGGTGTTGACGCTGCGTACGCCGAGGTCGACCTTGCCCTGCACCCGCGCCCGGGCGTGGGCCGGCGGCGGCCGGTTGCGGATCGGATAGGCGACGTCGCCGAGCGGCAGCGGCCCCAGGCCGTCGACCGGCTCGGCGAAGGCGTTGATCACCCGACCCAGCCAGCCGGTCTCGGGGTGGGCCACCGGCTCGGAATCCTGGACCTCGGTGCGACAGCCCAGCCCGACGCCGTCGATGGGGAAGAACGGCATCAACAGTGCCCGGCCGTTGCGGAACCCCACCGCCTCGCAGGGAATGCGGCGGCCGTCGCGGGCAATGACGTGGCAGCGGTCGCCGACCGAGATCTGTCGCTGCACGCCGCCGGCCTCGACCAGCATGCCCTGGACCCCGGCGACACGTCCGTAGACCTGCACGCCGGTAATCCGTTCGATGTCGGTGAGCAGACTCCGCACCAGGAATTTCAACCGCGACTCCTTATTTTTTCGCCATCGGTAGAGATGAAGACATCGAAGGGATGAAGAATCATCCTTTTTTGTGAGGGGCTTGCGAGCCGCCCGCCTTGAAGTCGCCCAAATACCCCCTTATGGTTAACACATCATCGATACACGGCGAAACCGGGATACCTCAGATGCGAGTGCTCGTAGTCGAAGACGACCGGATGATGGCGCAGGTCATCGAAACCATGCTCAAGGCCGAGGGTATGGTGGTGGACGTCACCGCCCTTGGCGAAGACGGTCTGGAGATCGGCAAATTGTACGACTACGACATCATCCTGTTGGATCTTGTCCTGCCCGACATGGACGGTTACGAGGTGCTGCGGCGCTTGCGCTCGGCACGGGTCGAGACTCCGGTGCTGATCCTCTCCGGCCTGTCCGAGCCGGACAAGAAGATCAAGGGCCTGGGCTCGGGCGCCGACGACTACCTGACCAAGCCGTTCGATCGCGGCGAGCTGGTGGCGCGCATCCAGGCCATCGTCCGGCGTTCGAAGGGTCACGCCCAGTCGGTGATCCATACCGGCAAGCTTTCGGTCAATCTCGACACCCGCACCGTCGAGGTCGAGGGCGACCCCCTCCACCTGACTGCCAAGGAATACGGCATTCTCGAACTGCTGTCCTTGCGCAAGGGGCAGACCCTGACCAAGGAGCAGTTTCTCAACCACCTTTATGGCGGGATCGACGAGCCGGAGTTGAAGATCATCGACGTCTTCATCTGCAAACTGCGCAAGAAGTTGGGCGCGGCCACCGGTGGCGAGAACTATATCGAGACGGTGTGGGGTCGCGGCTACGTGCTGCGCGATCCCGATGGCGGCTCGGCCCATAGCGGCGTCGAACGCGGTGCGCGGGCGATGATGTAGCGCTCGGCCCCTCTCCCGCCGGGGAGAGGGGCCTGTCGCGCTGGTATTTGCGGCCATTGCGGCCGCGGCCAAGGGCGCGGATGCGCCCGCCCGGCGAGGGGCAAACAGGCGGGTCGCCGGTATCAGCCCACCCGCGGCTCCAGGCCGGCGGTGTGGTCGGGGCAGGCGGCGTCGGTGTAGAAGTCGGGATCGCCGGTCGCCACCGAGAACGGCACCACCCCCTGATGATGCCAGGCATCGATGCAGGCGATGCGATCGTCGGCGCCCTGACGGATGCGGCGGAAGGCCTCCTCTTCGGAGCCCGCCTCCAGTCGGCGCATTTCCAGATGATGTCGGTAGCCCTCGCCGGTGGCAACCGGAACGCTGTGGCGGATGAGGATGTCGTAGGTCACGGCCTGCCTCCAATTGCGGGTAACTCCCAGTCTCATATGGAGGCGGGACTCGCCCATGCAAGGGTGGGCGGCGAAGGCGCTGCCGCGTTCGCCGCTCCCTGCGCTCAGGCCGCCCGCACCGTCGACAGGAAGGTGGTGACCTCGTCGCGCATGCGCCCGGAATTGCCGGCCAGATCGCGGGCCGCCGACAGCACTTGCTCGGAGGCGGCCCCGGTGGTGGCCGAGGCGGAGGTCACCTCCCCGATGCTCGACAGCACGCTGCGAGTCCCGGCGGCGGCGTGCTGAACGTTGCGGGCAATCTCGGCGGTGGCCGCCCCCTGCTGCTCGACCGCCGAGGCGATATCGGCCGAGATTTCGCGCACCTGATCGATGACGCTGCCGATGGTGCGGATCGCCTCGACGGCGCGGCGGGTTTCCTCCTGCACGGCGGAAATCTGGTTGGTGATGTCCTCGGTGGCCCGCGCCGTCTGGGTTGCCAGACCCTTAACCTCGTTGGCCACCACGGCGAAGCCCTTGCCGGCCTCGCCGGCCCGCGCCGCCTCGATGGTGGCGTTGAGCGCCAGCAGATTGGTCTGGGCGGCGATGTCGTTGATCAGCTGCACCACCTCGCCGATGCGGTCGGTGGTCGCCGACAGGGTGCGCACCATATCGTTGGTGCGCTGGGTCTCGGCGGCGGCGAGGGTGGAGATGCGCGCCGCCTCGGCGACGCGGCGGCCGATGTCGGCAATCGACGCCGACAGTTCCTCGGCGGCGGCGGCCACCGTCTGCACGCTGTCGGTCGCCTGCTCCGAGGCCGAGGCGACACTGGCCGCCTGCGCCGTCGCCTGATGGGCGGCGGTCGACATCGACTGGGCGGTGGCCTGCATTTCCGCGGCAGCGGCGGACACGGCCTTGACCACGCCGATGACGCTGGCTTCGAAGTCGTCGGCCATGCGCATCATCATCTGCTTGCGCTCGGTGGCGGTGCGCGCCTCGGTCTCGGCCTGCTGGCGGCGCAGCAGATCGACCTGGCGGCCGTTCTCCTGGAAGACCAGCACCGCCTTGGCCATTTCGCCGATTTCGTCGCCGCGGTCGGTGGAGGGAATGGCGACGCCCAGATCGCCGTCCGCCAGACGGTCCATCACCTTGGTCATGGCCCGGATCGGCCGGACCATTCCCAACAGCACGCCGGCAATGCCGGTGAGGACGATGGCCAGCACCACGCCGGAAACGCTCCACACCACCGTCATGTAGGTCGATTCCTGCACCGTCGAATCCATGACGATGGCGGTGTTGACCCGTTCGGCCGCCGCCACGACGGCATCGATCTCCTTGCGGTGGGCAAGATAGGCCGCGGTGAGACCCGCATAGGCGGCGCGTGCCGTCTCCAGATCGCCGGCCGCCAGGGCGGGCAGGAAGGCGGTCTCGGTCGCCTGCCAGAATCGGGCGGCCGGCTCATGGGCGGCTCGGGTCAGGCGCTCGGTCACCGCCGCGTCGAACGAAGCCTCCAGCCAAAACGCGTGGCGGTCGTCGTAATCCCGGCGCAACGCCGCCAGGCGCGTCCGGTGGACGGAAAGGTTGACCGGATCGTTCAGCGCCAGCGTGACCTCGAGGTAGGCCTCGATGATGTATTCGGGCGGGGGCAGGATATCGGCGATCAGATCCTTGCCCAGCGCCACCCGCTGATAGATCGGCCCGCCGACCTTCAGATGCTGGATGGCGAGGACGCTGGTGGCAATGACGGCGATGAAACCGACCACCATCGCCACGCCCATGACATTGGCCACCGACGAAATTTTCCAGGATTTCAGCATGCTTCCCCCCGCTCTTCGAGGGCGGTGGCGCCTTATAGTTGTGTGCGCCGGCACCCCATACCCTCGGGTATAACCCTATCGTAAGTATGGGTAGGCGTCAGCAAATTTTGCTTTTCATCCACGTCTTTCGACGGATGCCGTCCGGCCGGCTGGCGTGGGGTTGCCCGGTGGCCGCGCATCTGGCAGTTTTTGCCGACAGCCGCGGTTCCCGACTTGCGTTGCGACCGTGAAACCCGATAAATTCGCCGCACCGGCGCGGGTGTAGCTCAATGGTAGAGCAGAAGCTTCCCAAGCTTACGACGAGGGTTCGATTCCCTTCACCCGCTCCAAATTTTCCAAGCACTTAGCCTCCTCTCCTCGACAGCGCGCCGGTTTTCCGTGACAATCTGTGACAGATAGCTCTGTCACAGGATCAGCGATGGCGACCATCTGGGAGCGCGGCCCCTATCAGTTCTGCGCCCGCGTCAGGCGCAACGGGGTCTCTGAGACCAAGACTTTCGAGACCAAGTCGGCCGCCGAGGAATGGGCGCGGATCATCGAGGGCAAGGTCACCGGCGACGAATTTCAGGATCGCTCGCTCGCGCGTGACACGACGCTGTCACAAGCGTGCCAGTGGTTGGCCAACACCATGCCCGACACCCCCGACGCCAAGAACAAGCGCTCGAAGCTGCGCTACTGGCAGGAGTCCGAGTTCGCGACCTGGTCGCTGCTCAGCCTGCGCCCCGCCGACCTGATCGGCTGGCGGCGCGAGGTGCTCGACGAGGACGGTGGCGGGGACGAGGCCGACTGTTCTGCCCAGACAGTCATCCACCGATTGAACGTGCTCTCGCAGGTCTACAAGCGCTGGTCGCTGGCGCACGACCAAATCATCACCAATCCCGTCACCGACGGGGTTCGACCCCGCACTCCTCATGGCCGGGATCGGCGGCTCGGGGAGGGCGAAGAATGGCGCCTCCTTAATGTCTGCAGGGCTTCGTCGCGCTCCTGGCTTCGTCCGGCGGTGGTCATTGCCCTCGAAACATGCATGCGGCAATCCGAGCTGGCAGGGCTGACCTGGGAGCGGGTCAAGCTGGATGTCGAGGACCCCTATGCGGACTTGCTCAAAACTAAGAACGATCGGGCCAGGCGCGTTCCGCTTTCGCCACGGGCGGTTGCCGCATTTCGCCTGCTCAAGCCTCAGAAGGCTGGACAGGTTTTCCCTGTGGAAACCGGTAGGGGCATCGCCCATGCCTTTCGCGATGCCGTCACCGAACAAGACTTCCCCAATCTCCGTTGGCACGACCTCAGGCACGAGGGGACCAGCCGCCAATTCGAGCATACCGATCTGCGTGACCACGAGATCATGGCAATCACCGGCCATCTGCGACCCGAGATGCTGACGCGATACACGCATCTTCGGGCAGATCGGTTGGCCGCGAGGTTGAGGGGAGGGAAGCTCAATAGGCCGGGAAAAAGGCGGCCGTGAATGGTGTTCTGGTCGCTCCTAGGGACGGTGAGACGCACCAGCCGAGGATTGACGCCGTCGGCCGAGCCGTTACGCTCTATTCAACGCTCGTCGAATGAGGCGTAACGGAGGATCGGATGGCCAGCGGACGCTTCATCGCCTACTACCGCGTCAGCACCGAGCGCCAGGGCCGGAGTGGGCTCGGCCTGGACGCTCAGAAGGAAGCCGTCATGCGCCATCTGAACGGCGGCCAGTGGGAGTTGGTGGGCGAGGTCGTCGAGATCGAGTCTGGCAAGCGTAACGACCGCCCCAAGCTCACCGAGGCGCTGGTCCTCTGTCGCGTCCACAATGCCACGCTCATCATTGCCAAGCTCGACCGCCTCGCCCGCAATGTCGCCTTCATCGCCAACCTGATGGAGGCCGGCGTCGAGTTCGTGGCCTGCGACTTCCCCCAGGCCAATCGGCTGACGATCCACGTCCTCGCCGCCGTTGCCGAGCACGAGCGCGAAATGATCAGCAAGCGGACGAAGGAAGCACTCGCCGTCGCCAAGGCCAGGGGCGCCATCCTCGGTGGCCGCCGCCTCGGTGCGCTGCCGAACGCCGCCGAGGGCCGGGCCAAGGGGCGGGCCGTGCGATCCGAGGCCGCGAGCAAGCGCGCCGCTGACCTGCTGCCGGTGATTGAGGCGATCAGGGCCAGCGGGGCCATCAGCCTGCGGAACATCGCCCTCGGGCTGAACGAGCGCGGCATCCCGACCGCTCGGGGCGGGCATTGGTCGGCTGTTCAGGTTCAGCGAGTGATCGGCCGCGCGACGGCCTGACCAGGGGGCAAAATCCACGAAAATGGCGGCCTGACGACGGGCAAAACGGCCTTTTGTTCCAATGCGTTAGGTCGGCCGCAACCGGTCCTTTCAGTATGAATCAGTATGACTGGGTATGACCCCATATGACGGAGGTAGGAGATTGTAGGCGAAATTGACCGACACCCGTCATGAGGCGCCTTCGCTCGCTACAATAGGGGGCGACGACCACTCTGGACGGAGCAAACATGACTCGGACCAAGCCCTTCACTCGCAGCCACCGCCTCGACGATCCCGGCTATGCCGTCGATGTCCCCGTGCAGTGGCGGGATACGTCACCCCGCCGCGAAGGCGCTCGCCCATGACTCCCCGTCGATGTCCCCGTGCAGTGGCGGGATACGTCACCCCTCACCCGCTTGTGGTTCTACGGATCGGCGATCAAGGAGATGGGGCGCCCTCGTCTCTATTCCCTGCATCTGACCAAACCGACTCGTCGCCAGATGAAGCGGAGTAAGTTGGCAGCAAAGGACTTCATCGCTCGCCGCTTTCGCGATTATCTGCCCGACATCCCATACTTCTTTGTCCTTGAGCACAGCGACAACGGGACCCTTCATCTCCACGGCGCCGTGTCGGCTTCCGATGTCTCGCCATACGAGCTGCGCAACCTGCTGAGGAAGGTCGCGGGCGATCCCCGCAAGCTCACTATCGAGAAGGACAAGTTCTTCCATCGCTGCAAGGCCGTGCGCGTCAAGGCGCCCGACCAGCAGAAGAATTTCGGCGGACGCAACGGCATGTTCGGCTGGACGACCTACTGCGAGAAGGACACAGTCAAGACCCAGCGGCGCCTCGGGTGCTCCCCGATCTCCTGCTCGCGGGATGTTTCGCAGCGTGCGCGTCAGATCCACGACGAAGTCGTCAACTGGACGCCCGACGTGAGCCTGATGCTGCCCGACGTGAGCCCGCCGGAGACGATGTCCTAGAACCAATCGGGGTGCCGAGGGGGGTGTTGCCTGTGTGCCGGATCGGCCCAAAGCCGACCTTATACAGCCGTTCGATCCGGCATCGCCTCGACGATCTCTTCGAAGACCTTGACCGGCTCGCGCTCCAACGCGACGGCGATGCGGAGTAGTTCCAGAACGTCAATACGCCGTTGTCCAGCCTCATATGACGACACGAACGATTGCGGCTTCCTCAACCGCCCGGCAATATCCTTTTGGGTCAGCCCCGCCTCTCGCCGCAGCCGCGCGAGACACTGGCCGACGACCTTGTGTTGATCTGGGTGAACCCACACGACCTGTGCTCCGACCATCTGGCCGGTAGGTTCTCTAAATCGGAAAACCTGATATTGAAAAAGCCGATATTTTGGGGTTCTCTCTCCCGCGAAGGGGCAGAGCGCTGCCTCCCGTCGCAACTCAAGAAGGGGGGACGACGTGTATCGAGGCGTTGCCATCACCGCTATGCTGATAGTCGTTGGCTGCGCGCCGGTGACCAAGCAGCCGCAGATCACCAGTGCACAGGCCCAGAAGGAGGCGGAGCTGCAGGCCGAGATGGCGGTGCGGCGGATCGTCGCCATGAATGAGCGCGCCAACGCCATCTATCATCCGATCCGCAAGGCCAACGCCGAGCTGTGCGGGGACATGGCCCGCTACACCCTCGGCGTCCCCACACAGATGCTCCAGACGACAACCGGCTCCCTGAGAGACGCCTATGCGCGCCTCTATGGCGTCAACGAACGGCACCCGGCGGTGGTCGCGGTGGTGAAGGGCTCCAATGCCGACCGGGCCGGCATCCGCCAGGGTGACGTGCTGTGGGGCCTTGGCGGCATCGAGATGAGGCCCGGCAATCTGGTGGCCGCGATCAACGGGCCTGGTCCCTGGAAACTCGACATCCTGCGGGCCGGTCAGCCGCTTCAGCTCGAGGTTGGCGCCGAGAAGGTCTGCGGCTATCCCCTCAGTGTCAGCGGCATCGAGGCGGTCAACGCCTACGCCGACGGCAAGGAAATCGTCATCACCGCCGGCATGATGCGCTTCGTCGAGTCCGATGCCGAGCTGGCGCTGGTGCTGAGCCACGAGATGGCCCACAACACGATGGATCACCTCGGCAAGCAGCGCGGCAACGAGTTCGTCGGCGTCCTGATCGGCGCGGTCATTCAGGGCGTGGTCGGCGGCTACGGCATGACCGATCTCGGCGCCCAGGCCGGTCGCGCTGCCTTCGGCCAGGAGTTCGAGGGCGAGGCCGACTATGTGGGCGTCTACTACGCCGCTCGGGCCGGCTACGATGTCTCGAACGCCGCCCAGCTCTGGCGCCGCATGGGCGTGGTCCATCCCGCGAGCATCCATCTCGAGGGCTCGACACATCCCTCGACGGCCAAGCGGTTCATGGCGATCGAAGAGACCGTCAAAGAGATCGACGGCAAGCGCTCGCGGGGCGAGGCGCTGGTACCCGACATGAAGGAAGAGGTGGGGCAATGAAGGGTGATTCCCACGCCCCCTTTCCTCAGATTTCCACCGCAATTCCACCGCCGGAGTGTGGTGAGAAAGAAATGGTTCTTCGACGGCTCAAGTGGATTTGAAGAGATCTCCGAGCGGAGCTGCGATCAGATAGATCATTGTCGCGAAGGTTGTGGTGTTGCGGTATCCCCTGGCGCGAGCGCGGGCGGCCTGGAACAGGCCGTTGAAGCCCTCCAGGCGGGCGTTGGAGTGGGTTGACGTCCAACGTTCGAGGATGCGGCTCCGGTGGTTCTCGACGGTGGACAGCGCCTTGCGGACGGGATCGAGGATGCTGT
>JACRFY010000221.1 GCA_016212565.1 Magnetospirillum sp. | reverse complement strand
CGGCACAGCGCAATCAGGGCCACCGAGGACACGTCCACCGAGACATTGAGCAGGAAGTCGCCGTCGCCCAGCAGCGGCGCCAGTACCTCGCGGTAATTGTCGCGCGTCACCGGCTGGTTGACGAAGCGGACGCCGAACGCGTCGGCCTCGGAATGCCCGCGCTCTTCGGCGGTGACGATGGTGATCCGCTCGCGGGCGATGCCGATATGGCGAAGAATCAACGGCAGGACACCCTGGCCGATGCTGCCGAAGCCGAGGATGACGAGACGGCCAGCGAAGGTATGCATGGTGGAAGGCCCTTGTGCAGTGCGTTGATCACGTGGGGTGGCGACAGGAATGTGGCGTTTTTCGCAAATCGGCGCGCAATCTATCACCAAATGGATGGCAGGGGACGGCCAAAAGCGCGGGATGCGCCGCGCGTCGACAAGTGTTGTGGGGGTCGCCCGAGCGGGATATCTTGGGTCGGGGGCGAAGGGGCTTCCTACACCTCTGATGGTCTTGCGATCTGCGGTTTCCGGCACACGGGTGGGCAATGCGGTTTTGGTCTTGCATGGTCGCGGTGCCGCTGGTGGCTGCCGCGTTTCCCGGCGCCGCCCAGGTGATGGATTACGGCGGGCTGGAGGCCATGTTCGGCGGGCCGGTGACCGTGTCCGCGACCGGATCGCCGCAGCGGGCGACCGATGCGCCGGTCAACATGGAAATCGTTACCGCCGACGACATCCGCCGCTCGGGCGCCGACAATGTTCCCGACATCCTGCGCCATCTCGCCGGAATCGACGTCCGTCGCTATGGCAATGCATCGGCCGATATCGGCATCCGCGGCTACAATTCCGCCAACAGCTCGCGCGTCCTGGTGCTGCTGAACGGCCGCCAGATCTACGTCGATTTCTATGCCTACACCGCCTGGCCGACCTTGCCGGTGCAGTTGGAGGAAATCCGTCAGATCGAAGTCATCAAAGGCCCCAACTCGGCCCTCTACGGCTTCAATGCCGTGGCCGGCGTGATCAACATCGTCACCGTCGATCCCATCTTCGACGCCGTCCAGTCGGCGACCGCACGCGTCGGGTCGCAGGCCAATCAGCAGCTTTCGGGGGTGGGCACCATCCGGCTGGGCGATCGCGCCGGATTGCGGCTGTCGGCCAGCGAGCGTGGGGCCCGCGAGTTCGCGGTCAACGATCCGGCGACCTTCTTCGGCGCCACGCCCGACAATGCTTTCAACCGCAGCGTCTACGCCCATGGCCGCGCCGTGCTGCCGACGGGCATCGACGTCTCGGCCGAGGTCGATGTCACCGATGCCAAGCAGTACGAAATGGCCCTGGGCGGATTCCCCGCCTGGACCACCTATCAGACCAACCGCGAGAAGCTGGGCGTGGGCCGCGAGACCGGCTTTGGCTATCTGAACCTCAATGCCTATCGCAACTGGGTCGAGTACCAATACCTGGCCGGCTACAACTGCCGCACCTGCACCGGCATCGTCAACGAACTGTACGTGGTCCAGGCCAGCACCCTGATGAAGCCGGCCAGCGACCACACCGTGCGGCTGGGCCTGGAGTTCCGCGACAACACCGTGCGCGGCTCCATCTATGCCGGCGCCGAGGCCGGCTTGCGCACCCTTGCACCCAACGCGATGTGGAACTGGCAGGCGACGCCGACGGTGGCGCTGACCAATTCGCTGCGGCTCGACCACATGGAATCGTCCTATTCCGGTCCGGTGGCTGCGACCATCGCCTATTCCGCGTCCGAGTACGACGGCATTGCCTTCACCGAGCCCAGTTTCAATTCGGCGGCGGTCTACCGCCCCACCGCCGACGACACCTTCCGCGCCACGGTGGCGCGCGGGGTGCAGATCCCCTCGTTCCAGCAGTTGTTTCCGCAACCGGTGGACAGCGGCTTCACCGTCGGGCCACCCAACGGCCGGACCTATCAGGGCGCGCCCATCGTCAAGCCGACGGTGGTGATGAATTACGAAGCCGCCTATGCCCGTGCCCTGCCGGAGATCGCCTCCAAGGCCGAGCTGGCCCTGTTCACCCAGAGCAGCCGCGGCCTCTCGGCGGCACCGGGCGACGCCGGCTTCATCGGTGCCAACGGGGTCAACTATGCCGGCAACATCGGCCGCAGCACCGCGGTGGGCGGCGAACTGACGCTGAAGGGTGCCGATGCCGAGGGCTGGCGGTGGCGGGCCAGCTATGCCGTCGTCGCCATCGACGACGACCTCGGCGTCACCGGCAACGTTAGCACGGCCGACTTCGCCCACGGCACGCCCACCCATGCGGCGGGGCTGGGGCTGGGGCGAAGCTGGAGGCGCTTCGAGATCGACGTGTTCGGCCGCTGGCAGTCCCATTTCGACGAATTGCGGGTCAACGATGCCGGCACGGCCCTCGAACGGCGTCGCATCAAGGACTACTTCATTGCCGATGCCCGGCTGGGATGGGAGGCCACCGATTTCCTCCGGCTGGCCGTCAGCGGGCAGCAACTGAACCAGACGCGGCAGACCGTCGATGCCGGCCCGGCGGTCGAGCGCCGGGTGCTCGGCACCGTGACCCTCCACTACTGAGCCGGGGAGGGACGCGTGACGCCACACCGCCATTTCCCCCGCTTCGCCCTGTCGGCGCTGCTATTCCTGAGCGTTGGCGGGGCGCCGGCAGCGGCGACCACGCTCAAGGACATCCAGGTCGGCATCCGCGGCATCGAGTTCCTCAGCGCCCCGTTGCGCGGGGAAGTGGCGGTGGCGGTGATCCACGACCCGCGCAGCAAGGCCTCGCTCCAGGACGCCCAGGCCATCCTCGGCTGGTTGAGCACTGCGGCGCGCAATGTCAAGGCGGAGCTGATGCCGATCCTGGTCGATATCCACGAGCTTGACCAGGCGCCCGCCTACCGGGTCGCCATCGTCGCCCGCGGGGTCGAGCTTCAGTTCGCCAAGGTGTCCGCGTTCGCCCGCCGCGGCGGCACCCTGACCATCACCGCCGAGCTGGCCTGCGTCCATATCGGCAGCTGCGTTCTCGGCATCGCCACCGAGCCCGCGGTCGAGGTGATCGTCAGCCGCGCCGCCTCGACCGCGTCGGGAATCGATTTCGTCCGCGCCTTCCGCATGATGGTCAAAGAATACTGACATGCGCGCCCGCCTTGCCGCTCTCGCCTTCCACGACCGACACCGGCACCTGCCGCTGGCGATCCGGGTGGCGCTGCTGCCGCTGCTGGTGGTGACGCTGTTCGCGGTGCTGTTCCTGATCGGCAGCGCGGCGCTGCGCACCCAGCAGGAGAGCATGACCGCGGTGGTCGAAACCGATCTCGAAAGCTCGGCCCGCCTGGCCGATATCAACAGCCGGCTGCAAAGCGCCAATACCGACATGTACCGCCTGATCACCCGGGCGGCGGCGGCGAAGCAGGGCGGCGACTTCGCGCCCCGCATCGTCGAGCTGTCGGCCCGCGTCGAGGCCATTGCCGCCGACCTCGAACGCTACCGCGACGGCCAGTCCGCTGTTCAGCGCGAGACCCTGGATACCTTCATCGACGACCTGAGGACCTACAAGGGGGCGATCGACTGGCTCGGTTCGATGCTGGACATCGACTTCAAGACCGCGGTGGCCTTCGTCGAGCCCTACAACCGCCATGTCGACGCGCTGTCGCGGCAATTGTCGGACATCATCGCCGACAGCACCCGCACCGCCAAGGTGCGGGCGGAGACCGCCAGCGATGCGCTGCGGCGGGTGGCCTATTCCTACGTCGTTGCCGCCGTCACCGTCAGCATCCTGGTCGCCCTGTTCGGCTATGCCTCGGGCCGCCGGCAGGAGGTCCTCTACAAGGCCGCCCGCCAGAAGTCCGAGCAGGTCAATACGCTGCTCGACAATTCCGGCCAGGGCTTTCTGTCGTTCGGCGCCGATCTGATCGTCGCCGAGGGCCATAGCCGCGCCTGCACCGAGATGCTCGGTATCCCCCCGGCGGGACGGGCCGCCGACGCGCTGCTGTTTTCGGGCCGGGACGACGAGGCTGGGGCGCTGATGCGCTTGGTGGTGGCCAAGGCCCTGGCCGAGCCGGAGCCCGATCGCCAAGCGGTGCTGCTGTCGCTGTTGCCGGCCGAGATCACGCTCGGCGACAAGACGCTGGCGGTCGAATACCGTCCGCTCGGCAACGGCGCCCTGATGCTGGTGCTGACCGACGTCACCGAGGCCCGCAGCCTTGCCCGCCAGGTGGAGCGCGAGCGCAAGCGGCTGGAAATGATCGTCGCCGCGGTCAGCGACGGCCATGATTTCTTCGGCGCCTTGGCGGAGTTGCGCCGCTTCGTCGGCGAGGACATGGCGGCGCCGCAGCCCCTGGCCACGGTCTATCGCCAGGTCCATACCTTCAAGGGCACCTTCAGCCAGTTCAGCTTCCAGCACCTGCCGGCGGCACTGCATGCGCTTGAACACCGCCTCCAGGCGATGAGCGAAGCCCCCGAGACCGCGGATGCGGCCGCCATCCGCCGCGCCCTGTCCGACGCCGATTGCCCTGGAGCGCTGGAGCGGGACCTGGCGGCCATCCGCGACGTGCTGGGCGAGGACTTCCTTGCCGGCGAGGGGACGATCCAGTTGTCGATGGCGCAGTTCAAGCGGATCGAGCATCTCGCCGCCCGGTTGGCCGAGAGCGATCCGGCCGCCGACGGCCTGTGCGAGGCCCTTGCCGCCCTGCGGACGGTCCCGCTCAAGGCGGCGCTGGCCGATTACGCGCCCCTGGTCGGCCGCCTCGCCGAACGGTGCGACAAGGACATCGCCCCGTTGGTGGTCGAGGGCGACGAGGTCTCCGTTCCCGCCGAGACCTATCATCCGTTCCTGCGCGCCCTTGGCCATGTTCTGCGCAACGCCGTCGATCACGGCATCGAGGCGCCGGATGTGCGGCTCGACCTCGGCAAGGATCCCACCGGCCGCATCGTCTGCTCGGTCCACAATTCGGCCGATGCCGTTCGCATCGACATCGCCGACGACGGGGCCGGTCTCGACCTCGCCGCCCTCCGGCGTGCGGCGGCGGCGCGCCTTGGCGATGCCGCCGCCGGCCTGAGCGATGAGCGGATCGCCGACGTCGTCTTCGCCGACGGGCTGTCGACCGCCGCCGCGATCTCCGATCTGTCCGGCCGCGGCGTCGGCCTTGCCGCCGTGCGCAGCGCTGCCGAGGCCCTGGGCGGTACCGCCAGTGTGGTCAGCCGGCGGCATCAGGGAACACGCTTCATCTTCAATCTGCCCCATCGCCAGCGCCGACCCGCGGAGGCCGCATGAGCTTCGACAAATCGATCATTCCGGCCGTCATGGATTCGGTGCTCGAACGCACCCGCTTCGTCCTCGAACAGGAAGCCGGCGTTGCCGTCGAGGGGGCCGAGGCGGTGCGATGCGACGTCCGCAGGCTGCAATTGCACGATCTCACCGCCATCGCCGGGCTGGGCGGGCCGGTCAGCCTGCTGATTGCCTTCAGCTTCGAGAAGGACCTGGTGGAGGTCATGTTCGCCCGGATCGCCGACGGCCTGGACGTGCCCGAGGACGAGACGCAACTTCACGTCCGTGACGCGGTGGCCGAAATTGTCAATACCATCCTCGGATTGTGCACTTCCGACTTCCAGCATATCGAGAAGTCCATCACACTGTCGCCGCCGGTGGTGATCGAGGATGCCCGCAGTGTGCACCGGCCCAAGGACGCGGTTTTTGCCAGCATGCGGATCCGCACAGATACGGGCTATGTCAGCGTGGGGCTGGTCGGTCCACGAGATCTGTTCGACGCCTGGTTGAATTATCGGCGCTAGATGGTGAAGGCCATGGATTCATTGAACGTACTTATCGTCGACGATTCGTTGATTACCGTGAAGAAGCTGACGGTGATGCTCGACGCCATGGGCCATCAGGTGGTGGGAACCGCCAATTGCGGCGAAAAGGCGCTGCCGGCCTATCGCACCCTGCGTCCCGATCTAGTGACCATGGACATCACCATGCCGGGCATGGACGGGGTCTCGGCGACGCGACAGATCGTCGCGGAGTTTCCCCACGCCGCTATCATCATGGTGACCTCGCACGGCCAGGAGAGGATGGTTATCGATGCCCTCGACGCTGGCGCGTGCGGCTACGTGCTGAAGCCGATCCGCCCCGAGAAGCTGGCCGACATGGTCGCCAAGGCGATGAAGCGGCGCGAGCCGGGGAGCCACGGATGAAGGTCGCCTCCGTGGCCGGCACGGCGACCGACCCTGGCTACTGGGAAGTCATTTTCGACGTCATACCGTTCCCGGTCTACGTGGCGGACGTCACGACGCGCCGCATCATCTGCGCCAACCGCGCCATGCGCCAGAGGACCGGTGCCGCGCCGGGGCAGATCTGCCATCAGGCCATCTATCGCCAGGATTCGCCGTGCATCTTCTGCAAGGTTCCCGAACTGCTTCAAGCCGACCCGGCCAGTGAGCCCTGTATCGTTTTCGATCACTTCAACGACGTCGACGACCGCTGGTATCAACTGCGCGAATCGTTGATCAGTTGGTTCGACGGCCGTCGCGGCAAGTACTCGATCGCCGTGGACATCAGTCCGCTGAAGGAGGTTCAGAACGCGCTGGCCGAAGCCCACGCCGAACTGGCGTTGCGAAATCGCGATCTCGGCACCGCCTTGCTGCGGGCCGAGGATGCGACCCAGGCGAAAAGCCGCTTCCTTGCCGCCATGAGCCACGAAATCCGCACCCCGATGAACGCGGTGATCGGCCTCACCGACGTTCTGCTGGGCCAGATCCGCGACCCCGAGCATCTCGACCATCTGACCACCATCGCCGGCGCCGCCGGCCATCTGATGTCGATCATCAACGACATTCTCGACCTGTCGAAGATCGAGGCCGGCAAGCTGGCCATCACCGAGGCCGATTTCGACCTCGCCGCCATGGTCGAAGGGGTGCGCGCGGTGATCGCCGACAAGGCCCGCACCAAGGGGATCGAGCTGCGGGTGGTCGTCGATCCGGCCATTCCCAACTTCCTGTGCGGCGACCGCACCCGCCTCAGCCAGGCCATCCTCAACTACCTCGGTAACGCGATGAAGTTCACCGAGCGGGGATACGTGGCCCTGCATGTGCGGGCCGCGGATCTCGGCGGCAGCGATCTGCTGCTGCGGTTCGAGGTCGAGGACACCGGCATCGGCATCGCCACCGAGGATGTGGGCCGGCTGTTCGACGCCTTCGAGCAGGTCGCCACCGTGGGCACCAGCCGTGATGGCGGGACCGGCCTGGGACTGGCCATCAACCGCGAACTGGCGCAATTGATGGGTGGCGAGGTGGGGGTGGAGAGCGAGCCCGGACGCGGCAGCCGCTTTTGGTTCACCGCCCGCCTGCACCGTGCCGAGGCGGCCGGCGATTCGGCCGCCCTGTCGGCCACCGCGCCGGATCGGCAGGTGGCCGACCGTTTCGACCACTGCCGGGTCTTGCTGGTCGAGGACAACCCGGTCAACCGCAAGGTTGCCCTCGCCCTGCTGGCCAAGACCGGCCTCGCGATCGACATCGCCGAAAACGGCAAGCTTGGGGTCGAAATGGCGCAGGCGGTCCCTTACGACCTGATCCTGATGGACGTGCATATGCCGCTGATGAACGGCCTCGATGCGGCACGGGCGATCCGCGCCTTGCCCGATCGCCAGGACGTCCCCATCGTGGCCATGACCGCCAACGCCTTCGACGACGAACGACGACACTGCCTGGAAGCGGGGATGAACGACCATCTCGGCAAGCCGGTGCGGCCGCAGATTCTCTATTCCATGCTCCTCAAGTGGTTGCCGCCCGCCCGGGCCTGAGCCGTTCCGGCTAGAGTGCCGCGCCTTAAATGTGCGACGCGGCGCTTTTGCGAGCATTGAGCGAGCGGCCTAGCGGCCGGAGGGCCGCGCCCGGCGAGGGCGAAACCATAATGCCTGAAGCGTGATGCACATTTTGGGCATCACGCTTCAGGATACGCCATCCACCTCCAGCCATAGCGGCGTGTGGTCGCTGGCCTTGTCCTTGCCGCGCGGCTCCTTGTCGACATCGCAGGCCTTCAGCCGGTCGGCGGCGCGCGGCGAGAGCAGGAAGTGGTCGATGCGCAGGCCCAGATCGCGCGGCCAGGCGCCGGCCTGGTAGTCCCAGAAGGTGTAGGCGCGCGGCCGCTCGG
>JACRFY010000220.1 GCA_016212565.1 Magnetospirillum sp. | reverse complement strand
CAGCAGCGTGGTGCAAAATCCGACGACGCCACCCGACATCCTCATCAAACTCGCCGAGGATCCGAACTTTGGAGTGCGCAAGAGTGTGGCGGGAAATCCGGCGACGCCCCCCGACATCCTCGCCAAACTCGCCGAGGATCAAGACGTTTCAGTGTGCCAGAGCGTGGCGAAAATCCGGCGACGCCACCCGACATCCTCGCCCGTCTCGCCGACGATAAGGAGGGGCGGGTGCGCGGAGGCGTGGCGAAAAATCCGGCGACGCCCCCCGACGTCCTCGTCAAACTCGCCGAGGATCAGGAAAAATGGGTGCGCAACAGCGTGGCGCAAAATCTGGCGACACCCCCCGACATCCTCGCCAAGCTCGCCGAGGATCGGGAAGAAGAGGTGCGCAACAGCGTGGCGGAAAACCCAGCGACACCCCCCGACATCCTCGCCAAACTCGCCAGGAATGAATCCCGCGCTCCTTCCACCGAAAACCCCTCCCTGATCCTCGAAGACCTCCTCCTTCACCCCACCTCCCGATCCAGCCGCTCGAAATAATCCAACTCCCGCCACCGCCCGCGATCCCCCACCACGTACACCGCCCGCTTCGCCCGCGTCACCGCGACGTTGAGCAGGTTCGGCCTCGCCGCGGCCCATTCGAAGGCGCCGGGGCGGGCGGGGTTGCCGCCCAGCAGCAGGATCGCCATCGGGGCCTCCTTGCCCTGGAAGGTGTGGACGGTGCCGATGTTGCGCCCCGTCCACGCCCCCGGCAGGCCGGCCTTGCGGGCGGCGGCCTTCATGCCCTGGGCGACGGTGCGGAAGGGGGTGACGACGAACACCTGGTCCAGGGCCGCGCCGGCGTGGCGCAACAGGTCGAGCACCGCCGCGCCCTGGTCGGGGATGAAGTGGCCGTCGTCGGCGGGCAGGCCGCCGACATCCAGCCAGCGGCTCGGGCCCAGCGGCATCGCCTCGGTGGGGACGTCGCCGAACACCATCGTGTGGTCGTAGGCGATGGCGTTGGCCACCGCGAACATCGGGTCGGTGCAGCGGCGGTGGACGCGCAACGGGCTGCCCACCCAGGTCTTGCCGATCATGGCGCCCAGCGGATTGGCGCGGTCGGCCAGCACCTGGGCCGAGTGCTCGACCGGATGCCACAGCGGGGCGACGCCGAAGCGCCGGCGCAGCGCTTCGATCACCGATCCGGGCAGCGGCACCACCGGCTCGATCTGCAACGGATCGCCGATCACCACGGCGCGGCGCGACCGCCACAGCGCCCCCACCGCCGCCTGGGGGGTGGCCTGGCCGGCTTCGTCCACCAGCAGCCAGCCCAGGCTTTCCCGACCCATGCCGGCGAACAGGCGGGGGAACGAGGCGAAGGTGGTGGACACCACCGGCACCACCAGGAACAACGAGGCCCACAGGTCCTCCAGCGCCTCGCCGCATTCCATGGGCGCCAGCTTGCCGCGCAGCAGGTCGGTGGCCTGGCGCAGGTTGGCCGCGACCTGCCTGTGGGCGCCGGCCAGGAAGGCGCGGTGCAGGTCCAGCGCCGCCAGCAGGCAGCGCTTGCGCGCCCGGTCCAGTCCCTCGTCGCACCACGGTACCGCCTTTTCGCGGTCGCCGGCCACCCGGGCGAAAAACGCTGCGTCGACGACCGTCATGCCCGATGGCAGGGTGGCGCGCAGGCGCTTGATCTCGTCCTCGGCCCGACGCGACAGATCGCGGGCGGACTGACGGCGGGCGGCCACCGCCGACAGGCCGCGGCCGCGCACATGCCCGCCCCGGTCGATCAGATGCCGGGTCATGGCCTGGAAGCGATCGTTCAGCACCCCGCCGCGGCGCAGCCATGCCCACCACGCCCACGGCCGCCGCAGCAGATCGAGCCAATGCGGGCGCAGGGCGAGATGGGCATCGACGTCGCGCTCCATTGCCTCCCACGCCGCGTCCACTCCGGCGATCTCGCGCAGGCGGAGCTGGGCGGCCGCGAAGGCCACGGGTGGAGCCAGCAGCCGCTCCACGTCCGCCAGACGGTCGCGGAAGGTGGTGCAGGCGCGGCGCCAGTCGGGCGGGTTGCGTCCCAGCCGGTCGAGCGCCGTCCTGAAGCTTTGCCAATGGGGCGGCTGCGGCCTGCCGAGGAACGTCTTGCGTCCCGGTTCGGCCCACCAGAACCGGCTGACGAAGCGGCTGCGATTGCGGCGATTGCCCAGCACCGCCGCCACCAGCGCCCAGCAGGACGAGGGCTTGCCCGACGCCTCGGCCTCGCCCGGTTCGGGGTCCAGCAGGGTACGCGCCACCGCGGCGAAATGGTCGCATTCCGCCGCCCAGGCGGGATCGACGGCGTTCAGGCCGGGCAGTTCGACGGTGACGTTCTCGACCGCGCCGTTGTTGGTGGAGGCCACCACCATCTCGAAACCCTTTACCCGCGGGTCCAGCGTCCACAGGCTGTTGCCCGCCACCTGACGACGTTCGGCGAAGGCGTTCTCGGGCGAGTCCAGGCCGGCCAGCGCCTTGGCGCGCTCGACGATGACGGCGGCGACCACATCGCGCAGCAGAGTGGTCTTGCCGGTGCCGGGCGGGCCGTTGACGCTGAACAGGCCGGTCGAATCCTTCAGCCGGGCGAAGGCGGCGTTGACCGCCAATTGCTGGGCGGTCACCAGTTTCTCCTGCGGCTTCGACGGCCAGCGCGCCGGCGGCAGCAGGGCCGGAGACAGCCAGCGGCCAGCGGCGGCGGGATCGGCCATCAGGTCGCTGCGCGCGGTCCCCGCCGGCAAGCCGGACAGATAGGCCGCCAGCCCCTCGCCGACATTCCCATCGGCCAGGGCCTGGCGCACGCGGGTGAGGTCGGCGGCGACGAAGCTGCCCAGGATGTCGGGCTCGACCTCGTTGAAGCTGCCGTCCTGGCGCAGGCTCACCCGCGCCGCCCGTACCCGCGCCAGCAGTTTCAACGGCCGACGCGGCGCCCAGTCGGCGGCGGCGGTCACCAGATCGCACAGGCCCTTCAGTGTCTCGACGGTGAGGGGACGCGCCTCGCCGTTGCCCTCCTCGTCGGCCTGCGACAGGAACCTGCCCAGCCGCTCCAGCACGTCGGCCTCAAACGCCTCGAAATCGTCCAGGTCCGTGGGATGCCCGACGGCCCGCACCTTGCCCATTGCCCACGGCATCGGCGCCACCGCAGCGGCCTCGGCGTAGACTCCCGCAGCGGTGGCGACGATCGAGGCCAACGCCATGTCGCCGCCACCACCCGGCCGCTCGGCGTCGTCGGGCAGATGGCCCAGCAGCTCGCGCAGCTCGTCCATGGCGTCGTCTACCGGCGAAAACCCGACGGTGACGACGAAGCGCCAGATTTCCTTGTCGGTGGCAGCGTAGTGTGGCGCCAGCCCCTCGCTCCACGGCAGGTCCTCGGGCCCGGCGATGTCCCACGCCCCCTCGCGGTCCTCGGGCTTGCGGATCACCCGCGGCGCCTTGTGGGTGGCGTCGTCGGGACTGGCGGGGGTCAGGTATTCGATGGCCCGCCAGAAGGCGAGGACATCGAGGCCAAGGGGACGGAAACCGGTCATGGGCGGCGGAACGCCACACTCCTGAAAGCGAATAGGCGCGACGATTTTAGCGACCGCAGCGTGCGGCGCAAGGGCACAGGGCAATCGGGTGAAGGACCACAGTCCTTTGCCTTGTCCGTCATCCCCGCGAAGGCGCTAGGAGCTGTGGACTCTTGGGGATTCCGCACGGCGACCGCGACCTGCATCACCGCCGTCCCTGAGTTCGGAGCGCTGGGCGGAAGGATCGTTGTCTTGACTTTCCGCGGCCGCTCCGTTATTTATTCCTACGCCCCCCCCCCGTTCCGGAGCCCGCCATGCCGGCCTGCCCGCATCCCTTTGCCCGCCTCGATGCCGCCGAGCGTCGCTGGGACGGGCCGATTCCGCGGCCTGCGGCGCAGGACGGGACGGGACGGCGGCGGCTGTTCGCCCGTCTGGCCGGCGAGACCCGCCGGGCGGTGGCGGAGCGGCGGCGGGATCGTGCCGCCGCCGTCCTCCGGCTCGACCGGCGCCTGGAGGCGCTGGTGCACAGCCTCGCCGCCTATCGCCACGCCGCCGCGGCGGCGGAACCGCCTCAGCCGCGGATGTGGGTGCCGCCGTCGATGAACAGCGTCGTCCCGGTCACCGACTTGGCCAGATCGCTGACCAGATAGGCGGCGAACGAGCCGCAATCGTCGATGGTCGCCAGCTGGTTGGTCGGCGCCTTGGCGGCGGCGGCGTCCATCAGCTCGTCGAAGCGGGCGATGCCCGAAGCGGCGCGGGTCTTCAGCGGACCGGGCGACAGGGCGACGACGCGGATGCGCTTCGGCCCCAATTCCACCGCCATGTACTTGGTGGCGCTTTCCAGCGCCGCCTTGACCGGCCCCATCAGGTTGTAATTGTCCACCACCTTGCGCCCGCCGTAGAAGGACACCGTCATCAGGCAGCCGCCGTCGGTCATCAGCGGCTCGGCCAGCCGGCTCATGCGGATGAACGAATGCACCGACACGTCCATCGCCAGGGCGAAGCCGTCGCGCGAGCAATCGACCACCCGGCCGTGCAGGTCCTCGCGGTTGGCGAAGGCGATGGAGTGGATGAGGAAGTCCAGCTTGCCCCATTTCTCGGCGATCCGCGCGAACACCGCCTCCAGTTGCCCATCCTCGCGCACGTCGCAGGGAACGATGATCGGGCTGCCCAGGGCCTCGGCCAGGGGACGGACGAAACGTTCCGACTTTTCGTTGAGGTAGGTCACCGCCAGCTCGGCGCCGTAGGCGCGGCAATGGCGGGCGATGCCATAGGCGATGCTCTGTTCGTTGGCGATCCCCACCACCAGCCCCTTCTTGCCGGCAAGGGTCATCAACGACACGGGGGCAGCCTGAATCTCGGGCATGAACGGTCCTTTCCACGGTTTTGTTGCGATGCAGCATAGGAGCGGCGCCGCGGCACCACAACCGCGGCATGACCAACGGAAAGAAATTTCATCGCACCGTCCCAATCGGATATGGCCACCGCTCATGGTGTATATTGCGAGCCATTGACGGACGACACGTGATCGCGTATGTATTTCCACCGTGGTGATTTGTCCGACCGGCTTGCGGCCACGTTAAACAACCGCTAAAGAGGCTCGCGCTGGAAGCAACCGTCCGGCCCCGACCTTTCCCCCGGTCGGGGTTTTCGTTGGCGGAGGGCGATGCGCATGAGCGGGCACGGGACGGAAGGGCGGCGCTTGCGGCCGCGGACATTGCAGGTTCGCGGCGGGCTGACCCGCTCCAATCACTGCGAGACCAGCGAGGCCTTGTTCCTGACCTCGGGCTACGTCTACGGCTCGGCGGAAGAGGCGGAGCAGAGCTTCGACGGCACGCTCGACCGCATGGTCTATTCCCGCTTCAAGAATCCGACCGTGGCGATCTTCGAGGACCGTCTGGCCGCCGTCGAGGGCGCCGAGGCCTGCCGCGCCACCGCCTCGGGGATGGCGGCGGTGCATGCGGCGCTGATGTGCCAGGTCAAGGCCGGCGACCGGGTGGTGGCGCCCAAGGCGCTGTTCGGCTCGTGCACCTGGATCATCGCCGACCTGATGCCGCGCTTCGGCATCGAGGCGGTGCTGGTCGACGGCACCGACCTTGGCGCCTGGGAGGCGGCGCTGGCCAAGCCGACGGCGGTGGTGTTCCTCGAAACCCCGTCGAATCCGACCCTGGAGATCATCGACCTCGCCGCCGTCGCCGCCCTCGCCCACCGGGCGGGGGCGCGGCTGGTGGTCGACAACGTCTTCGCCACCCCGATGCTGCAACGGCCGCTGGCCCTCGGCGCCGACGTGGTGGTCTACTCGGCCACCAAGCACATCGACGGCCAGGGCCGCTGCCTGGGCGGCGCGGTGCTGGGGACCAAGGCCTTCTGCCAGGACGTGCTCGGCCCGTACCTGCGCCACACCGGCCCGGCGCTGTCGCCCTTCAACGCCTGGGTGCTGCTGAAGGGGCTGGAGACCCTCGACCTGCGGGTGGAACGCGCCTGTGCCAATGCCCTGGCCGTCGCCCGCTTCCTGGAAGGACGGCCGGAAGTCGGCACCGTGCTCTATCCCGGCCTCGCCAGCCATCCCCAGCACGCCCTGGCGGCACGGCAGATGAGCGGGTACGGCAGCATCCTCGCCTTCACGATGACGGGCGGGCGCCGGGCGGCCTACGACCTGCTCAACCGCCTGGAGGTGATCGACATCTCCAACAATCTGGGCGACGCCAAAAGCCTGATCTGCCATCCCTGGACCACCACCCACCAGCGTCTCGCCGCCGAAGACAAGCTGGCCCAAGGCATCGGCGAGGGCCTGCTGCGGCTGTCGGTGGGGCTGGAGGATGCCCTCGACCTGATCGAGGATCTGGAACTGGCGTTGAACGCCCCTCGCCCGCACGCGGGCGAGGGGGCATAGACCGCAACGCCGTTGACTGGCGGCGGGCGATCCCCTACACCGCTGGGACCGCCAAGAATTCCCGAGCCCCGGCCATGTGTGGAATCGCCGCTTTTCTCAGCAACGAAGGGTGGGCCGCACGGGCCGACCTGTCGGCCTTCGCCTTCGTCCGCCAGCGGCTCGAAGCCTCCCTGGCCGCCGTCGGCGACTGGCTGCCGGCCATCGAGGCGCTGGAGCGTCTGGCCGCCGACTTCGCCCCGCTCAACGGCTTTGCCGTCCACGCCGAGATCGCCACCGACCCGGCCGCCGCAGCCACCTTCGCCGCCATCGCCCACGCCCTGTCGGTGCTGCGCCAGCGCGCCGCCGACGAGATCGCCAGCGACGGCCGCACCGACCGCGTCGAAGCGATCAAGGAACGCCTGTCCGACTATCTGTGGCAGATCGAGACCGAGGTGCTGGGCAATCTCGCCCGCGTCGCCCGGGTGCTGCCGATGGCCTATGCCGAATCCGGCCGTCCGGCCCATTTCCTCGCCTGGGCGACCGAGACGGTGCTGGAAAGCCTCGACAAGCTGGAGGTTCGCGGCCGCGATTCCGCCGGCATCGGCATCGTCCTCGAACTCGACGGCCATCAGGCGCCGGAATCCGGCCTGAGCGCGGCGCTGAAGGCCGAACTCGGCCTGCGCCTGGGCGCCGACGAGGCCGAGAGCCGGCAGATGGCCGTCCATCGCACCGGCACCGGCGTCTGGGTGGTCCGCGCCACCTACAAGGTGGCCAACCTGGTCGGGCGCCTGGGCGACAACGGCGCCGCCTTGCGCGCCGCCATCAGGGCCGATGCCCTGCTGTGGGCGCTGGCCCCGCGCCTCAAGGTGGTGAGCATCGCCAGCCACACCCGCTGGGCCTCCAACGGCATCATCAACATCGCCAATTGCCATCCGGTCGACGGCCGCATGTGGCGCGACGGCCGTCCCGACGACAATTCCGAGGCCTCGGCAACCACCTTCGTCCTCAATGGCGACGTCGACAACCACCACACCCTGGTGGCGACCTCGGTGCAGGGCCGCGGCCTGGTCATCAACCCGGCGGTCAGCACCGATGCCAAGATCCTGCCGGTGGTCTATGCCCTCGACACCCATCCCGACGAAGCGCCGCAGACCCGCTTCCTCGGCCTGATGCGCCGCTGCCACGGCTCGCTGGCGGTGGTGATGCAGCACCTCGACCATCCGCGTCGCCTGCTGGTCGGGCAGAAGGGCAGCGGCCAAGCGCTCTACGTCGCCGAGCTGCCCGACGGCTTCGTCATCGCCTCCGAAGTCTACGGCATCGCCGCCCTCGCCCGCGCCTATCGCCCGCTCAACATCGGCGGCGAGATGGGGGTGGTGATCGACCTCGACACCCGCGACGGCACCACGCTGACCGGCCACAACCTGGCCGGCAACGCGGCGTGGTCGCCGCCCAGCGAAGCGATCCAGATCTTCGCCCGCGACATCTTCCGCGGCGACTTCCCCACCTACATCGAGAAGGAAGTCTCCGAGGCGCCGGAAAGCGTCAGGAAGACCCTGGCCGGCAAGTATCACCTGGAAAACAACCGGGTGAAGTTCCTCATCAACGGCTTCGGCCACGGCGACCTGCTGTTGCGCCGCCTGACCAGCCGCGAGCAGCAGCCGATCCGCCGCATCATCGTCGTCGGCCAGGGCACCGCCTCGGTGGCCGGCATGGGCATCGCCCATCTGGTGCGCCGCGCCGTCGCCTCGGCCGGCATCACCGTCGACGCCGGCAAGGCTTCCGAGCTGTTCGGCTTCATGGCCGACGGGCGCTTCGACGACGCGATGCTGATCGCCGTCAGCCAGTCGGGCACCACCACCGACACCAACCGCACCGTCGATCTGGCCAAGGCGCGCGGCGCCTGGGTGCATGCCATCGTCAACCGCCGCAATTCGGCGCTGGTGCAGAAGGCGCACTCGTTCCTCTACACCTCGGACGGCCGCGACGTGGAGATGAGCGTCGCCTCGACCAAGGCCTATTACTCGCAGGTCACCGCCGGCAAGCTGCTCGGCCTGCTGCTCGCCCACCAGCTCGGCACCATGTCCGAGCGCCAGGTGGCCGAGGAGATCGAGGCCCTGGAGGCGCTGCCGGGCAAGATCGCCCAGGTGCTGGGCAACCGCGCCCACATCGCCAAGGTCGCCGCCGACACCGCCCCCTTCGTCCGCAACTGGGCCCTGGTCGGCAACGGCGCCAACCGCATCGCCGCCGAGGAGATCCGCATCAAGCTCTCCGAGCTGTGCTACAAGGGCATCCCCTGCGACGTCACCGAAGACAAGAAGCACATCGACCTCTCCACCGAGCCGATGACCATCGTCGTCGCCAACGACCTGCCGGAAATGGTCGTCCAGGACACGGTCAAGGAAGTGTCGATCTTCAAGGCCCATAACGGCCGCCCGCTGGTGCTGTGCGCCGAGGGCGAGAACCGCTTCGACGAGGTGGCCACCGCCACCATCCACCTGCCCACCGTCGGCGGCGGCCTCAACTTCGTCCTCGCCACCGTCGCCGGGCATCTGTTCGGCATCGCCGCCGCCCAGGCCATCGACGCCACCTGCGCGCCGTTCCGCGACGTCCGCGCCGAGCTGTCGGCGATCGTCGACAACCCGGCCGGCTTCACCCGCGACCGCCTGCTCGCCGCCCTCGACGCCGCCTTGGCCGAGGTCGAGACCGGGGTCACCGATTCGGCGCTGTCGGCCCGTCTTACCGTCGGTCTGGCCCGCTACTGGGCGTGGCTGTCGGCGCAGCCGGCAACGCTGGCCGCCGCCGACGCCCGCCTCGACGCCCTGCAGAGCGTGCTTCGCGCGGTGATCGAGGACCTGACCCGGCCCATCGACACCATCCGCCACCAGGCCAAGACGGTGACGGTGGGCATCTCGCGGCCGCAGCAGGAAATCGCCCCGCTGATCCTCAATGCCATGGCCGAGCTGGAGGTCAACGACGCCCACCTCGCCCAGCTCGACCGCGAGATGCTGGAAATGCTGTCGCCGCTGGTCACCGCCGTCCAGGGCGCGGTGGTCTACGAGGTGGTGTCGCGCGGCGACGACCACGCCAATCCGACCTGGGAGATCCAGGCGGTGCGGGCCACCGGCGACTCGGTGGTCGCCCAGTCCCGCTACGCCAGCCCGCGCATCGCCGAGGGCAGCAAGCGCCGGGCGCTGCGCACCGGCTCCGGCGTCACCGCCACCGGCCGCAACGGCACCGAAAGCCTGGTGGTGGTGCCGCTGCGCAGCCCGGCCGGCAACGCCATCGCCGGGTTGCTGCTGCTGCACGTCGCCGTGACTCCCAACGCCTCGCTGCAACAAAAGGTGGCGGCGCTGAAGGCCATCGACCACAAGTTCGACGAACTGACCGAAGAACTGGCCGAGCGCATTCCCGGCCTGTCGCCCGAGAAGCTGCTCGGCGACACCGATCCGCGCAGCCTGATCTTCCTCGACGTCCACGAGCTGTTGTCGCGCCGGGTGGCGCCCTAGCGGTCCTCCCCAGACGCTTGGTTCCCAAGCGTCTGGATAAGGAGGCCCGATAACGGTGCGAGACGGGCGCCCATTGGTCCGCTATCCTCTTGGGGACGGCGGGCAATGGGCCGTCCCGCCGCGAGCGATCCGGGCCGGCATATTCGGGGGACTGTCATGGTCATATCTTGCCTTTGCCGTGCCGCTCTTGCGGTCGCGGTGGCGCTTCTCGTCCCGGGAGCCGCGACCGCCGACGAGATCGGACGCGTCAAGACCGTCCGCGCCGCCTTCGTCGAGCGCGGCGGCGCGACAATGGCCCTGGCCGAAAACGCCTCCATCGAATTGAACGATCTCCTGAGCACCGGGCCGGATGGCGCCCTCGGCGCCGTCTTTGCCGATGGCTCCACCATGTCCATGGGACCCAGGAGCCGTCTGGTCATCGATGAGTTCGTGTTCGATCCCGACCATGACCGACTGTCGATGGTCACCCGCGCGATGGCGGGAACCTTCGCCTTTGCCAGCGGCCTGATCGGGAAATTGGCGCCCCGGAACGTGGTGGTGAACACGCCGGTCTCGACCATCGGCATTCGCGGCACCAGTTTCCTGGTCCAGGTCGAGGAGCAATGATCATGAAGGCATGCGCCGCAATCCTGCTCGCCGGCCTGCTGGTCGGTTGCGCCCCCGCCGCCCGGGTCGTCCTGCAAGCCGACGCCGATGGCAAGGTCGGCCGGATCGAGGTCAGGACCCAGCGAGGCTCCCAGGTCATGACCCAGGCCGATCCCGTGTCCGAGGTCGCCTCCGCCACCGCCGCCCCCCGACCGCCCAAGGCGATTTCCCCGCAGGAGATCGCCTCCGTGTGGGGCCAGGCCCTGGCGGTGCGGCCGCGGCCGCCCAAGACCTTCAACCTCTATTTCCACACCGGCACCGCCGACTTGACCGACGAAAGCCGCACCAGCCTGCCGGCGATCCTCGCCGCCGCCAAGGACTGGCAGCATCCGTGGATCGCCGTCAGCGGCCACGCCGATTCCGTCGGCGGCGTCGAGATCAACACGCGCATTTCCCGCCAGCGCGCCGAGGCGGTGCGCGAAGCCTTGGTCAAGACGGGCGTTCCGGCCACCGCAATTGCCGTCGACTTCCATGGCAAGGGGAACCCGTTGGTTCCCACCCGCGACGGCGTCCCCGAACCGCGCAATCGGCGGGTCAGCGTCACCATTCGCTGATTCGCCGCCGGACGCCAAACTAGATATACTTAATTATCGCATCCTACGTCCCCATATGAGGTGCGGAGGCAGCCCTCGGGTGTTACCATTAGTCCGTTGCCGCGATGCAGCATCGGCGTTGGGTCGACGCGCGAGCGGTACGGACACGGCGGCCTTCGGTGAGCTTCCAGGGCGACAAGCGACGTCAGCGGGCACGGCTGTTTGTGGATGCGATTGCGGAAAGCCTGACGCGTCTGCGCGCTTTTGCCGCCCGCGACACCGACAACGTCGGCTATGTCGCCAACCGTCGCGCCCACCGCGCCTTCGTTCATCGGCTCGACGAGGTGATCAGCCTCGGCCTGCTGGCCGAGGTCGAACTGTCCGCCCTGCCCGACGACGCCGGCCGCGAGCGCATCGCCGCCAATCTCGGCCGCCTGAAGGGCGCCCTGCTGGAGACGGCGGCCAAAGTGCTGTTGCAGCAATTGTCCGCCTGGACGGCGTGGGTCGAGCGCGGCTACCACCCGCCGATCGGCGCCTACGAGGAACTGGAGCGCACCGGTGCCGTCATCGCCCACGCCGAGATGGCCCTGGCCGGGGATGCCGCCCTGGTCGACCCCGAAGCCGCCCGCACGATGGCCTCGGCCGGCGAGGCGGCGAAGCGCTTGATGTCCATGTCCCCGCGCCTGCCCGATTGGGGGAGCGACAGGGCGGCGTGATCCCCCCCAAGGCAGTAGCGTTCTAATACCGAAAACCTGGGGCCCTGCCCTGTTGGCAGGCCGAAAGTCGTGGCACCATGGCAATATGTTCAAGATGGCTTCTTTGCGAAAGCGTCTGACCGAGACTTGGCTGGCATTGACGGTGTTCTCCACCTTCATTGTGCTCACCTTTGCCGGTCTGGCGTGGGACGACTATCGCGGGCGCCTCGATGCCGCCGCCACCAAGGGGCACGAGACTACGCATTTCGTCGGGCGCGGCGTGTCCGAGCGTTTTCGCTTCTACGAACGCGAGTTGGAGGTCCTCGTCGCCATGACCCAGGCCATGGGGCCGGCACGGGCCTACCGCGCCGACGCGGTGTGGGAGCGTCTCGTCGACCTCGCCGCCCGGGTGCCGCATGTGCGCTCGGCGGCGCTCTACGATCGCGACGGCATGATCGTTCAGCACAGCCAGCAGAAGGGCGGCTATCCGGTCAGCGTCGCCGACCGCAGCTATTTCCGCACCCTCAAGGACGATCCGGCGCGGCAGGTGATTCTCGACGTCCCCGTGCGCAGCCGCGTCTACGGCGAGGTGGTGATCCCGCTGGCCCGCACCATCCGCGACGGCAACGGCCACTTCGCCGGCGTGGCCCTGATCGCCCTGTCGCCGGACGCCTTCGATCTCTATGCCGCCCTGCCCAACCTGCCGGCCGGCAGCGCCGTCGCCATCCATCGCAGCGACGGCATGAATCTGTTCCGCGCCCCGTTGCTGCCCGAGACCCTGGGCCAGGATCTGTCGCGGTCGGTCCTGTTCAAGGATGCCCTGCCCAAGGCGCCATTGGGTGTCGTCGCCACCCCCGCGGGCGGGAGCATGGTCGACGGCTCCGACCGGTTGCTGATCTATCGCGCCCTCGACGACTGGCCGCTGGTGGTGGTGGTGGGCGTGCTGCGCGACGAGATCGTCGGACCGTGGCGGCACGACTGGCAGCGCAACGCCATCTTCGTCCTCCTCGCCCTGGCCGGCTTCGTGGTGTTGTCGCTGCTGGCGCACCGCCAGGCCACCCGCAAGCTGGCCCTGGAACTGGAATTGGCCGAGCGCGAGCTGCGCCACAGCCGGCAGATGGAGGCCCAGCTGCTGCAATGGGCCAATACCGACCCCCTGACCGGCATCGCCAACCGGCGCCGGTTCATGGACCGTGCCGAGCAGGAGCTGCAGCGATCCCAACGCTATGACCGGCCGCTGTCGCTGCTGATGTTCGACGTCGACCACTTCAAGTCGGTCAACGACACCTTCGGTCACGCCGCCGGCGATCAGGCCCTGAAGTGCTTGTGCACCGTGTCGGCGGACACCTTGCGCGACAGCGACGTGCTGGGCCGCCTGGGCGGCGAGGAATTCGCCATCCTGATGTACGGCTGCGACCTGCGCGCCGCCGCCCGCGTGGCCGAGGACTGCCGCATGCGTCT
>JACRFY010000222.1 GCA_016212565.1 Magnetospirillum sp. | reverse complement strand
GAGGATCGCCATATCGACCGCGGCACCCGGATGGCCGACGATGCTCGATAGCGGCGGATAGATCGTCCAGCCGGTGCCGGCGCCGGAGCCGACGAAGGCCGAGCCGAGCAGCAGCAGGATCGAGGGGATCAGCAGCCAGAAGCTGATGTTGTTCATGCGCGGAAAGGCCATGTCGGGGGCGCCGATCATCAGCGGCACGAACCAGTTGCCGAAGCCGCCGATCAGCGCCGGCATGACGACGAAGAACACCATGGTGACGCCATGGGCGGTGAGGATGACGTTGTAGAGCTGGAAGTCGCCGTCCAGGTACTGGATGCCGGGATCCTGAAGCTCCATGCGCAGATAGACGCTCATCGCCCCGCCGATCAGCCCGGCGACGATGGCGAAGGCGAGATAGAGCGTGCCGATGTCCTTGTGATTGGTGGAATAAAGCCAGCGGCGCCACCCGGAGGGTGCGGCATGGGCATCATGAACGGCGGCGTCGGGCATGGATCCCCCTAACGGCTGGCGAGGGCGAACTTGGTACGGGCTTCCTCGACCCAGGTCTCGAACTCGCCCTTGGGCACGGCGCGGACCATGATCGGCATGAAGGCGTGATTGACCCCGCACAGCTCCGAGCACTGCCCGTAATAGGTCCCGGGGACGGTGATCCGCACCCAGGTCTCATTGAGGCGGCCGGGGGTGCAGTCGGTCTTGATGCCCAGCGCCGGCACCGCCCACGAATGGATGACGTCGTCGCCGGTGAGCTGGATGCGGATCGGCACATCGACCGGCAGCACCAGCTCGTTGTCGGTGGTCAGCAGGCGCAACTGGCCGGGCTGGAGGCTCGATTCGTCGACCATCATGGCGTCGAAGCCGATGCCGTGATCGGGATAGGCGTAGCTCCAGTACCATTGGTGGCCGGTGACCTTGATGGTCATGTCGGCGTCCTTGGCCCGGTCCATGAAATAGAGCAGGTGGAAGGAAGGGAAGGCCATCGCCAGCAGGATCAGCGCCGGAATGGCCGTCCAGGCGATCTCGAGCGTGGTGTTGTGGGTCCAGGCCGCCGGCACCGGATTGCGGGAGGCGCGGAAGCGCCACGCCACGTACAGCACCAGGACCGTGACCAGGACGACGATGACGACGATGATGCCGTTGAGCAGCGTCGACAGCGAGGTGATCCCCTCCATGGTCGTCGACGCGCCGCGCTGGAACCCGATCGCCCACGGCAGCGGCTCGGCGGCGGCGGCGGTCGCCGGAGCCAGGGCCAAGGAAAGGGCGAGGAGACGTCGCATGCTGGCCTCCGGGGGCGGGGGCGTTGAAACCTTACTCCTATGAGTGGGCATCCCCCCCGGCGGTTCCAAGGGGTTGGGGTCGAAAGAAAGGGGGGCTTTCGCCCCCCGCTTACCACTGCAACCGGTACTTGGCGCCGATTCCGACCTCGGGCGCCGCCGCGCGGTCGTGACCGGGCTCAAGCATCATCACGCCCCCGAAGGTCAGATCCTGCTTGCCCTCCAGCGGCATGGTCCAACTGAGGGTCAGGTCGGTCTCGGTGCCCGAGGGGGTCAGCGACACCCGGTCGGTGCGGGTGAGGATCGCCCCGTCCATGGTCCGGCCGACCGGCACCGCCAGCAGTGCCGAGCCGCCGTTGACCCGCAACGGCTGCGAGGCCGTCAGGCTGAGGCGGTCGCCGGCCAGGACCGCATCCCGATGGGCGATGCCCAGCGACAGGGCCTGCGAGGACAGCCCGTCGACGTCGCGCAGCAGGCCGCTGTCGCCGCTATTCCCCACCCCCCAGGCGCTGCGGCCGAACAGGGTGGTGCGCTCGCCCAACGGCAGGGCGCCGAAGGCGCCGACGAAGGTGGTCTCGCTGGCCCCGCCGAACGCAAAGGCACCGCCGCCCAGGGACGACAGCGGCCCGCCGCCCTCGTTCAGCGATCCCGCCTGAAGTCCGGCCACGGCGCCGCCCGGCAGATGGTGGCTGGCCTCGACCATCGACAGGCGACGCTGCCGGCTCTCGGCGAGGCCGTCGTCGGAGGCGTAGCCGAGACTGAGGCGGGTGGCGCCGACCGCCTGGGTGGCGGCAACGGCGGTCCCCTCACCCGCCAGGCCGAGGAACGGCGAGGCCATCGCCCCGGCCGCCAGCGGCGGCACCGCGACCCCGGCCGCGGCCAGACCGGTCAGCGCGTCGAGACCCATGCCGCGCGCCAGCCCGACGCTGCCACCGCCGCCGAGCTCGGAGCGGATGGCGAAGCGGGGCGGCGGGCGGTCGTCGCCGGGACTCTCGCGCACCGGCGGGGCCTCGGGGGTGGTCAGGGTCAGGCTCGTCCCCCCGGCGGCGGTCGAGACGGTCTCGCCGCCCGGCGCCAGCCAGCCGCGCAGGGGATCGACCGACGCGGCCGGCTTCACCGCCGCGGACAGGTCGGTATGGAACGGCCGGCCGTAGGCGTCGAGGGTGATGGCCTCGCGCAGGGCCGGTGCCGCAGTCAAGGCGTTGCCGAAGGCGCCCCCCAAGGTGAGCCCGCTGGTGCCCAGCGGCGCCCCGCCGGAGGCGACGGTGGCGCCGGTGGGCACGCTCTGGCCGCCCAGCGGCGACAGCGCCCCATCGAGATTGAGCATCCCATGGCCGTAGACGGCATCGACCCCGGGATCGCCGAGGTCGGTCGCCGAATTCAGCAGGATATCGACCACCTGCCCGCCGGTGAGGAACGGCGAGGCGCCCCACACCACCGCCGCCGCGCCGGAGACATGGGGCGCGGCGAACGAGGTGCCGTTGCCGGTCCGCACGCCGCCGCCGTTGGCGCTGGTGGTGATGCCGACGCCGGGGGCGACGAGGAAGAAGTCTTTCGCCGCCCCGGCCTTGTTGCTGAACGAAGCGAGCTGGTTGGCCGAAGTGACGGCGCCGACGGCCAGGCCCAAGCCACCGGCCTCGGCGCTGGCCGCCCACAGGGCCGGATTGATCGGATCGCCGCCGCCGGTGTTGCCGGCGGCGGCGACCACCCCCGTCCCGCCGGTGGTGGCGTTGACCAGACTGGTCCGCCAATTGTCGTCGAGGGGACCGGTGCCGCCGAGACTGAAGTTGATCACCTTGGCGCCGTTGCCGGCGGCATAGGCGGTCGCGGTGGCGAGGTCGGAGTGGTAGAAGCTGCACGTTCCGGCGGCGCAGCTCCCCGGCGCATCGGCGCGCACCGCCAGCAGGGTGGCGCCGGGAGCGACACCGGCGGCATCGTAGCCGTCGCGGCGGGCGGCGATGATACCGGCCACCGAGGTGCCGTGCCCGCCCTGATCGTCGACCGAGCCGCCGACCACGCTGGTGCTGGCCGGGGCGATGGCCCCGGTGAAATCCTGATGTTCGAGATCGATGCCGGTATCGATCACGCCGACGGTGACGCCGTCGCCGGTCCGGCCGGCCGCATAGGCGGCATCGGCACCGACCGCCGCCAGGCCGTAATTGCGCGAGCTCTCGCGGGTGTAATCGGCCGGCCCGGTCCGCGCCCCGGTGATGCCGCTGCCGCCGCCGATGGCCGGGCCGCCCCCCCCGCCGCCGCCACCGCCGCCGCCACCGCCGCCGCCACCGCCGCAGCCGCTCAACGCCCCGGCCATCGCCAAGGCGATCCACGACGTCCTGACACCACGCATCCCGGTCTCGCTTTTCGCTGGAATCCCCCCATTCGGGGAGCTCCAGGATGCGAGCGGGGACTTAAACGGCGATGAAAAGCGGCGGAACGATTCGGGAGTAGGTCACACCCGCACCAGATGGACCTCGGTGATCGGCTTGTGGCCGAGCATCTCCTTGAGCGTCCGCCGCACCGCACGGCGCGCGGCCTCCTTGACCACGCCGTCGTCCTGGCGGGCCTTCAAGGCCAGTTCGGCGACGGCATCGAGCACCGCCTCCACCACCCGGTCGTGTTCTTCGGCTTCGTGCTCCTTGTCGAGCAGGCCGAGCGCGGTCAGCTGCGGCTCGCCGACCACGTTGCCCTTGCGGTCGACCACCAGGGTCAGCACCGCCGAGCCGTTGAACACCATCCGCCGCCGGTTGCGCAGGATCTCGCCGTCGAGGCGCACCAGCCGCGGGCCGCCTTCGAGGGCCTGGCCGTCGATGCCGAGGCGGCCGGTGGGCACCGTATCCACCACCACCGGCTCGCCCGGTGCCAGACGCAGCATCTTGCCGTTCTCGATCTCCATCGCCCGCGGTACCTGATTGGCCAGCGCCAGCGCGGCATGCTCCTTGATGTGGCGGGCCTCGCCATGGACCGGGACGGCGATCTTCGGCCGCACCAGCTGATACATCTCCTCCAGTTCCTCGCGGGCGGGATGGCCGGAGACGTGGATGAAGGCGTCGCGGTCGGTGACGATGTCCACGCCCAGCCTGGTCAGGTCGTTCTGCAGGCGGAAGATCGACTTCTCGTTGCCGGGGATGACCCGCGACGAGAACAGGCAGACGTCGCCCTTGCCCAGGGTGACGTGGGGATGGTCGTCGGCGGCGATGCGGGCCAAGGCCGCCCGCGGTTCGCCCTGGCTGCCGGTGCAGATGTAGACGATGCTGTCCTTGGGGACATAGCCGGCGTCGTGGTCGCTGAGAAACGGCGGCATGTCGGGAAGGTAGCCCAACTCGCGGGCCGCCTTGTCGATGCGCCACAGGCTGCGGCCGACCAGGGCCACCGAACGCCCGTTGGCATGGGCGGCGATGGCGATGCTCTCGATGCGGGCGAGATTGGTGGCGAAGCAGCCGACGGCGATGCGGCCGCGATGGCGGGCGAATTCGGCGATCAGCGCCGCGCGGACCTCGGCTTCCGAGCCCGAATGGCCGCGGGTGAAGACGTTGGTGGAGTCGCCCACCAGCGCCAGCACCCCCTCGTTGCCCAACTGGCGCAGCTTGTCGGTGTCGGCGGGCAGGCCGATCAGCGGATCGGGATCGAACTTCCAGTCGCCGGTATGGACGATGGTCCCGGCCGGGGTGCGGATGGCCAGGGCGTTGGGCTCGGGGATCGAGTGGGTCAGCGACACCATCTCGACGTCGAAGGGACCGGCCTTGAAGCGGCCGCCGAGGGGCACGACGGTGAGCGGCACCGTCTTCTCCAGCCCCGCCTCGTGCAGCTTGTTCCTGAGGATGGCGGCGGCGAAGGGGGTGGCGTAGACCGGACATTTCAGCCGCGGCCACAGATAGGCGATGGCGCCGAGGTGATCCTCGTGGCCGTGGGTGACGACGATGGCGGCCAGATCCTTGGCCCGCTCGACGATCCATTCCGGATCGGGCATCACCACGTCGATCATCGGCATCGTCTCGTCGCCGAACGACACGCCCAGGTCGACCATCAGCCATTTGCCGGCGCAGCCGTAGAGGTTGAGGTTCATGCCGATCTCGCCGGCACCCCCCAAAGGCAGGAAAAACAACTCGTCGGGGTTCATCGTATCATTTCACTTTCTTGATGCCCCTCGCCCGCCTTGGGGGAGCGTTGTCATCTCGCCGTCATCCCCGCGAATAGCGGGGATCCGTGGCGACGCGGCAGTACCTTGAAACATACGGCATTTTTGTTGCCGGCGACATTCCGGCACAGACGTTCCGATCATGCCGTCCCCGCATTGCGGCGGTGGATCAGCAACAGGCCGCGGAGGGTCAGGTCGGGGTCGAGGTGATGGATCACCGGGGTGGCGTCGGCGAACAGGGGGGCCAGACCGCCGGTGGCGACCACCGTCATGGCGGTGCCGAATTCGCTCTCGATGCGGCGGACCAGGCCCTCGATCAGGCCGACATAGCCCCAAAAGATCCCGGATTGCATCGCCGGCACCGTCGCCTTTCCGATCACCTGCTTGGGCCGGCCGATGGCCACCCGCGGCAGCTTGGCGGCCGCCATGTGCAGCGCCTCCAGCGACAGGTTGATGCCCGGGGCGATGGCGCCGCCGCAGTAATTGCCGGCGGCATCGACGACGTCGAAGGTGGTAGCGGTGCCGAAATCAATCACCACCATCGGTCCCCGGTAGCCCTGGTGCGCCGCCACGGCATTGACCAGACGGTCGGCCCCCACTTCCTCGGGGCGGTCGAGATGGACGGCGAGGCCGAGATCGACGCCCTCGTCGCCCACCACCAGGGGCTCGCAGGCGAAATAGCGCCGGCACATGGTCTTGAGCCCGAACACCATCGCCGGCACCACGCTGGCGATGATCGCCGCGGTAATGTCCTGGCGGTTGAGGCCGGCAATCCCCAGCAACTGGTTGAGCCATACCCCCAGTTCGTCGGCGGTGCGGCCGGTGGTGGTCGACGCCCGCCACTCGCCCTTGACCTCTTCGCCGTCGAACACGGCAAAGACGATGTTGGTGTTGCCGCAATCGATTGCCAGCAGCATGGGCCTACCCCGCGCCTGGAAAGAAGACATCGCCGGCCATGATGCGCTGCACAACACCGGCGGCGGCATCAAGAAGCAGTGCGCCCTCTTCGTCAAGCCCCGCAAAGATACCGTGCCGGGTCTCGCCCTCCAGACGCACCGCCACCGGCTCGCCCACCCCCTGCGCGCGCGCCGTCCACGCCGCCCGGATCGGGGCGAAACCCGCCGATCGCCAGCGGTTCATCCACGGGGCCAGATGGCGGCAGAAGGCGAAGAGGACCGCATCGGCATCGGCGCCGCAGCCCAGCTCGGCCAGGCAGGTGGCGGGAAACTCCACCCCCAGCGGCGCGGCGATGACGTCGACGCCCAAGCCCAGCACCACCCAGCCGTCGCCCGCCGGCTCCAGCAGCATACCGGCCAGCTTGTGCCCGGTGGCGAGAACGTCGTTGGGCCACTTGCAGCGAAAATCCACCGCCGGCGCCAGTTCGGCGAGGGCATCGACCAGCGCCACCGCGGCCACGAAGCCGATCTGCGCGGCAACGGCAAGACCGGGCACCTTCAGCAGCACCGAGCAATGTAGGTTGCCCGGCGGCGAAATCCACGTCCGGCCGCGGCGACCGCGCCCGGCACTCTGTTCGCAGGCGGTGAGAACCAGGAAATCGGCGGCGGCCTCGCTGGAGGCCAACCGCCGCATCTCGTCATTGGTGCTGCCGACCGAACTCCGCCGAATCAGGCGGAAGGGCGCCGGCAGCACGTCGGCCTCGCTCATCCCGCCGCGGCGGGGAACAGCACCGCGGCTGCCGCCTTGGCTCCCACCAGCAGCGGGCCGGGGATGAAGGTGAACACCAGCACCACCAGGGCCGACAGGCCCATCACCAGCCGCATCGGCCGGTCGGTCTGGCGGTCGAACGGCTCCAGCGCCTCGTCGAAGTACATCACCTTGATGATGCGCAGATAGTAGTAGGCACTCACCACCGAGGACAGCACGCCGAGGATGGCCAGCGCCATCAGCCCCGATTCCACGGCGGCGAGGAACACGTACAGCTTGCCCCAGAACCCGGCCAGCGGCGGAATCCCGGCCATCGAGAACATCAGCACCATCATCACGAAGGCCATCGCCGGATGGGTCTTGCCCAACCCGGCGAGGTCGTCGATGCCCTCGACCAGGCGGCCCTTCTGGCGCATCGACAGGATGATGGCGAAGACGCCGGTGTTCATGAACAGGTAGATGGCGAGGTAGATCAGCAGGCCCTGGATGCCGAGCACGCTGTTGGCGGCGATACCGACCAGGGCGAAGCCGACATGGCCGATCGAGCTGTAGGCCATCAGGCGCTTGATGTTGGTCTGGCCGATGGCGGCGAAGGCGCCGAGGAACATCGAGGCCAGGGCGAGGAAGATCACCACCTGCCGCCACTCGCCGGCCAGATCGCCGAACGGGCCGGTGATGACGCGGGTGAACAGGGCCAGGGCGGCGATCTTGGGGGCGACGGCAAAGAAGGCGGTCACCGGAGTCGGCGCGCCTTCATAGACGTCGGGCGCCCACATGTGGAACGGTACCGCCGAGATCTTGAACGCCAGGCCGGCGAGGACGAACACCATGCCGATGATCACCCCCAGGCTGGGGCGGACGGCATGCTCGGCGCCGAACACCTTGGCCAGGCCGTCGAACGACGTGGTGCCGACGAAGCCGTAGAGCAGCGAGGCGCCGTAGAGCAGCATGCCCGAGGCCAGGGCGCCGAGGACGAAGTACTTCACGCCCGCCTCGGTGGCCTTCAGGTTGTCGCGGTGATAGGCGGCCAGGACATAGAGCGACAGCGATTGCAGTTCGAGGCCGAGATAGAGCGACATGAAGTCGTTGGCCGAGATCATGATCATCATGCCGACGGTGGCGAACAGCACCAGCACCGGATACTCGAAGCGGCCGATCTTCTCGCGCTCGAGGAAGGTGCCCGACATGCCCAGGGTGAAGGCCGAGCCCAGCAGCACCATCGCCTTGGTGAAGGCGCCGAAGCCGTCCATGACGAACAGGCCGGCCTCGCCGCCGCCGAAGGCGTAGCTGACGCTGCCCCCCAACTGGCTGGTCAGAACCAGGGCGATGGCCATGGCGATGATCGCCAGCAGCGTCGACTGACGGCAGCCGTCCTCCTTGCGGAAGACGCCGAGCATCAGCAGCGCCAGGGCGGCGACGGTCAGGAACAGTTCCGGCAGCGCGGGAACCAGGGAGGAGAAGGCGAAAGTCTGGGTCATATCCGTCCGCCTCCTCAGCGGGCCGCCAGGGTGAGAGCGTCGGCCGCTGCCCGCGCCAGGCCGTAATTATCGATCAGCTTTGCCACCGAGGCGTGCATGGGGTCGAGGAAGGTAGGCGGATAGATGCCCATCCAGATCACCACCACGATCAGCGGGGCAAACACCGCCAGTTCGCGCGGGCTCATGTCGACGATGGTCTTGAGATCCTCGCGGACCATGCGGCCGAACACCACCCGGCGGTAGAGCAGCAGCATGTAGGCGGCGCCCAGGACCATGCCGGTGGCGGCGAAGGCCGAGACCCAGGTGTTGACCTGGAAGGCGCCGAGCAGGACCAGGAACTCGCCGACGAAGCCCGAGGTGCCGGGCAGGCCGACCGAGGCCATGGTCATCAGCATGAACACCACCGCGTATTTGGGCATCCGCTCGACCAGGCCGCCGTAGCGGGTGATCTCGCGGGTGTGCATGCGGTCGTAGACCACGCCGACGCACAGGAACAGCGCGCCCGAGACCACGCCGTGCGACAGCATCTGGAACAGCGCCCCCTCGACGCCCTGGGTGGTCATCGAGAAGATGCCGATGGTCACGAAGCCCATGTGGGCGATCGACGAATAGGCGATCAGCTTCTTCATGTCCTCCTGCACCAGGGCGACCAGCGAGGTGTAGACCACGGCGACGATCGACAGGGTGTAGATCAGCGGCGTGAAGGTGACGCTGGCCTCGGGGAACATCGGGATCGAGAAGCGGATGAAGCCGTAGGCGCCCATCTTCAGCAGCACGCCGGCCAGGATCACCGATCCGGCGGTCGGCGCCTCGACGTGGGCGTCGGGCAGCCAGGTATGGACCGGCCACATCGGCACCTTGACGGCGAACGAGGCGAAGAAGGCCAGCCACAGCCACACCTGCATCGCCTGCGGGAAGCTGTGCCCCATCAGGGTGGGGATGTCGGTGGTGTGGGCCTCGATGTACATCGCCAGCATGGCGACCAGCATCAGCACCGAGCCGGCCAGGGTATAGAGGAACAGCTTGAAGGCGGCATAGACCCGCCGCTGCCCGCCCCACACGCCGATGATGATGAACATCGGGATCAGCACGCCCTCGAAGAAGACGTAGAACAGCACCAGGTCGAGGGCGGCGAACATGCCGACCATCATGGTTTCCAGCACCAGGAAGGCGACCATGTACTCCTTGACCCGGCTCTCCACCGCCCCCACCGAGGACAGGATGCAGATCGGGGTCAGGAAGGTCGACAGCAGCACGAACCACACCGAGATGCCGTCGACACCCATGGTGTAGGCGATGGTGGTGCCGGGGAACCAGGCCACCGTCTCCTTGAGCTGGAAGTCGGCGATCTTGGGATCGAAGGCGCCGTAGACCGCCAGCGACACCACGAAGGTGGCCAGCGAGGTCAACAGCGCCACGTTGCGGGCGTTCCTCGCCACCACCTCGGCCTTGTCGTGGCGGATGGTCAGGATGAACAGCGCGCCCACCAGCGGCAGGAAGGTGGTAATCGTCAGCAGAGGCCAGTCGGTCATGACGTCTTTCCCCGGGAGGCGTTTAGCGCGCGTTGAACATGTACCAGGTGACGAACGCCGCCACGCCGATCAGCATCGCAAAGGCATAGTGGTAGAGGTAGCCGCTCTGCGCCCGGGCCACCCGTGCCGCGATCACCCGCGTCGCCGCGGCGACGCCGTCGGGACCGACACCGTCGATCAGCGCCCCGTCACCGCCCTTCCACAATCCGCGGCCGAGCCGGAAGGCCGGGCGCACGAACAGGACGTCGTACAGTTCGTCGAAGTACCACTTGTTGAGCAGGAAGCGGTACACGCCGTTGAAGGTCTTGGCCAGCAGCCCCGGCAACACCGGCGCCACCAGATAGAAGATGAAGGCCAAGGTGATGCCGGACACCGCCACCACCGTCGGCGCCAGCGCCACCCAGCCGGGGACGTGGTGCACGTTCTCCAGTGCCGGGTGCTCGGGCAGGTTCTTGATCGCGCCGGCCCAGAAGTGCAGTTGCTCGTGGCCGACGAACAGCTCGTAGCCGACCCAGCCGGCGAACACCGCGCCGGTGGCCAGCACCAGCAGCGGCACGATCATCACCGCCGGACTCTCGTGGACATGGGCCATCACCCGCTCGTCGGCGCGAGGCTTGCCGTGGAAAACCAGGATCAGCAGGCGCCACGAGTAGAAGGCGGTCATGAAGGCGGCGGCGATGCCCAGCCAATAGGCCATCTGGCCCACCGGACTGCCGGCCGCCCACGCCGCTTCGAGGATGACGTCCTTCGAGTAGTAGCCGGCGAAGAACGGGATGCCGGCCAGGGCCAGCGAGCCGATCCACATCAGCGCCCAGGTCACCTTGACATGGCGCCAGATGCCGCCCATGCGGCGGATGTCCTGCTCGTCGGACATGGCATGGATCACCGAGCCGGCGCCCAGGAACAGCAGCGCCTTGAAGAAGGCGTGGGTCATCAGGTGGAAGATCGCCGCCTGATAGGCGGAGACGCCGATGGCGAAGAACATGTAGCCGAGCTGCGAGCAGGTCGAGTAGGCGATCACCCGCTTGATGTCGTTCTGCACGCAGCCGACGGTGGCGGCGAAGAACGCCGTCGCCGCACCGACCACCGTCACCACCATCAGCGCGGTGGCCGAGTACTCGAACAGCGGGCTCATGCGGGCGACCATGAACACGCCGGCGGTGACCATGGTCGCGGCATGGATCAGGGCCGAGACCGGGGTCGGGCCCTCCATGGCGTCGGGCAGCCAGGTGTGCAGGCCGAGCTGGGCCGACTTGCCCATGGCGCCGACGAACAGCAGCAGGCAGACGATGGTGATGGCGTGCCACTCGTGGCCGAAGAACACCACCGTCGCCGCCGCCTTTTCCGGGGCCACGGCGAAGATGACGTCGAAGGACACGGTGTCGAACAGGAAGTAGGCGCCGAAGATGCCCAGCGCGAAGCCGAAATCGCCGACCCGGTTGACCAGGAAGGCCTTGATCGCCGCCGAGCAGGCCGAAGGCTTCTCGTACCAGAAGCCGATCAGCAGGTACGAGGCGACGCCGACGCCCTCCCAGCCGAAGAACAGCTGCACCAGATTGTCCGAGGTCACCAGCATCAGCATGGCGAAGGTGAACAGGCTGAGATAGCTCATGAAGCGCGGGATCGACGGGTCATGGCTCATGTAGCCCACCGAGTAGACGTGGACCATGAACGAGACCCAGGTGACGACGATCATCATCACCGCGGTCAGGGTGTCGAACTTCAGCGCCCACGACACGTCGACGGTCCCGGACTGGATCCACGACAGCAAGGTGATGGTCACCGCGTGGCCTTCCATGGCCACGGTGAGGAAGATCGGAATCGACAGCAGCGCCGAGGTGCCGACCGCGCCGCAGGTGACGATCTGCGCGCCGCGGTCGCCCAGGGTGCGGCCGAACAGGCCGGCAACCAGCGAGGCCAGCAGCGGCAGGAAGATGGCGAGAACGTACATCATCTTCGGTTACCCCTTGAGCTGGCTGATTTCCTCGACCGCGATGGTGCCGCGGTTGCGGAAGAAGACGACGACGATGGCCAACCCGATCGCCGCCTCGGCGGCGGCGACGGTGAGGACGAACATGGCGAAGACCTGCCCCACCAGGTCGCCGAGGAACGACGAGAAGGCCACCAGGTTGAGATTGACCGCCAGCAGCATCAGCTCGACCGACATCATGATGATGATGACGTTCTTGCGGTTGAGGAAGATGCCCGCCACGCCCAGCGTGAACAGGATCGCCGCTACCGTCAGGTAGTGAGAGAGACCGATCGCGAACATCAGATGCCCCCCCCGGTGGGAACCTTGACCAGTTCAACGCTGTTCTTGGCGGTACGGGCGACCTGCGCGGCGATCTTCTGCTTGCGCGAACCGGGACGGGTCCGCAGCGTCAGCAAGATGGTGCCGATCATCGCCACCAGCAGGATCAGGCCCGAGGCCTGGAACAGGAACACGTACTTGGTGTAGATCAGCGCGCCGAGGGCCTCGGTGTTGGTGACGCCGCTGGCGGCCGCCTGGACCGGCGCCTGCACCAGGGCCTCGACGTCGGGGGCGAAGGCCCAGCCGCCGAAGGTCACCGCCAGTTCCACCAGCAGCACCAGGGCGATCACCCCGCCGGTGGGCAGGTAGGTGAGGAAGCCCTCGCGCAACTCGGAAAGGTTGATGTCGAGCATCATGACGACGAACAGGAACAGCACCGCCACCGCGCCGACATAGACCACCACCAGCACCATGGCCAGGAACTCCGCCCCCAGCAGCAGGAACAGGCCGGCGGCGTTGAAGAAGGCCAGGATCAGGAACAGGACCGAATGGACCGGGTTCCTGGCCGAGATGACCATGACGCCGGCCCCTACCGTGAAGGCGGCGAACATGTAGAAGATCAACGCTGCGATCATGCCGGGTCCCCTCTCACCGGTACGGCGCGTCGGCGGCGAGGCGGAACGCGAGTTCGGCCTCCCAGCGATCGCCGTTGGCCAGCAGTTTCTGCTTGTTGTACATCAGCTCGGCGCGGGTCTCGGTGGCGAACTCGAAGTTCGGTCCCTCGACGATGGCGTCGACCGGGCAGGCCTCCTGGCACAGCCCGCAATAGATGCACTTGGTCATGTCGAGGTCGTAG
>JACRFY010000216.1 GCA_016212565.1 Magnetospirillum sp. | reverse complement strand
GCTTTAGGGCGACAGCTTCAACTCACCACCACCTGGGTTGCCGACCAACGCCGCACCAGCGGGTTGGCGAGAGTCGACCATTCCTCGAAGCGGCGCCGGGCATCGGCCTCGGCTTGGCGGCGACTGATGCGCCCGACATAGGTGACGGTCATTGCCGCGGCCCCATCGGCAGGGTGACCCTCGGCAGTGAAGGCGAAGCGAAGTCCGGTGGCCATGGCTAGTAGGTCCTCAGCAGGCCGACCAGCTTTCCCTGAACCTGCACCCGGTCGGGAGGGAAGATGCGGGTCTCGTACTTCTTGTTGGCCGGCTCAAGGGCAATCGAGGCTCCTTTGCGGCGCAGGCGCTTCAGCGTCACTTCCAGATCATCGACCAGGGCGACGACAATAGTGCCGGCATCGGCGGTTTCGCAGCGGCGCAGGATGACGGTGTCGCCATCGTGGATGCCGGCGTCGATCATCGAGTCGCCTTCGACCAATAAGGCATAGTGCTCACCGTTGCCGAGCATGGAGGCCGGAACCGCCACGGTGGTGGAGTGGTCGCGCAGGGCCTCGATGGGGGTGCCGGCGGCGATCTTGCCGTACAACGGCAGAGTCACCGAATCGGCGTCGGCCGCCACTTGCACGGCCCCGGTCAATTGGTTCTGGGCAAAATTGCCCTTGATCACCGTCGGCGAGAAACGCGGCGACGGGGCGGGAAGGGGTTGGTCGGCAATGTTTTCCGGCAGGCGGGTGACTTCCAGCGCCCGAGCCCGGTGGGCCAGGCGGCGGATGAAACCGCGCTCTTCCAAGCCGGTGATCAGGCGATGGATGCCGGACTTCGACTTGAGGTCAAGGGCATCCTTCATCTCGTCGAATGAGGGCGAGATGCCGGTGCTGCGCAGCCGCTCGTCGATGAACATCAGCAATTCGTACTGCTTGCGCGTCAGCATGGACGGTCCCCCAAGAATCCGGGATTCACCCGATGGAACAAAGCCTAAACCGTGCTTTTGTTCTAAGCTTGTTCCGGGAACGCGTCAAGGACAAATTATGTGGCGTCGAAGGTTCCGGATTTGCCGCCGGACTTGTGAACCAGGCGGATGTCGGTGATGCGGACGCCCTTATCGACGGCCTTGACCATGTCGTAGACGGTCAGTGCGGCAATCGCGACTGCCGTCAATGCCTCCATCTCCACCCCGGTGCGGCCCTTGAGGCGGCAGGTGGCGGCAATGTCGACGGCGTTGCGCGCAGAATCGAGGGCTAGGTCGACACTGACCGCGGTCAGCGCCAAGGGGTGGCAGAGGGGGATCAGGTCGGGGGTACGCTTGGCCCCCATGATTCCGGCCAGTTGCGCGACCGCCAGCACATCGCCTTTCTTGACGCCGCCGGCGACGATCAGGGCAATGGTGGCGGGGGCCATCACCACGCTGCCCTTGGCCGTCGCCACCCGTTCGCTTTCGGCCTTGGCCGAGACATCGACCATTACCGCATTGCCGGCATCGTCGAAGTGGGTGAAGCCGCCCGCCCCTGTCATCAGGCGCCGGCCGGGCTGGTCTTGGTGGCAGCGGCGACACCGGCCAGCAGGACCCGCACGGCGACCTCGACGTCGGGACGCTTCATCAGGGCTTCGCCGATCAGGAAGCGCCGCACCCCAGCCTCGATCATGCGGCGGATGTCGCCAGGGCTGTCGATGCCGCTTTCCGAAATGGCGACCCGATTCGCCGGGACCATCGGCGCCAGGCGCTCGGTGGTGGCGATGTCGGTCTGCATGGTCTTGAGATTGCGGTTGTTGATGCCGATCAGCGGCGACTTGAGCATCAGCGCCCGCTGCAACTCGGCCTCGTCATGGACTTCGAGGATGACGTCCATCTGGTAGCCCAGTGCGATGTCCTCCATCTGCGACAGCTCGGCATCGGTGAGGGCGCCGACGATCAGCAGCACGCAATCGGCGCCCAGGGCGCGGGCCTCGACGATCTGGTAGGGATCGACCATGAAATCCTTGCGCAGCACCGGCAGATCGCAGTTGGAGCGCGCGGCGCCGAGATCGGCGTCCGAGCCCTGAAAGAAGCGCTGGTCGGTCAACACCGACAGGCACGCGGCGCCGCCGCGCTGATAGGCGCGGGCGAGCTGGCCGGGCTCGAAATTGGCGCGGATCACGCCAGCCGTCGGCGAGGCCTTCTTGATCTCGGCGATCAGGCCAACGCCGCCCTTGTCGATGCTGGCGGTCATGGCGGCGGCGAAGCCGCGCGGCGGCGCCTGGTCCTTGGCCCGGCCCAGCAGTTCCTGGATCGGGCGGCGGTTCTTCTGTTCGGCAACCTGCTTGCGCTTTTCGCCGCAGATACGGTCGAGGACGGTGGGGGCGGCGGTCATGGCAGGCTCAACTCCGATTGGTAATGGCGACCATGCGGTCAAGCACGGTGCGGGCGCGGCCGTCATCGATGGCGGCGGCGGCAAGGGGGACTGCGGCGGCAAGATCGCCGGCCCTACCGGCCACCACCAGGGCCGCGGCCGCGTTGAGGACGACGATATCGCGATAGGCGCCGGTGGCGCCGTCGAGGAGGGCCGACAAAGCCGCGGCGTTGGTGGCGGCATCGCCGCCTTTCAACGATGCGGGATTCGCACGGGCCAGGCCGACGGATTCGGGGGTGACCTCGAACCGACGCAGCTTGTCCTGATGCCATTCGGCAACCAGCGAGGGCCCGGTGGTGGTCAGTTCGTCGAGGCCGTCGCTGCCATGCACCACCCAGGCGCGCTCGGCGCCCAGGCGCCCCAGCACCTCGGCCATCGGCTCCACCCATTGCGCGGCGAACACGCCGACCACCTGGCGTTTGGTGCCGGCGGGGTTGGACAGCGGGCCAAGCAGGTTGAAGATGGTGCGCGTGCCCAGTTCGACCCGCGGGCCACCGACATGGCGCATGGCATTGTGGTGGCGCGGAGCCATCAGGAAGCCGATGCCGCAGTTCCACAGCGCCTCCTTGACCAGGGCCATGTCGCAATCCACCCTGACCCCCAGGGCGGCCAGCACGTCGGCGGAGCCGGATTTCGACGATAGGGCGCGATTGCCATGCTTGGCCACCGGCACCCCGCAGCCGGCGACGACGAAGGCGGCGGCGGTGGAGATGTTGAAGGTTCCCGAACCATCGCCGCCGGTCCCGCAGGTATCGACGGCGCCCTCTGGTGCCTCCATGTGCAGGGCTTTGGCGCGCATGATGCGGGCCGCGCCGGTGATCTCCTCCACCGTTTCGCCGCGCACCCTGAGCGCCATCAGCAGGCCGCCGATCTGCGCCGGGGTGGCATCGCCGGACATGATGACCTCGAAGACCTCTTCGGCCTGAATCTCGGACAGGCGGGCGCCGGCGCCAAGACGGCCGAGGACGTCCTTCATCAGGGCCAGGGTGGCGGGCGGCGGGGCGGCGGGAGCGGTGATGGTCATCAGGCGGCTTTTCCGTGCGAGCGGCGGCAGAGGTCGATGAAGTTCTTCAGCATGGCGTGGCCGTGTTCGGTCTCGATGCTTTCGGGGTGGAACTGGACTCCCCACACCGGCAGATCGCGATGGGCCAGGCCCATGATCAGGCCATCGGCGCTCCACGCCGAGACGTGGAGGCTGTCCGGCAGCGTATCGCGCTCCACCACCAGCGAATGGTAGCGGGTCGCCTTCAGCGGCGAGGGCAGGCCGGCGAAGGCGGCGCTGCCGTCGTGATGGATGTCGCAGATCTTGCCGTGCATCGGCGCCGGGGCACGCACAACCTTGCCGCCGAAGGCCTGACCGATGGCCTGATGACCGAGGCAGACACCGAGGATCGGCACCCGCCCGGCGCCGCGGCGGATCAGCTCCAGGCAGATGCCGGCGCGGTCGGGATCGCAGGGACCGGGAGAAAGGACAATCCCCTCGGGCCCCATCGCCAGGGCCTGATCGACGCTCAACGCATCGTTGCGGAACACCTCGACCTTGGCCTGGAGCTGGCCCAGATAATGCCAAAGGTTGTAGGTGAAGCTGTCGTAATTGTCGATCAGGAGAAACATGCCGATGCCCGCCCGGTAAGGACCCGAGGCGAAGAATGCAACCGGGTCGCTGCCCCGTCAAGCGAGACGGGGCGCCGGTTGCGCAGGGCTCCGAATCCAGGTTAACGCGGAGGTAGGCCGAGGATTGCCGAGAGATAGGTGACATCCCATCCAGCGACCTTTCGCCTGAGTTTGATGGTCTGCTTGTCGGCGACGGCTCGGACGAGGTTGATGGCGAAGTGCCTGACGACGGCCATATTTTTGGCGCCGTGTCCGGTGCGCAGGCGGGCTTGGTCGTCGCCGAAAACGACATCGAGGACCCAATGGAGACGGTTTTCGATGCCCCAATGGCCTCGAATGGCCTCGGCAGCGACGAGAGCGGTGAGGACAGCCGACGAGATGTAATAGCGCGTATCGGTGCGACAGCGGTCCTTGAGTTCGGTACGGGAGCGGACCTTGATGATCGTCGCCACGCCGGGGAGCCTGAGTTCGCCGGGGAAGCGACGGTCGCCGCCGAGCCAATCGGCCTCGCGGCTGACGGTCACGGTGCGCTCTTCGATGCGGCCGTGCCCCTTGTCCCAGTCGGTGGCGGTGTCCAGAACCTCGGCCGGGGCGGAGGCAAAATACTCTTCAATCTCGGCCCGGAGCGTCGGCTGGTTGGACTTCACGGCCAGCAGATACTGCGCCCCCGCTGCCGTGATGGCGGTGGCGATGGAAGCGTTGCAGGCGATGGCATCGATGCTGACGGTTGCGCCTTTCAGCCCGTCCTTGGCGGCAAGTCGGTCGACAAGCACGGGAATGGCATTGATTTCGTTTGATTTATCGGAAACCGCCTCCTGCCCAAGAACCAACCGGGCGGTGGTGGCGAAGGCCGAAACCAGATGCAACGGCGCCTTGCCCGCGCTGCGGTCATGGCTGCGCCGGGAGGTCTTGCCATCAATGGCCACGAAATCCGGCCGGTCTGGCCACGTCTCCCGAACCCAGGCGGTGAAGCATTCCGAAAACAGTCCGGGATCGATCCTGTTCATCAGCAGAGTCAGCCACCGACCGCCGGGAACTCCGTAATGGTAGGGCCGCATTTCGCGCAGGAACGGCAAATGGGTTTTGCCCCAGGCCGCGATGTGGTCGTAGTCGTCGCAGTCCGCGATCGTGCCGCACACCACCAGCAGCAACACCTCCGGCAAAGGGTGCGCCACCTTCCATGGCTCACGGGGATCCTTTATCTCCGAAAAATGATCGAGCAGCGCACGCAGGCGCGATCTTTCTCCGAACACGGGGTCTATCAGGGGCATCGGGCGTCTCCGAATCTGAGCGATTCAGAGAATCACGGGCGAGGCAAGCCGTAAACCGCGTTAACCTGAGTTCGGAGCCCTGGCCGGTTGCGCCTGCGGCTTGCCAGACCGAGCCGGTC
>JACRFY010000217.1 GCA_016212565.1 Magnetospirillum sp. | reverse complement strand
TCCTCGCCCGGATCGCTTTGACGGCCAACCCGGCAATATTCCAGCAGGTCGCGGATCAGCGCATCCATGCGCACCGCCCCGTCCCTGGCGTAGGCGACGAACTCGCGGGATTCCTCGTCCAGGCGATCGCCGGCCCGACGCTCCAGCAGGCCGAGATAGGCGCTGACCATGCGCAGCGGTTCGCGCAGATCGTGGCTGGCGACGAAGGCGAACTGCTCCAGCTCTTCGTTGGAGCGGCTCAGTTGCTGGGCCAGCGCGGCGAGATCGCGGGTACGCACCTGAACCTCCTGCTCCAGCCGTTGCCGGTGGCAGGACAGCTCCGCCGCCAGACTCGCCTGGACATGCTGGCGACGGTCGGCGACCGAGGCCAATCCGTAAACCGCCAGCGAGAACACCAGCGCCATTCCCCCCGTCAGCCACAGCCCGCGGCGCCATCCCGCCAGCGCTTCCTTGACCGACACGGTGCTGCTCGCCACCAGCGGATAGGGCGAGATCGGGCGGTAGCCGATCAGACGCTCCTTGCCGTCGTAGGCGACGGCCACATGGCGAAATTCGAACGTGCCGCCGGCGATGATCGGGGCGAGGTCGACCGGCATCTGGGACGGCGCCCCGGGTGGCATCTCGGGCACGCGGGCAAGAACCGTCCGGTCCGCCTTCACCAGCGCCCCCGACGCGTCGGGCTGAAAATTGAGCGAGCCGAGGATGCGGTTGAGGTAGTCGACGTCCAAGGATGCCGCCACCACGCCGACCACCGCCCCCTCGCGGTTCTTGAGCGCGTGGCTGACGGGAATGATGCGGTGACCGGTGACCCGGCTGACGACCGGCGGCGCGATGTGCAGGCCGTCGTCCTGGGGATGATCGAAGTGGTAGCGGACGTATTCGCGATCCGACACATCGACGCCCACGGCACCGCGCCCGGTGAGGTCGGGCGCGACGATCCGCCCGTCCCGGCCGACGACGATGCCATCGTGAAGAAACGGCAATTCGTGCAGGCGGGTCAGAAAGCGGCTGACCGAGTCGGCCGTCCATCGCTGACCGGGGCCGAATTCGTCCGCCCCGTCGTGGAGCAGGTTGTCCAGGCTGTGCAGGGAGGTGGCAATATAGTGGGCGCTGCCCGACGTCAGCGACTCCAGCAGTCCACGGGTGTGATCGATGGCGCGATGATAGCTGTAGGCGCCCTCGGTCACCGCGGCGACGGCCATCGCGGCAATGAGGAGAACGGCGCCCCGCCGCGTCTTCCAACTCGGCCGTACCGTTGCAGACATCGCCCCCCGCCACATCTTGTCGCCCGGCGACGCATTCAATCACGGTTACACATCCGTTTACCGTATGTACATCACCGGCCCACGGTTTCGCAACACTGTCGGAATTTGCCGCAATTCGGCGATGGGCCAGGGGATCGACGGCGCGGGCCGACCTTTTCACCCGTCGGCGTAAGCGCTATTCTCGTCCGGTCTCCCCCTTCCACCTCTTCGCGAGGCTCATCCCATGGACATCCGGCAGATCAAGACCAAGGCGCTGACTCCCGACGTGCTGGCGCCCTTGGGGGAGATCGCTCCCTCGGTGGTCATGGTGTTCGGCCCGGTCGAGATTCTGTCGGCGCCCGGCGCCTTCGCGGCGTTGACGGCCGGCATTCCGGGTGCGGCGCTGATCGGCTGCTCGACCGCCGGCGAAATCACCGCCAAGGGCGTTTCGGATGGCGCCTGCGTGATCACCGCATTGCGCTTCGACAAGGTCCGCCACCGCGTCGCCGAGGCTCCGCTGGCGGCGATGGACGAATGCGCCGCCGCCGGACGGGCGGTGGGCAAGGCGCTGATGGCGCCCGACCTCAAGGGCATTCTGCTGTTCGGCCCCGGCGTCGGCGTCAACGGCAGCGCCATCATCGAAGGCGCGATGGCCGAACTCGGCGCCGGCATCCCCATCTCCGGCGGTCTGGCCGGCGACGGCGGAGCCTTCACCCGCACCTTCACCGTCACCCCCTCGGGCATCCACAGCAACCGCGTGGTCGCCATCGGTCTCTATGGCGAGGGCCTGCGCCTCAGCCACGGCAGCTTCGGCGGCTGGTCGCCGTTCGGCCCGGCGCGCAAGGTCACCCGCGCCGAGGGCAACATCCTCTACGAGCTCGACGGCCTGCCGGCGCTCGACCTCTACCGCACCTATCTCGGCGACTACGCCAAGGACCTGCCGGCCTCGGGCCTGCTGTTTCCCTTCGAGATGCTGCGCGAGGATCAGAGCGCCGTCGGTCTGATCCGCACCATCCTGGGCGTCGATGCCGAGACCGGCGGCGTGATCCTGGCCGGCGACATCGATCCCCACGGCCACCTGCGTCTCATGCACGCCAACGTCGATGGCCTGGTCGACGGCGCCGCCGCCGCCGCCAAGGCGGTCGGCGAGGGGTTGAGCGGCGACGTGGGCAGCGGCCTGGCCGTCCTGGTGTCCTGCGTCGGCCGCAAGCTGGTGATGGGCGACGCCGTCGACGAGGAAATCGAAGCGGTGGCCGATCACCTGGGCAAGCAGGCGACCTTGGCCGGTTTCTATTCGTACGGCGAGATCGCCCCCTTCTCGTCGACCACCGACTGCAAGCTGCACAACCAGACCATGACCATCACCTTCATCGGCGAGTCCTGAGCGAATGCATCGTGTCCTGCTGCGTCAGCTGCGCCGCACCTTCGACCTCGACGGCGAGGGCGGGGCGGCGGCGTTGCTCGACGCGTTGGCCGGATTGGACAGCGCCGGCCTGCCGGAACCGGTGGCCAGGGTGGTCGCCGGACTGCCGGAGTTCCTCCGCCGGGTCGAGGAAACCTACGCCCAGAACGATCGCGACCTCGACCTGCGCAACCGCAGCCTGGAGATCAGCTCGGAAGAACTGACCCGGGCCAACTCGAAGCTGCGCGACGAGGCGGCCAGTCAGGCGCGGGTGATCGCGTCGCTGCGCGAAACCGCCAACGAAATCCTTGCCGCCATCAACCAGCCGCTGGTCGCCGAGGACGGCTCCGGCCTGGAATCCCTCAGCAAGCTGATGGGAGCGCTGGTGCGCGAGCGCGGCGCGGCACAGAGCGAACTGGAACGGCAGAAGTTCGCCCTCGACCAGCACGCCATCGTCAGCATCACCGACACCGCCGGCACCATTCTCTACGCCAACGAAAAGTTCTGCCGGATCAGCGGCTACAGCGCCGCCGAACTGGTGGGCAGCAATCACCGCATCGTCCGCTCGAACGCCCATTCCCAGCAGTTCTTCGAGAGCATGTGGCGGACCATCACCGCCGGCAACGTCTGGCACGGCGAGGTGTGCAACCGCCGCAAGGACGGCGGCCTGTATTGGGTGGCGGCGACCATCGTGCCGATCCTCGACGAGGCCGCCCTGCCGCGCCAGTACATCGCCATCCGTACCGACATTACCGAGCGCAAGGCGATGGAGGCGGCCCTGATCTCCGCCGCCGACCGTGCCGAGGCCGCCAACCGGGCCAAGAGCGAATTCCTCGCCACCATGAGCCACGAGATCCGCACGCCGATGAACGGCATCATCGGCATGACCAGCCTGCTGCTGGACACGCGGATGGATTCCGAGCAGCGCCACTTCGCCACCACGGTGCGCACCTCGGCCGAATCGCTGCTGACCATCATCAACGACATCCTCGACTTCTCGAAGATGGAGGCCGGACGCATCGAGTTCGAGGAAAGCCCCTTCGAGGTGCGGCCGCTGATCGAAGGCGTGGTCGACATCCTCGCCCCGCGCCTGAAGGGGCGCGACATCGAGCTGTCCTACTTCGTCCCCCCCGAAACGCGCGGCATTTTCCGCGGCGATGCCGGACGGCTGCGCCAGGTGCTGATGAATCTGGCCGGCAATGCCGTCAAGTTCACCGAGACCGGCTCGGTGTCGCTGGGCGTTGCCCTGGACCCCATCGACGCCCGGACCGCGCGGCTGTCGATCCGCGTCAAGGACACCGGCATCGGCATCGCCGACGAGGCCAAGCCGCGGATGTTCTCGATGTTCTCGCAGGCCGATTCGTCGACGGCGCGCCGCTTCGGCGGCAGCGGCCTGGGACTGGCGATCTCCAAGCGCATCATCGACGCCATGGGCGGCACCATCGGCTTCGACAGCACCATCGGCGAAGGCAGCACCTTCTGGTTCTCGGTGCCGATCCAGTGCACCGATCTGCAACCGGCCGAGGATCCGATCGACAATCCCCTCGAAGGCCTCAAACTGCTGATCGTCGACGACAATCCCACCAATCGCGAAGTGTTCCTGCGCCAGCTCGGCGGCTGGGGCGCCGCGGCGGCGGCGGTCGACAGCGCCGCCGCCGGCCTGATGGCGATCCGCGACGCCGCGGCCCGCGGCACCCCCTTTGCCGCCGTGCTGCTCGACCACCACATGCCGGGAATGAGCGGCCTCGACCTCGCCGCCGTGCTGCGGGCCGACAGTTCCCTGGCGGCGCTGAAGCTGATCCTCGCCTCCTCGGCCCAGGTCGGCGAAATCAAGGACAAGGCGATGGCGCTCGGCTTCGACGCCGTGTTCGCCAAGCCGATCCGCCAGAGTACCCTGCTCGACACCCTGCTGCTTCACGCCGGGCGGCCATTGTCCCGCCAGGCCTATGCCGATCCGGCTCCGGACGATCGGATCGATGCCTCCAAGTCCCTGCGCATCCTGGTCGCCGAGGACAATTCCATCAACCAGCAGGTCGCGGTCGGGTTGCTGACCAAGCTCGGCCACCGTGCCGACGTCGCCGACGACGGCGGCGAGGCCTTGGCGCTGATCGAGCGCGGCGATTACGACCTGGTGCTGATGGACGTGCAGATGCCGCGCATGGACGGTCTCTCCGCCACCCGGGCCATTCGTGCCCTGCCGACGGCCAAGGCGCGTCTGCCGGTGGTGGCGATGACCGCCAACGCCATGGCCGGCGACCGCGAGGCCTGTCTCGCCGCCGGCATGGACGACTACATCGCCAAGCCGATCGACCGCCATCGCCTGGCCGCCCTGTTGGACCGCTGGACCGAGCGCTGCACCGCCGAACGCCCCGACCGCGTCCGCTGCCACCCGGCCGGGATGGTCGGATTCGCGTCGGATGTCGTGCCGTCGCCCCCCGAAGAGCCGCTGGTCGACCGCGAAATTCAGCACGATCTCGCCGACGCGCTGGGGTCGCAGGCCTTCCACCACCTGCTGGTGTCGTTCGGCGACGGGATGCCGGGACGGCTGCGCGACATTCGCGCGGCGCTGAACAAGAACGATCCCGTTGCCCTCGTCGCCGCCGCCCATGCCCTGCGCGGCGCCGCCTCCAATCTCGGCTTCAACCGGTTGGCGACGGCGGTGCTCCGTCTCGAGCATGCCGCCAAGGACCGCCGCCTCGACCTCGACGGTCTTGCCGACGAGGTCGATACCGTGGCCCGCTTGACCACCGAGCACATGACCGCGACCTGAGGAGCACCCGATGTTGGTTCAAATCGTCGACGACAACGAGACCAATCTGGTGCTGCTGTCGCAGATCGTCCGCCGGGTGGCCGACGATCTGGAAATCGAAACCTTCCTCGATCCGGTCGCGGCACTGGACGCCTGCACGGCGCGGATGCCGGACATGATCCTGGTCGATTACATGATGCCCGACGTCGACGGCCACGAGTTCGTCCGCCGCGTGCGCGCGATGCCGCCGTCGCGCGAGGTCCCCATCGTCATGGTCACCGCCGCCGGCGAGCGCCCGGTGCGTCAGAAGGCGCTGGAGCTGGGGGCCACCGACTTCCTGGCCAAGCCGGTCGACCCCAGCGAGGTCAAGGCCCGCCTGCTCAACCTGCTGGCGCTGCGGCGCAGCCACCTGCGGCTGAAGGACCAGAACCGCTGGTTGGCCGACGAAGTGCGCAAGGCCACCAAAGTCATCGCCGACCGCGAGGAAGAGCTGATCGTGCGGCTGTCGAAGGCCGCCGAATTCCGCGACCCGGAAACCGGGGCCCACATCCACCGCATGGCCTATTATTCGAAGCTGATCGCCGTCAATCTCGGGCTGGACGAGGTGACCTGCGACTTCATCCTCCGCGCCGCGCCCATGCACGACGTCGGCAAGCTGGGCATTCCCGACGGCATCCTGCTCAAGCCGGGCCGCCTCGATCGGCACGAGTTCGAGGTCATGCAGCGCCACGCCGCCATCGGCCACGACATCCTGTGCGGCAGCGAGTCGGCGCTGATCCGGCTGGGCGCCGAGATCGCCCTGTCCCATCACGAGAAGTGGGACGGCAGCGGCTACCCCAAAAAGCTGGCCGGCGAAGCCATCCCCCTGAACGGCCGCATCGTCGCCGTCGCCGACGTCTTCGACGCCCTGACCAGCGAGCGGCCCTACAAGAAGGCGTGGACGCTCGAAGACGCCCGCGCCCTGCTGGTCGACGGCCGCGGCAGCCATTTCGACCCGGCCTGCGTCGACGCCTTCCTGAACTCGTGGGACGAGGTGCAGGTCATTCGCGAGCGTTTCGCCGACCCGCTGCCGCACGACGGCTTGACGGGGATGTAGTCAGGTCGCTCAGGCGCCGAACACCACCACCTGATTGCGCCCGCCGCGCTTGCCGTCGTAGAGGGCGTTGTCGGCCTGCTCGACGGCCTCTTCCACCGACAGGTCGGCACCCGTGGTGGTCAGGCCGAAGGTGGCGGTGACGCGGATGGTCCGCCCGCCGTCGTCGACCAGGGCCACCTGGGCGATCGAGGCGCGGATGCGTTCGAGGATTTGCTTTCCCGTGGCCAGATCGGCGCCCGGCAGGCAGATCAGGAATTCCTCGCCGCCGTAGCGGAACACCGAATCGTAGGGCCGGACGATGCCTTGGACGCACCCCGCCACCGCCCGCAGCACGCGGTCGCCCTGGGTGTGGCCGTAGGTGTCGTTGACCTTCTTGAAATGGTCGATATCCGCCAGGGCCAGGCAGCACGGCTGCCTTTGGCGGATGGAGCGGTCGCGTTCGGCGACCAGACGGGCCATCATGGTCTGGCGGTTTCCGACCCCGGTCAACGGATCGACCGTCGCCAGCACCCGCCAGGCCTCGCGTTCGACGCTCTGGGCCGAGGCGGTGAAGGCCAGGACCAGCGTCATCAGCGATTCGTGGTCCGAGCCGGTGATGGTCTTGCCGGCAATCGCCCGGGCGGAAATCTCCGCCGCCTTGGCATGAACCTCCGCATGGTGGGCCGCCAGTTCGCCGAACCCGCCGAACACGCCCTCGCGCCCCGAGGCGGCGAAGCGGTGGAACGGACAGCACTCGCCCTCGGCATCGCTCAACGCCGTGCCTTCGCGAATCCGCTTGAGAATCGCCATATACCAGCGCCCCAGCCATTCCATGTGCCCGCTCAACGCCTGCTGCAGGGCGGTGAGGCCGGCGAAGACCTCTTCGGTGTGAACCGTCTCGTGACCGCTGTCGTTCATCCCCGCCCTCAATCCCCTGTCGCCGAATCCTCGCCTTTGGTATAAGCCGAGAGTCCGAGAATATCGTCGGATGGGGATCGCGGGCAACCGTCCCTTAGCTCCAAGAGGTGTGAAGTCCGGTGCCAGCGGCCGTTTCCCCCTTCGCCATCCTCGACGACCTGGCCACGCCGGTGTGGCTGTTCGACGTCGAGCGCATGGACATGGCGTGGGCCAACACCAGCGCGCAGGCCCTTTGGGGCGCCGACGGGCTCGATTCCCTGCGCCGGCGCAGCTTCGTCGCCGATATCGATTCCGCGGTGCTGAGCGACGCCCTGAGGGCGGTGGCCGGCGGGGTTGCCCATGTGGCCGGGACGTGGAAGATCGCCCGCGGTGCGATCGTCGACCAGGTCCGCTGCCGCATGCGCGGCCATCCGCTGTCCGACGGCCGCCTGGGCCTGCTGGTGGAAGCCGAGCCGGCCGACGTCGCCGCCCGCCGCGAGGGCGCCGCCCTGCTCGACAGCCAAAGGGCCTTCATTCGCCAGATCATCGACACCGATCCCAACCAGATCTTCGTCAAGGACCACAACGGCCGGCTGCTGCTGGCCAACGCCGCCTACGCCGCCGCCGCCGGCACCACCGTCGAAACCCTGCTGGCCGCCGAATCGCCGCCGCCGCTCGACGCCCTGGAGCGCCGGGTGCTGGAGGACGGCGAGGAAGTCCGCTCCGAGGAAGCGACGTTCGACGGCGCGGGCGGCACCCGCTACTACCACGTCATCCGCCGGCCCTTCCGTGGCCCGTGCGGCAATACCGTGGTTCTGGGCATCGGCGTCGACGTCACCGCCTTCCGCGAGGCCTCCCACGAGTTGGCGGGTCGCGAAACCTATCTGCGGACCATCTTCGACACCGTCGCCGACGGCATCATCACCGGCGACCGGAACGGCCTGATCGCCTCCAACAACCGCGCCGCAGAGACCCTGTTCGGCTATAGCCGCGGCGAGCTGGTGGGAACCGACATCGGCTCGCTGATGGTCGAGGGCGAAAGCGGCGGCGGGCTGATCGGGGTGCGCAAGGACGGCAGCCGGGTCCCCATCGACATCGCCATCGGCGAGATGGACGTCGACGGCGAGCGCGCCTTCGTCGGCGTGGTCCGCGACGTCACCCAGCGCCGCGCCGCGGAAGGAGCGCTGAAAAGCAGCGAGCAGCGCTTCCGCGACTTCGCCCATTCGTCGTCGGACTGGTTCTGGGAGATGGGCCCCGACCTGCGCTTCAGCCACATCACCGACGGCATCCGCGAATCCCTGGGCCTCTCCCCCGAGGCGATCATCGGCCGCAGCCGCGAAGACCTGATGGATGAGTTCATCGCCCCCGAGGTCAGGGAGCGCCATCTCGCCGACCTCGCCGCCCGCCGCCCGTTCCGCAACTTCACCTACCGCACCCGCGGCCAGGACGGCGAGACCCGGGTGCTGCGCATCAACGGCAAGCCGATCTTCGGCGACGACGGCAGCTTTCTCGGCTACCGCGGCACCGGCGCCGACGTCACCGCCGAGGTCCTGGCCGAGGAACGCCTCAAGGCGGTCGAGCATCAGCTCGCCACCGCCATTTCCAGCATCTCGCAGGGACTGGTGCTGTTCGATGCCGACGACCGCATGGTGGTGTGCAACGAGACCTATCGCCGCACCTTCCCCTTGGCGGCCGACCTGATGGTTCCCGGCGCCACCTTCGCCGACATCGTCCTCAGCGCCGCCCGTCGCGGCCAGTACGACATCGCCGACGGCCGCAGCACCGACGCGTGGTGGCAGGAGCGCCTGGCCAGCCACCTCCAGCTCGACGGCAGTTCCGCGGCCCTCCAACGGCTGTCCGACGGCCGCTGGATCCAGAGCGTCGAGCGCCGCACGCCCGACGGCGGCATCGTCGGCGTCCACACCGACGTCACCGAGCTGAAGGGGGCCATGGAACGGGCCGAGGCCGGCGACCGTGCCAAGAGCGAATTCCTCGCCACCATGAGCCACGAGATCCGCACGCCGATGAACGGGGTGATCGGCATGACCGGGCTGCTGCTCGATACCGACCTGTCGCCCGAACAGGCCAAGTTTGCCGAGACCATCCGCCTGTCCGCCGAGGCGCTGTTGAGCATCATCAACGACATCCTCGATTTCTCGAAGATGGAGGCCGGCAAGCTGGAGGTCGAGAGCACGGAGTTCGATCTCCCGGCGGTGATCGACAGCGTGGTCGAATTGCTGGGGCCGCGAGCGACGGCCAAGGGGGTTGCCCTGGCGGCCGCCATTCCCCCCGACCTGCGCACCGCCTTCCGCGGCGATCCCGGCCGGCTGCGCCAGATCCTCATCTATCTGGCCGGCAATGCGGTGAAGTTCACCGACAAAGGCTCGGTGGCGATCCTTGTCGAGCGCTCGTTCTCCATCCCCGGCACCGTCGGCATCCGCTTCGCGGTGGTCGACACCGGCATCGGCATTCCCGCCGAACGCAAGGGCAACCTGTTCCAGATGTTCTCCCAGGTGGACGGCGGCAGCGCCCGCCGCTACGGCGGCACCGGGCTGGGGCTGGCGATCTGCCGCAAGCTGGTCGACCTGATGGGCGGCGACATCGGCGTCGACAGCACCCCCGGTGAAGGCAGCGTGTTCTGGTTCGTGCTGCCGCTGGGAACCGCCACCGCATCCGTCGCGCCGGCGCCCCCGCCGGCGGCGCATACCACCGTCGCGGCCGAAGGGCGCCGCCTGCGCATCCTGGTCGCCGAGGACAACACCACCAACCAGATGGTCGCCGCCGGCATCCTCGGCAAGCTGGGCCACCGCGTCGACCTGGTCGCCAACGGCCTGGAGGCCGTCGACGCCCTGCGGCGCCTGCCCTACAACCTGATCTTCATGGACGTGCAGATGCCGGAGATGGATGGCTTCGAGGCCACCCAGGCGATCCGCCGCCTCGACAGCCCGCGCGCCTGCACCCCGATCGTCGCCATGACCGCCAACGCCATGAAGGGCGACCGCGAGCGCTGCCTGCAGGCGGGCATGGACGACTACATCTCCAAGCCGGTGACCCGCGAGTCGTTTGCCGCCGCGATCGCCAATTGGGGCTGCACCCCCGACGAAGAGGCGGACATCGACGCGTCCGCCCCCGCCGCCGAACCGGCACCGCGCTCGCCG
>JACRFY010000219.1 GCA_016212565.1 Magnetospirillum sp. | reverse complement strand
GAGGAATTGGGCCGCTTCCAAACCACCGCCCCGTGCGAAACCTGCCGCGGCGCCCGCCTGAAGCCGGAAGCGCTGGCCGTCAAGATCCGTGGCCAAGACATTTCCAGCATCACCGAATATTCAATTTCCCGAACCCGCGACTGGTTCGCCGAATTGGATCAGCATCTCAGGCCCAATCATCGCGAGATCGCCCGGCGCATCCTGCGCGAGATCAACGACCGCTTGGGGTTCCTGGTCGATGTCGGCCTCGATTACCTGACCTTGGGGCGCAACTCTGGCACCCTATCGGGAGGGGAGAGCCAACGCATCCGTCTGGCCAGTCAGATCGGTTCCGGCCTTACCGGCGTTCTCTACGTTCTCGACGAGCCGTCCATCGGTCTGCACCAGCGCGACAACGACCGCTTGCTGGCGACCCTCAAGCGGCTGCGCGACATCGGCAACAGCGTCATCGTCGTCGAGCACGATGAGGACGCCATCCGCACCGCCGACTACCTTATCGACATGGTCCCCGGCGCCGGCATCCACGGTGGCGCGGTGGTCTCGGAAGGAACGCCGGAACAGGTGATGGCCGATCCCGCCAGCATCACCGGACAGTATCTCACCGGTGTGCGCGAAATCCCCATCCCTGAGTTGCGCCGGACCGGCAGCGGCCAGCAGTTGACGGTGGTTGGAGCCAGCGGCAACAATCTGAAATGCATCACCGCTTCGATTCCCCTCGCCACCCTGACCTGCGTCACCGGCGTCTCCGGCGGCGGCAAGTCGACGCTGGTGATCGAAACCCTCTACAAGGCCTTGGCGCGACGGCTGATGAATGCCCGCGAGCAGGCGACGGCCTTCGAGCGCATCGAGGGCATCGAATTTCTCGACAAGATCATCGATATCGATCAGTCGCCGATCGGTCGCACGCCGCGCTCGAACCCGGCCACTTATACCGGTGCCTTCACCCCGATTCGCGACTGGTTCACCGAACTGCCCGAGGCCAAGATCCGCGGCTACAAAGCCGGGCGGTTTAGCTTCAACGTCAAGGGAGGTCGCTGCGAGGCCTGCCAGGGCGACGGCGTGATCAAGATCGAGATGCACTTCCTGCCCGACGTCTACGTCCAATGCGACGTCTGCAAGGGCAAACGATACAACCGCGAAACGCTGGAGATCACCTTCCGCGGCAAGTCGATTGCCGACGTCCTCGATATGACCGTCGAGGAGGCCGCCGACTTCTTCAAAGCGGTGCCGTCGATCCGCGACAAGATGGAGACCCTGCGCCGGGTCGGCCTCGATTACATTCATCTCGGCCAGCAGGCGACCACCCTGTCGGGCGGTGAAGCACAGCGGGTCAAGCTGGCCAAGGAACTGTCGCGCCGCGCCACCGGGCGTACCCTCTACATTCTCGACGAGCCGACCACCGGCCTGCATTTCGAGGACGTACGCAAGCTGCTGGAGGTGATTCAGGCCCTGGTCGACACCGGCAATACCGTCCTGGTGATCGAGCATAACCTGGAAGTCATCAAGACAGCCGATTGGATTATCGATCTCGGCCCCGAAGGCGGGGACGGTGGAGGTCGTGTGGTGGCAGCGGGAACACCCGAGGACATCGCCGTGTGTCCGGACAGCCATACCGGTCGCTACCTAGCCCCAACACTTGGCAGCCGGCTGCGGAAACGCGCCTAAATATTGCTTTCTTCATCCATTCGCGTCATCCTCCCCTGCGAAAAGTCAAGGGGATGGGACCCATGGCGGGCAAGCGTTTTTCCGGCATTCTGGCGGCAGCCGCGGTTGCGGTGTTGCCGGCCTGTAACCTGACTCCGGATTACGAGGCGCCCCAGCAGGAACTGGGCGCCGGTTTCCGCAATAGTGGGGGTGAAAGCGAACTGGCGGCTCCGCCGTCGCGGTGGTGGGAGAGCTTCAACTCCGACGAACTCAATGCCCTGGTTGCCGAGGCTCTCGCCAACAATCACGACATCAAGGCGGCGACGGCCCGCATTGCCCAGGCGGAAGCCAAGACCGGCGTTGCCACCTCCGCTCTGTTGCCGACGTTGAAAGCTGAAGCGATCAACAAAGCCTCAGGGCCACGCGCCGGTATCGCCGCCCGAACCACCTCACCGGAGGGAAAGTCCGAGAACCTGCATCAATACGGCCTGTCGGCCAGCTACGAATTGGATGTGTGGGGTAAGAACCGCGCGTCGCGGGAATCCGCCCTGGCGTCGGCCCGCTCCAACGTCTTCGACCGTGAGGTGATCGCCATCACCTTGGTCTCCGATGTTGTCACCACCTATTTCCAGTATCTCCAGGCCAAAGACCGCGAAGCGGTCGCTCGCTCCAATATCGAAAACATGAGCAAGGGCCTGGAAGCGGTGCGCGAACGCGCCCGCATCGGCGAGGGCACCGACGTCGAACTCGCCCAGCAGCGTCATGCGCTGGCCCAGGCCGAGGCGCTGTTGCCGCCCATTCGCCAGCAGGCGGCATTCGCGCTCGACAAGTTGGCCCTGCTGCTCGGCAAGCCGCCCTCGGCGCTGGAACTGAAAAGCGCCTCGCTCGACGACCTGCAGATCCCCCGCCTTTCTCCCGGCATGCCCTCGGACCTGCTGACCCGGCGTCCGGACATCCGCAAGGCGGAGGCCAGCCTGCAATCGGCCAATGCCGACATCGGCGTGGCGCGGGCCAGCATGCTGCCCAGCTTTTCTCTCACCGGCGAGCGCGGCTACGGCGCGCAGACCCACGACATCCTGCTGTCGCCGATGTCGATCTATTGGTCCCTGGCATCCAACGTTACGGCCACGATTTTCGATTTCGGCAAGAGCAGCGCCCAGATCGACCAGGCGCGAGCCAAATACGACGAATTGGTCGCCAACTACCAGAAGACGATCATTTCCTCGTTGCGCGATGTCGAAGACGCCTTGGCGGCCATTCGCTTCAGCCAGGATCATGTCACCGCCCAGCAGGCGGTCATCGATTCCGCCCACGAAGCGCATGCGTTGTCGCAGGAATCGTTCAACCTCGGCATGCTCGACTACATGACACTTCTCGATACCGAACGCAGCCAGTATCAGGCCGAGGAAGGCATGGTCCAGGCTCGCTTCGACCGCCTGAGCGCTGCCGTCAGCCTGTTCAAGGCCGTGGGCGGCGAGACCGAACTGGCGGCGAGACCCGCGGCAGCGGCTCCTCCCGCCATTGCCCCGGCATCAGTCCCGCCAGAGTCCAAGCCCCAACCGACCAACGGATGAGCCGCAAGGTCGGATAACCGACCGCTGCCGTCATGCGCCGTACCTGGCGATTGCGTCCCTCGGTCAGTGTCAGGGCGATCCAACTGGTGGGAATGTGCGCACGGAAACGGATCGGTGGATCGCGAGGCCACAGGTCTTCCGGTTCGTCCATCGCCTCGGCACCTGCCGGCAGGGTCGGGCCGTCGTTCAACTCGACGCCGCGACGCAAGCGCTCCAGGGCCGCCGGATCGGGAATTCCCTCGACCTGCGCCCAATAGACCTTGGGGAGCTTGTGGCGCGGCTGGCTGATGCGGGCGATCAACGGACCATCATCGCTGAGTACAAGCAGCCCCTCGGAATCGCGGTCAAGGCGGCCGGCGGGATGGACATCAGGCGTGCCGATGAAGGATTTCAACGTCGTTCTCCCGCCCTCGCGATCAGAGAATTGACTGAGCACGTCATAAGGCTTGTTGAACAGGATCAGGCGCGGCACAACAGGGTCCTCGTCGGTTCGGCGGCGCGATGGTGCGCTCGCCCGCCGGCCAAGGCAAGACGCGATGGCCCGATATCCCCGCCCCCACCGTTCTCAGCCCGCTGTGCCGGACACCGAGCGTGTCACCGGCCTACCGGCCGTGGCCGCGCTGTTCGCCAACGATCCGGCTCGCGTCGAGCGATTGTTTTACGACGACCGCATCAAGCCGCAGGTGGGGCCGTTCTGCAGCCTGCTCGCCGCCCATCGCAAGCCCTACCGCTTGGTTAAGGGGGACGAATTGGCGAAGATCGCTGGCACCCAGCTTCATGGGGGCATCGTCGCCATCGCCCGCCTCAAGCCGGTTCCCGCCTTCGACCTCGACGAGGCCCGGTTGTGGGCCGCCGCCAGGCAACCTCTCTTGCTATTGGATGGCGTGAGCAACCCACACAATCTGGGGGCCATTGCCCGCACCATGGCATTCTTCGGAATGGAGCGATTGGTGGTCTCCGACCATCCCGGCCAAGCCCTGCCCTCGGATGCCGCCCTCCGCGTTGCCGAAGGCGGACTGGAATGGCTTACGGTCTACCGTGCCCCACGGTTTCCGACAATGCTCAAGCAGTTGGGGCAACACTATCGAGTCGTGGGAACGGCGCTCGGTCAGGGCCGACCGCTGGAGGCCATGCTGGCAGAGGGCGGCCAACCGCTGGCGGTGGTGCTGGGCAATGAAGAACATGGCCTGCCACCCGCAACCCTGGCCGCCTGCGAAGAGCTGGCGACCATTGCCGGAAGCGGGCGCGTACAGTCTCTCAACGTGGCGGCGACCGCTGCCATCGTCATCCACGCCCTGGCCGCGCGGAAAGGTTAGTCGCGCGGCGCCTCGACTCGCACCGACTGTACCGCCAACAGGTGGGCGAGAATCAGCTTGGCGGCGATGGCGAGGGCGACAACGGCAACGCCCGAAGCGATTGCGATGGTTTCGATTTCCATGGGCCAACGTATAGCATCTGCCGTCCTGCGTCGCATCAGGACATTGCAGATGGCACATGGAGATCACCTGCGCTATATGGTGCCGCCACGTTCACCCCACTCCGGAGCCGTCATGTCCCCCAACCAAATTCGCGCCTCGCATATCCTGCTGATGTATAAGGGATCCATGCGTTCGACCGCCGCGCGCTCGAAAGACGAGGCCCTGGCTACCGTCGAAGGCGTCCTTGCCCAGTTGGCCGGCGGTGCCAATTTCGCCGACATGGCGCGCCAGCATTCCGATTGCCCTTCGAGCGAGGAAGGCGGCGACCTTGGATCCTTCCCCAAGGGGGCGATGATCCCTGCTTTCGAGAAGGCCGCTTTCGCCCTCGAGCCGGGGGAAACGAGCGGCATCGTCGAAACGGCGTTTGGGTACCATCTCATTCAACGTACGGAATAAAATCGAGGGCGGGCGGGTCCGCCCGCCCTCCTCTTCCCGATTTCTCTGTTCTTTCTGTGCCGCCTGCCCGACAATGTGCGATCCCCCACCGGGGACGCGATCTGGCTAGATCGCCTCCGGCTAACCATATGGTGGGCATCGACTCTTGTCACCGACGCCGGCGCGGGTTCGCCGGCGGGATTTGGGTATGGTGCCCCGCCCCCCAAGCCGCTGATCATTCGCTGCAAAAGGGTTCCGGCCTCGCCTGTCATGACATGACATGCAGGAGGCACCTCCTGCCCGGCCAGCAACTTCGTTCAGGGAGATTATCGTGAGCAAACCCGAAGAGCGTGGCTTTCCGATGGGAACGGCCCAAACCGTGTCCGGCCTCAAGCTTCAACTGGCACGCCTTAAGGAGGATCTCGGCCGTTTCCTCGGCCGTAAATCGGATGGAACCGTTATCGCCTCGCTGAACGAACGCATTCACGAGATCGAAACCCTAATCGCCGATGCCAATCGCCGTAAGAAGCAGGATGAGCAGTCGTCGCGGAACGCGTCGAACGATGCGGCCGAGGCCTCCGGCGAAATCCACTCGACCGCCGGGCACTTCCCCTCGCGGCGGCGTTAGGCCCCATCCAGCCTCGCCTTCGGCCCCGGTCCCCCGACCAAAAGGGGGGATACGGAGGAACTTTTCGCATATGCGCACCAATGTACTTGCCAGACAATCCACGAATCACGATAATCGCGCGGTCGAATTTGTTGGGCTTTTCCCACGACAACCCCGGTCACGGGCGCAATCCTGGACTTCCCTGCAACTGATTTGATGCCCCTCGCAGTGTCGTGTGGGGCAACGCCAACGTTGGAGGACGTCATGTCCACTGGCACCGTGAAATGGTTTAATAGCACCAAGGGTTTCGGCTTTATTCAACCCGACGACGGTTCGGCCGATGTGTTCGTTCACATCTCGGCGGTCGAGCGCGCCGGCCTCAGCAACTTGGCTGAGGGGCAGAAGCTCTCCTACGAGCTCGAGCAGGGCCGGACCGGCAAGATGGCGGCGATCAACCTGCGCACCATCTGATCGCCCGCTCTCCGCGGGAGGAATTCGGATGCGACCATCGATCATCGGCACGGTTCGCCACGCGATCGAAGCCGTGGCAGCCTTCGCCGGCTGGCTGATGTTCGCAGCCCTTCCCGTGGAAATGGCGTCAGCCTTTGGGGGGTGGTTCGCCCGCAAGGTGGGCCCCCTTCTCAAGGTCAGTACCGTCGCAAGGCGCAATCTGCTTTTGGCCTTCCCCGAGAAGGGCAGCGCCGAGATTGAGCAGATTGTGCTTTCCGTCTGGGACAACTTTGGCCGCTTGGCCGGTGAATTCCCCCATCTGAAGCGCATCGCCGCCGAACGGCTCGAAATCATCGGCGCCGAGCACGTGATCGCCCTTCGCGATGACGGCTTGCCTGGCATCCTGATCGGGGCCCATTTCGGTGGCTGGGAGCTGTCCGGTCCGTTGGCCGAGCGCCTTGGCCTGCCGGTTCATGTCGTCTACCGCGCCGCCAACAATCCGTGGATCGAGCGGCTCTTCCGTGCGGCTCGGGGCGTTTCCGCCGATAGCGTCATCGCCAAGGGATCTCGCGGGGCTCGCAAAGTCCTCGCCGTCATGCGGAACGGGGGACACCTCGGCGTCTTGGTCGACCAGAAGATGAATGACGGGATTGCCGTTCCCTTCATGGGCCGCGATGCGATGACCGCCCCGGCGGTCGCTCAACTGGCATTGAGATTCCACTGCCCCGTCGTCGCCGGGCGGATCGAACGACTGCCTGGGGTTCGCTTTCGCGCCGTCATCGAACCACCAATCCCACTGCCGAACAGCGGCGACCACCATCGCGACGTGCTCGAAATGATGACCCGCATCAATGCTGTCGTTGAGTCATGGGTGCGAGAAAACCCGGGGCAATGGCTCTGGCTTCACCGCCGCTGGCCGAAGCCGGATCACAGGGTGTAGCGACGATCCTCCTCCAGGATATGATTGCGCAGCCAAGCCGCGACGAAATCGGCAACCTCGTCACCGATATTTCCCTTTCCGGTCATGAAATCCGCGCGGATGGCGACCAGTTGGGACGTCAAAGCGCGATGAATTTCCTCATGCCTCTGGCCGCCGGAAAACTTGACCCGGCGCATGTGTTCCTCTTCGCGAGCAAAGTGAGCGATGGTGTAGTCGAGAAGTTCGTCGAGCACGAACTCCAGCACTTCCCGATCCTCGCGATTTGCCGGCAGGCTCATTTGATTGACTAGACCGATGAGGATGCGATGGTCGCGGTCGAGGACCGGATTGCCCACGCTCATCGCCTCCGTCCACCGTATCACCGGCGTCTGCTTGCGTTCCTCCAATACCGTAAGAGCCGCTTCGATGACGGTGGGGTCGAACTGCCGCCCGGCCTGCGATGCAAGATAAGCGGCGGCCTCATCTTCGGTCCAGGACTGCTTGTACGGCCTGCTACTGATGAGCGCATCAAATACATCGGCAACAGCGACAATTCTTGCCGCCAGCGGGATCTTATCCCCTGCCAGCCCGTCGGGATAGCCGCCGCCGTCATAGCGCTCGTGGTGGTGGCGGGCGATAGCGGATGCGGCACGCAGATATGTGCTGTCCGGAGCCAAGATCAATGCCTTGCCCAGGATGGCAGCCCCGGCCGCCGAGTGCTCCTGCATCATCAGCCGTTCAGCCGCATCGAGCGCGGCAGGCTTGCGAAGAATTTCGTCGCTGATCGCCACCTTGCCGACATCGTGAAGAATGCTGGCAACTCCGATTTGAGCCCGGAATTCCGGCGTGATTTCGGCCGAAAAGGCCCCGGTCTGGTCGAGAGTGCGAGTGATTTCGTGGGTCAGTCGGGCGACCCGCACAACATGGTCCCCGGTGTCGTTATCGCGGAATTCAGCCAAGTCGGCCAGAGCCTGGACCGTGGCCCGGTTGGCGGCCTTCAGCCGTTCGGAAGCCTGGCGGCGAAGGGTGACATCGGAAAAACTGTACGTATAGCCACCACTGGCCAGAGGCGCCCCAATCTCTTCCAGGATGCGGCCGTCCGGCCGCGCCCGAACAAGGCAGACCTTTTGCCGTTCTCGAATCGGCAATAGCCGCTCGGTGACGATGCTGGCAACATCACCGGCACCGAATTCGCCTCGATCGGTAAGGATCCACACCACATCGACGAAATTGGCCCCGGCCCGGCAAACCTGCTCGTCGAGATCGAATAGGCGCCGATAGCCATCGTTGACGAAGACAATATGGAACTCGGCATCAAGGACGACCACAGCGAGATCGATGCTGTCGAAAGCCTCGGCCATCGTGGCGGCAAGAATTGCTTCGCTGTCCATGCACCCCTTTCTTCGTCCGTTCGGACGCTCGAATTCATATCATACGGAAGAGAAAATGGTATGACCAAGTGCGCGGAAGCCAACCATCCAATCGCCCCACATTGTGGGCGACTGGCCCACGGCGGGACCCTAGCTCAGGTCATGCATACCGTATATAGGGGCAGAACCCGATGGCGAGGAGAGATCCCGCGCCCCGGTCTTGGAACACATACAATTTCGCACTTGCAAAATCCGCCCCGCAGGTGCAGAATTCCCCCGTCGAATTGTTTGGGCTATTCCCACGACAAGCCCGGATACGGGTGCAATCCTGGACGCTCCCCACAACTGATTTGATGCTCCGCATACTTTCGTGCGTGGCAACGCCAGCGTTGGAGAAACTATGTCCACTGGCACCGTGAAATGGTTCAACAGCACCAAGGGTTTCGGCTTCATTCAGCCTGACGATGGTTCGGCCGATGTCTTCGTTCACATCTCTGCCGTCGAGCGCGCTGGCATGAGCAACCTCGGCGAGGGCCAGAAGCTCTCCTACGAGGTGGAGAAGGGACGCACTGGCAAGATGGCTGCGGTCAATCTGCGCGCGGGTTGATAATCGTACGTCTCGGGGAATGCGCCGGCCAAAACCGGCGCATTTCTTTTCTGCCAAAGCCGAATGCCGCAACCCGCGGGCTTCACTTGGCATCACAACGTACCGCATCGGCAGGTTGGAAACGATCCGACCCCCGAGCATCGAGGGCGGCTCATGGATAAGCCCGCCGATAATTGCTGCCGCTGGATCTACGGCGACGTCCGCGACGGCACCGCAACATGGTGCGATGTTCCCGCTCTGGGCGGTGGCCCATGGTGCCGCGCTCATCGTGGGATAGTCTACGTTGCCTGCCGCCCGCGGACCGGCGGACGAGACACGCGGGGGAGCGATCCCAGCACCGTCGCTGCTGTCGATGAGGGCGAAGGAGCCCATCACGGCTTGCCAATCCAGCCCGACACCGCGCTGGAGCCGGGGGTAGAGAGCAAAGACGATCACGGCTGAGGCCCCCGTGGCGGGGGGCCTGGCCGATGTGGCGCTCCGCGAACTGCCAATGGAGACACTGATGGCCCGCAAGAAGGCGACCGACAACACCTATGTGTTGTTCGACGTCATATACGAAGACGGAACCTTGAGTTCCAATCGTAAGATTTTCAGCGTTGAACTGCTGGGGCCTGACGGCGATGGACCGGCCAAATGGCTCATCGAGGCACAGGACCGCAAGATCGCCGAAATGTCCGGTAAAGTGCGCGGTCCGATCAAGACCATCTGCCGGACCCCCGGTCAGTAAAAGCAGGGCTGCGGCCTTCGCCACCTGAAACCCGTATTCCTTCCCCTCACCAGCGTCCGCAGCGATAGCGCCAGGGTGAGCCTACTTGCCCGCAATGCCCGGCCCAGCCCTGAAGGCCTAATGGAATCCGGTCGCCCCGTATTGGTCGTTCTGTTACCTTGTGCGCATATAGGGACGGTCCACGTGGGAATGCGGCATGAGTACGGAGTACCTGTCCGGGCGAAACGGAGTCTATGTCGCGTTCGCCTTCGCCGCTGCGGATCTGCTTCTTGAGGTCGATGGCATGGCGTCGGTTACCTTCGCCGTCGGGGCCTCGATGTCGTTGTTGGGACGTCCGGCACGGCTGATGACCGGCGTCAATCTCGCGACGTTGATTGAACCGGCCGATTACCCCCGATTGTTCAAAGCGATCGGCCGCATGGCCACCGGAAACCGCGTACGTAACGTCGTCCTTCAGGTCGTGCGTAGCGACGGCAAGCGGGTCCCGGTGACGATGTCGGGATATCGCCATCCCGACCGCAACGACCGCCTGCTGGTGGTGCTCGGCCACGCCGCCTGTCAATGCACGCCGCGGCACCGCAACGCCCGCAGCGGCCTGCACGATAAAGAGGGATTCCAGGCCGTCGCCACCGAGCTCGCGGGTCGCCATGAGGGCGAGCCACTGCATATGACCCTGCTCGACCTCCCCGGCATGGACGATCTGCGCCGCAAAGCCGGCCCTGAGCCCGCCGATGGGTTTGTTGCCTCGCTGGGCAGCCGTCTTCGCGAGCTGTCGGTCGATGGCGACGCCGCCGGTCAGTTGTCGGACAGCAAATACGGTGTTATCCATCCGGTCGGCATCGGTGCCGCCGACTTCGAGGGCGCCATTGCCGAGGCGGCCCGCACCGTCAAGGTCCCGCCACCTGAAGCCAACGTCGGCACCCTGGTCCTGGATGTCGCCGACATCGCGGGACCGGACGCCGCTCACGCGTTGGCCTATACCTTGAACCGCTTTGTTACCGACGGCGCCGCAGGGCGCGGCGAGGCCTTTTCAACCGATAATCTTCAAGTCCGCCTTTCCGCAACGGTGCGCGACATGGGAAGCGTTCGCGAGGCCATCGCCCAGGGCCGCTTCGATTTGTTATTTCAGCCGATCGTCGACCTTACCGACCACAGCATCCACCACTTCGAATGTCTGGTTCGCTTCGTCGACAGCGAAGACCGCTCGCCCTACGATACCGTGGTGTTCGCCGAGGATACCGGCATGGTCGGAGAACTCGACCTGGCGGTATGCTGGCGGGCGGTACAAACAGCCCGAGCCGCTCATCCCAGCCTGCGCTTTGCGGTCAATCTGTCGGGCCGCTCCTTATCCGACCCCAAGACGGTGGGTCGGTTGCGGCAGATGCTGAAGGGACCGGCGGCGGGGCTGCCCGGTCGATTGTTGTTTGAACTCACCGAATCGGCGGCCATTACCAATTTCGCCGCGGTGAACGCCGTTCTGCAGGAAATTCGTGCCCAAGGGTTTGTCGTCTGCCTCGACGATTTCGGCGCCGGTGCTGCAGCGCTTCAGTATTTGCAGGAATTGCAGGTCGATCACGTCAAGATCGATGGCCGGTTCGTCACCGGCGCCACGGCCAGCCGCGAGAAACGCGCCTTCCTGCGGGCCATTGCCGGGCTGTGCCACGAACTCGGCATTGCCACCACGGCCGAATACGTCGAGGACGCCCCTACGGAAGCGCTGCTGAAGTCGCTCGGCGTTCGCTATGGCCAGGGATGGTTGTTCGGGAAGGCGATGCGACCGGGAACCGCCACACAGCCGGGAGACATCCTGACGCCATGGCTCTCATCGACCAGCGTGTGGCGGGACGGACAATTGTATTACGGCTCCGATTGAAACCGCCAAGCGCTCCTCCCAATTTCTCTATCCAACCCGATACGCCTGTTTGACAACGCCCCATGCCCCGGGATGCCCTTTCCATCGACATCGACAGCAGCCTCGCCGAGAAGGGCGATAGCGTCGCCTATTATTGCATCCGTTGCGGCCAATTCGTCACGCGCACGAGCTGGGCGCTGCGCATGGGCGGGGACCATGAGCATGTATTGTTCAATCCGGCCGGAGTGATCTTTCGCGTCGCGTGTTTCGCCGATGCACCCGGGGTCGTTGCCGTGGGATCGGCGTCGGGGCAGTTCACCTGGTTTCGCGGCTATTTGTGGCGTGTGGCCTTGTGCCGCGGGTGCGATACCCATCTTGGCTGGATGTACGAAGGGACCGGCGCCCCCGCGGTTTTCTTCGGACTGATCCGAACATTGCTGGTGGAAAGGCCGGGGTAATCTCCCCGGCCCCGCCCCTACTTCTTCACCGGGCTGACCCGCAGCCGCTCGACGACCTTGCCACCTACAAAATGGGTGTCGACGATCTCGTCGATATCTTCCGCCTTGGTCGGTTGGTACCAAATTCCCTCGGGGTAGATCACCATCACCGGACCATAGCCACAAAAACCAAGGCAGCTCGACTGGGCGATGCTAATGCCTTGGTCCCACAAATTTTTGCTCATCATGTTCTGCATCAGGCGGTCGAACAAAGGCTGCCCGCCGCCGCGGCTGGTGCAGCAACCGCGGGGATGGCCTTCCGGCCGGCTCTGGGTACAGACGAAGGCGTGCAGGCGGTGGGACATGGAGTATCTCCACTTGCTCATATTGCGTTGCACAGGGAGATACCCTGAATGGCGGATCCTGTCTAGCGCGCCCCAGTTCCCGCCTTCTTGATCTCCAGTTCCTCGGCCGTGCACAGATCGAAGCGGGTCAGCGCTGAATCGACCGTTTTGCCGGTCAGTTCGCGCCATTTGTCCAGTGCGGCCTTGCGAATGAAGGGTCCGCAAATCTGCAGGGCACGACCATCGGCAATGCGTTGGAACTCGGTGTCGGCATATTCGCCGCCCACCACATACCAGTCCTCCGAGGCCGCCTCGTCCGCAGCGCGAATGAAGTAGCGGATCATGGCGTTGTCGACCGTCTTGCCGGTCAGGGCTCGCCAGCATTCGTGGGCTTCGTGCTCGGCAAAGGGACCGAAACGCTCCTCATGGTGACCGGGGGCAATGCTCTGGAAGCTGATGTCGGCATATTCGCCGCCGACCACGTAGTATTTGACGGCCATAGGCAGGAGACCCCACTCGTTTGGGTGGCTGAATCCCGTCTATACCCCAAGCGACGCCGGGAAGAAATGGCCTTTCGCGCCCGCCCGTGTCCCGTCCTTCCCGGCAGCTCTTGCCCACCCTATGCAATAGCGCGTGGCAACGTGCGGATTCCAGAGTTGGCACGGTTCCTGCTAGGGTTTGTGCACCTTCGCCCAGGAGTTATCGGCCATGACCCCCGTTGCCGCCACACCCGCTCACCTGCTGCTCAATCGCAAGGACGAGCGCGATGACCACTCCACTCGCCCCACCCAGCGCGGTGCCGCCTCTGCATTCTCGAGCTACGGGTTCGGACCATTGTCCGAGAAGGGCTCGACCGACAAGGCGGCGCAGGGCGCTCCGGTCACCGGCAATCCGCTCGGCGCTTCCAGCCTGTCTTGGGTAACGCAGGTCCAGCAGAAGGCCTGACGACTACACTGCCTTGACCACCACCAGGGTGACGTCGTCGCCCTGGGGCCGGCCACCACGGAATGCGGCCTGGTCGGCCATGACTGCTGCAACGATTTCCGCCGCCGACCGCCGGCAGTGGATGCGAACCGCCTGCAACAGGCGTTCGAGGCCATACATCTCGCCACCGGGATTGCGGGCTTCGGTGATCCCGTCGGTGCCCACCACCAACAGCGCGCCATCCGACCATCCGCGGTGAGCCTGCTCATGAAAGCGCCAATGGCGGTCGATGCCCAGGGGGATATCCTGGCCGGGAATCTCGCGGAAATGATCCTCTCCCGGATCGTAGGACAGCACCGGCCCGTGCCCGGCACTGACCCAATGAATGCTGCGGGTCTCGGCGGTCAGGACCGACAAGAACAGGGTCATGAAGCGACCGCCGCTCGCCCGATCGGCCAGTTCGCGATTGAGGACCGCCATCAGAGGCGCCAGGCGACCCGGCGCAATGCCCCCGGCGCGCAGTCGGCCCCGCACCATTGCCATCAACGCCGCCGCGGCACCATCGTGGCCGGCGACGTCCCCCACAACCACCGTTACCGCGTCGCCGCTTTTTCCGGGAAGGAAATCATGGTAGTCGCCCCCCAAACGGTAGCGAAACAGCGAGGTTCCCGCGAGATCAAAGCCGGCGATTCGCGGCGGCAATGTCCGCCGGATTGTCAGCCGGAGTCGCGATAGAGCCTGCGTGGCGACGTGGAGGAAGGATCCGTGCATCTCGTCCCCGCATATGGGGTGGCGCAATCACCTGGACAGCGGTCCGGCGGAGCCTTATGTGGTGGTTCATGACCACTCCCGTCCACATCATCGGCGGCGGCTTGGCCGGTTGCGAGGCTGCTTGGCAACTCGCCCAAACCGGCGTTCCCGTCGTCCTCCACGAGATGCGGCCTCACCGCCCCACTCCTGCCCATCAAGGCGCCGGCTTGGCCGAGTTGGTATGCTCGAACTCGCTGCGCTCGGACGATGCCGACGCCAACGCCGTCGGCCTCCTGCACGAGGAGATGCGCCGGGCGGGTTCGCTGATCCTCGCTCAGGCCGATGCCCATCGGGTGCCGGCCGGCGGGGCCTTGGCGGTGGACCGCGAGGGCTTCTCGGCCGCTGTCGAAGCCGCCCTGGCGGCTCACCCGGCCGTTACCATCGTCCGCGAGGAAATCGCCGGCCTGCCCCCTGAGGACTGGGACTCGGTGATCATCGCCTCCGGCCCTCTGACCTCGCCAGCCCTGGCGGACGCGCTCCGCGGCGTCACCGGCGAGGACAGTCTGGCGTTCTTCGACGCCATCGCCCCGATCGTCCACAAGGACAGCATCGACTTTTCGAAGGCGTGGTTCCAATCGCGCTACGACAAGGGTCAGGGATCCGACTACATCAACTGCCCGCTGTCGCGGGACGAATACGAGACCTTCATCGATTCGCTGCTGGCCGCGGAGACCACGTCCTACCACGAGTGGGAGAAGGACACCCCCTACTTCGAAGGCTGCCTGCCCATCGAGGTGATGGCTGCCCGCGGTCGCGAGACCCTAGCCTTCGGCCCGATGAAACCGGTGGGCCTCACCAATCCCAACGGTCCCAAGCCGCACGCGGTGGTGCAACTGCGCCAGGACAATGCGTTGGGCAGCCTTTACAACATGGTTGGCTTCCAAACCAAGTTGAGGCATGGCGAACAGGCCAGAATCTTCCGCCTCATCCCCGGCCTCAGCGCCGCGGAATTTGCCCGCTTAGGTGGACTTCACCGCAACACTTTCGTCAATGGTCCCAAGGTATTGGATCCCGTCCTTCGACTAAGACATCACATGAGGTTGCGCCTCGCCGGCCAGCTTACCGGGTGTGAAGGCTATGTCGAGAGTGCGGCCATCGGCCTGCTTGCCGGCCGCTTCGCCGCCGCCGAGCGGCTGGGGCGAACGCCGGTGGCGCCCCCATTGACCACGGCGATGGGCGCCCTGCTGGGCCACGTCACAGGCCTCGGCAATCCCGAGACCTACCAGCCGATGAATGTCAATTTCGGCCTGTTCCCCCCGCCACCCGAGCGCGATGCCAACGGCAAGCGCGTCAAGGGCCGGGAGCGCAAGCGCCTCTATGCCGAGCGGGCGCGGGTCGATCTTGGCTCGTGGCTGGACTCAGGGGGCGGTCTCGGCGCCTGAGCGCACCATCTCGGCAAAGTTGTTCCGGGCCGCCAACGATTGCGGATGCAGCTCCGTTGCACGTCGAAAAGCCGCCGTAGCGGCAGTGCGGTTGCCGAGCGCGGCTTCGGCATTGCCAAGCCCGATCAAGGCCGGCAGGCTGTTGGGCCAGCGCCGCAAGACCGCAGTGTATGCCATTGCTGCGGCGTCGTTTTGTCCGGCCCGCTCCAGTCCGGCGGCGGCTTTGACCACCGTCGTTTCATCCGTGGCGACCGGCAGGCTATCTGGGGGCAACACCACGATTGCCCAACCGCCGGCCCGCCTCCAGGTCCGCTCGAACGTGGCCAGACCGACCCGCATTCGTTCGTTGGCCCCGGAATTGAGCACGACCGTTTCCTCGCCGAGGTCGTACCCCACCACCACCGCGAAATGCCAGACCGGTAGAAGGTCGAGGCCGAGGTTCTGGAACACCACCACCGGATGACCGGCGGCGAGTTCCTTCAGTAAAGCCGGCAGGCCGACGACCGGAACGGCCAGCCTGCCGTGGCGTCGTGCCGCCCCCACCAGATCGTCGGCCAGCGCTCCCTGCCGCCCTGGAGTATAAATCTCGGTCATCAGGGGGGCCGGGTCGACGGCAAGCCCTCCCCACCCCAGTACCATCGCCATCGCCGCCGGACCGCAGGCATGGACCTCCTGGGCATGGAAGGGAACGGAAGCAACATCGGCCCGCGACGGCAAATTCTCCGGCAGCGGTATTCCGGCGCAGCCTGCCAGCAGCAGCACGGCCAAGACGAGGGCCCTCACCGAATGCTGCGGGTCCAGGGGAAGACCTTTGTCAACCCGGCAATGTCGGTGATCAGCAGGATGACGAAGACCAGGACGGCGGCACCGATGATCACTCCCAGGCCATCGCCGCCGACAGGCTGATCGTCGATGTGCGCGGCGAGACGATGAACTTCCTCATCGGTGAGGGCGTCGACACGGTGGATGGCCTCGTCATGGGATACGCCATAGCCCTGAAGAGCCTGGCGAACGTCTTCGCGGGCAAGAAAGCCCCGGACGCGTTCGCGATCGCTCGGTAAGGCCGCCGCTTCGGCCAGCACGGTCTCGGTACTGACGAGGGCACCCCGGGCCGGAACCGCGGTGCTGCTGATCAACATGGCCACGGCAGTCGCCAATGCGACGACGGGACGGCAGGTTCGAATTCGCATCATTCCCTCGCATTCGACCGTGGGACGCGCACAAGAAGCTTGTAGCGAGGCCAATTCCCGGCAAGGCTGGATAATTGGCTTAGGCTGGTGTGATCGCGCCGACGATCTGCACGCACTTTGAGCGCGCAAAACGCAATCTGCCTGCTGCATAGGCAGATCCCCCTGGGCGAACAGTCGATTGCCGCCGTTATCAGCGGCACGGCACTTGCTTGGTACAGCCTTCAGTCCACCGCAAAGGACCTGACGTATGCCGTTCGACGAAATGAAAGCCCCCGATGGCGGCGTAAGGGTTCCCTACCGGGACTACGAGACTTGGCTGCTATCCGTCTCTCCCGAACTGCTGCCCAAGAAAGCCGCGCAAGCCGACGAGTTGTTCCGCCGTCTGGGCATCACCTTCGCCGTCTACGGCGATCAGGAGGGGACCGAGCGCCTGATTCCCTTCGATCCCATTCCCCGCATCATTGCCGCCTCGGAGTGGCAACGCATCGGCGCGGGTTGTTGCCAGCGGGTGCGGGCGCTGAACGCCTTCCTGCACGACCTCTATCACGGGCGCGAGATCATCAGGGCCGGGGTGATTCCCGAATCCAGCCTGTTCACCAACCGCCACTACCGGCCGGAGATGCATAACCTCGATGTGGCGCGACAAGTTTACGTCCACATCGCCGGGATCGATGTCGTCCGCACAGGCCCGGACGAGTTCTACGTCCTCGAAGACAATCTCCGTTCGCCGTCCGGCGTCTCCTACATGCTGGAGAACCGGGCGATGATGCTGCGCCTGTTCCCGGACCTATTCAGTTGCCACCGGGTGCGCCCGGTCGACGACTATGCGGACCTCCTGCTCGCCAACCTGCGTTCGGTGGCACCACCGGCCTGCCCTGGCGAGCCGACCGTGGTCCTGCTGACCCCCGGTTACTACAACAGCGCCTATTTCGAGCACGCCTTCCTCGCCGAGCAGATGGGGATCGATCTCGTCGAGGGCCGCGACTTGTTCGTCGACGACGGACGGGTGTGGATGCGCACCACCGCCGGACCGAAGCGGGTCGACGTCATCTATCGCCGCATCGACGACGAGTTCCTCGACCCCCTTGCCTTCCGCCCGGACTCGGCGCTGGGTGTCCCGGGATTGTTGTCGGTCTATCGGGCCGGCGGGGTGACCCTGGCCAACGCCATCGGCACCGGTGTCGCCGATGACAAGGCCACCTACGTCTTTGTCCCGGACATGATCCGCTTCTACCTCGGCGAAGAGCCGATCCTGCCCAACGTCCCGACCTGGCGGCTGGAACGCGACGACGACCTCAAATACGTCCTCGAACACCTGCCGGAATTGGTGGTCAAGGAGGTGCATGGCTCCGGCGGCTACGGCATGCTGGTGGGCCCGGCGGCCAACCGCGGCCAGATCGCCGCGTTCCGCGACAAGATCCTCGCCCAACCGAGCAACTACATCGCCCAGCCGACACTGGCGCTATCGACCGTCCCGACCTTGGTCGAACAAGGCATCGCCCCCCGCCACGTCGACCTTCGACCCTATGTGTTGATGGGAGAAACGGCGACCCTGGTCCCGGGGGGCCTGACACGGGTGGCGCTGAAGGAGGGCTCTTTGGTGGTCAATTCGTCGCAAGGCGGTGGAACCAAGGACACCTGGGTGTTGGAGGATGACGCATGTTAAGCCGCACCGCCGATCACCTCTATTGGCTGTCGCGTTCGATGGAACGGGCCGAAAACGTCGCCCGCTTTCTCGATGTCGCCAACCGCCAGGCCCTCTCCAGCGGCGACAGCGAATCTTGGCAGCCGGTGTTGTCGATCGCCGGCGGAACCGAATCCTACCGTGCCCGTTTCGGCGAAGTGACGGCGGTCGGCGTCGTCACCTATGCCGTCCTCGATCATGACAATCCGTCCAGCATCATCGGCTGCCTGCGCTCGGCGCGCGAGAATGCCCATGCCGGGCGCAGCGTCATCCCCCACGAATTGTGGGAAACCATCAATGCCGTCTGGCTGCAGGTGAAAAGCCTCGATGGCGCTCGTCTCCGCGATCAGGGCTTGCCCGCCTTCTGCGACTGGGTGAAGGAGCGCTCACATCTGTTTCGCGGCGTGACCTACGGCACCATGCTGCGCAACGAGCCTTACCAGTTCCTGCGCCTGGGCACATTTCTCGAACGCGCCGACGACACCGCGCGGCTGTTGGCGGTTCGTGGGGACGGCGTCACCGCCGCATCGCGCACCGCCGATGCCGCCGAGCACCTTCATTGGGGAGCGGTATTGCGCTCGGTCAGCGCCTATAAGGCGTATCGCACGTTGGCCAAGGGCGACGTGTCTCCAGCGGGAGTGGCGGAAATGTTGATCCTCAATGCCGATATGCCCCGTTCGCTGCATGCCTGCCTCGATCAGGTGACCATGATCCTGGAACGGTTGAGCGCTGCCTGCGAGTGCACCCGAGTGGCTGGCGGCTTGCATGCGGAACTCCATTTCGGACGCCTCGACCGTTTGTTGCGAGACGGCCTCGACGGATTCGTCGCCGACTTCCTGGCCGAAAACAATACGCTGGCCAAGCAGATCCAATCCGACTTCCTGATGACAGCATGAGACTGTTCGTCACCCACCACACCGCCTACGCCTACACGGCGCCCACCCAGTACGCCATCCAATACGTGCGCCTGACCCCGCGCAACGATCCGTCGCAGCGGACCGTGGCGTGGACCTTGCGGGCACCGGGACGGGCCACACCCTGGAAAGACGGTTTCGGCAATCTGGTCCATACCGTGGTCCACGATGCCCGACATGATCGCTTGGAGATCGATGTCGATGGCGAGGTCGAGACCACGGGGACCCACGGCATCCTCCCGGTCGCCTCGGACGAACTGCCACCGGCGGTGTTTCTCGCCGTGACACCGCTGACGGGGGCGCCGGAATCGGTGCGCACCTTCGCAGCCCAGTTCCTTCCCCTGCGAGCGCGTGGCGATCTCGCCTTCCTGCATGCCCTGATGGGAGCCATCCACAACACCGTCGCCTATGTGCCCGGCGACACTCATGTCCATTCCAACGCGGCGGAAGCGCTGGAGCAAAAGGCCGGGGTGTGCCAGGATCACGCCCACCTGTTTATCGCGTGCTGCCGCTGGGCTGGCATTCCGTCGCGCTACGTCAGTGGTTATCTGCACACCAGTGCCGCCGATGGCCGCCACCTCGCCACCCATGCCTGGGCCGAGGCGCTGGTCGAGGATCTGGGGTGGGTCAGCTTCGATCCCTCCAACTGCCAAAGCGCCACGCATGCCTATATCCGTCTGGCCGTGGCCTTCGACTATCAGGGGGCAGCACCGGTGCGCGGAATCCGCCTCGGCGGCGGCGAGGAAGCAATGAGCGTACGGGTGCTGGTCCAGCAGGTGCAGGAACAGCAATAGGGAGGAACGAGATGACCTATTGCGTGGCGATGGCCCTGAACGAGGGTTTGGTATTCGCCTCAGACTCCCGTACCAATGCCGGCGTCGACCATATCTCCACCTACCGCAAGATGCGCATCTGGCAACGTCCCGGCGAACGGCTGGTGGTGATGCTGTCGGCCGGCAATCTGGCCATCACCCAGGAAGTGGGGGCGTTGCTCGATCTCTCGGTGCGAGCCGAAGACAAGCATCGCAGCCTGATGATCGTCGATTCCATGCATTCCTGCGCCCGGCTGGTGGGCAATGCGGTACGCGAAGTGCACAATCGCGATGGCAAGCACCTGCGCGAGACCGGCGTCGAATTCAACGCCTCTCTAATCATCGGAGGCCAGATCAAGGGCGAGGCGCCACGGCTGTTCCTGGTCTATGCCGCCGGCAATTTCATCGAGGCGACGCCGGAGACCCCCTATTTCCAGATCGGCGAGACCAAATACGGCAAACCGATCATCGACCGCGTCGTCACCATCGAGACCAACCTGATGCGCGCCGCCAAGTGCGCCCTGTTGTCGTTGGACTCGACCGTGCGCTCGAATGTGACGGTAGGCTTGCCGATCGATCTGTTGCTCTATCGCGCCGACAGCTTCCATATTGCCACCCACCAATTGATCCGCGAGGATAACGCCTACTTCAATACCATCCGCCACGGCTGGGGTCAGGGGCTCAAGGACCTGTTCCAGGTCCTGCCCGACCCGCCATGGGAGATGGAGGGCTAACGGTCCGCAAGGAGGGGCGCGGTCATGGCTGCCGGCAAGTTCCGTCGCCGGAATTTCGTCTTCGTCATCGCGGCCGTACTCGCCGTTGCCATCGCCGGCTGGGGGTGGTGGCGGACGGTCGGCCGCATCGATACGGATAATCCCCGCGTCGTTGCCCAAGGCCAGGCGTTGTATCTTCGCCACTGCGCCAAGTGCCATGGAGAGAACCTCCAGGGCGAAGCGGATTGGCGGACCCGGCGTCCCGATGGCGAGTTGCCGGCGCCGCCGCACGACGCCAGCGGCCACACCTGGCATCATACCGACGAGCAGTTGTTCGGCATCGTCAAGCATGGCATGGCCCGCTATGCCCCTCCCGACGCCAAGACCAACATGCCCGCCTTTGTCGGCGTTCTGAGCGATGCTGAAATTCGCGCCGTTCTGGCTTACATCCAGTCGGTCTGGCCGGACGAGATCCGCCGACGCCGACACGCCCAGAACCGCTGACCTCACACCCTTGCACCCCGCCCGAGGAAGGCGCACATCCCATGCGGAGGATCTCCCATGGTGCCGCTTGTCATCCCCCCTGCTCCCGCCGATCCCCTGCGCCGCCGTATTCGCGATGCGGGGCAAGCCGATGAGGCCCTGTGCCTTGCACCCTTGATCGACGCATCCCGCTTCCCCGAGCCAAGGGCATCTCGCATTACGCGAACCGCCATTCGCCTGGTCGAGGGCGTCCGGCAAAAGCGCGGGCGGCTCGGTGATCTTGACGCCATCCTTTCCGAATACCGCCTCGCCACCCATGAGGGGGTGGTCCTGATGTGCCTGGCCGAGGCTTTGTTGCGCATTCCCGACACCGGCACCGCCGACCGCCTGATTCAGGACAAGATTGGCGGCGGCAATTGGGAGCGCCACTTGGGCAAGAGCCGCGACGCCTTCGTCAATGCTTCGACCTGGGCACTGATGCTGACCGGGCGCCTGATCCGCGTCGACGACGACCTTGCCGCCGGGGGGCTGGCGGCAGCGGCGCGACGGTTGGCCGCGCGCTTGGGCGAGCCGGTGGTGCGGGAAGCGATGGTCCAGGCCATGCGAATCCTCGGCAGCCAGTTCGTCATGGGGCGGACCATCGACGAAGCGCTGGCACGGGCTCGGTCTCAAGAGGGCAAAGGGTGGCGGCATTCCTTCGACATGCTGGGGGAAGCCGCGCGTAGCCGTGCCGATGCCGTCCGCTATCGCGAATCTTACGCCCAAGCCATCGCGGCCATCGGCACGGCCTCGAATGGGCGCGGCCCGGTGGATGGGCCGGGCATTTCGGTCAAGCTGTCGGCTCTGCATCCCCGATTCGAGTTTGCCCAACGCGACCGTGTGTTGACCGAGTTGCGGCCCATCCTCGCCGACCTATGCCGTCAGGCCCGCGATGCCGAAATCGGCCTGACCATCGACGCCGAGGAAGCCGACCGGCTGGAGCTGACTCTCGATGTCGTCCAACACCTCGCCGCCGACCCTGCCTTGTCCGGTTGGAACGGACTGGGCTTGGCCGTACAGGCCTATCAGAAGCGGGCATTGCCGGTGATCGACTGGGTCATCGATCTGGCCCGCAACCATCGCCGCCGGATCATGGTACGGCTGGTCAAGGGCGCCTATTGGGACAGCGAAATCAAGCGCGCGCAGGAGCGCGGCTTGTCGCATTATCCGGTGTTTACCCGCAAGGCCGCCACCGACGTCTCCGCCCTCGCCTGCGCGGCCCGCTTGTTGGCGGCAGGCCCGGCGGTGTTCCCGCAGTTCGCCACCCACAATGCCCATACGGTCGCTGCGGTGCTGGAAATGGCTGGCGAGCGCCGAGACTGGGAATTTCAGCGGCTGCATGGCATGGGCGAAGCCCTCTATGCCCAGGTGGTCGACCCGGCCCGCCCGTGCCGCGTCTACGCGCCGGTCGGCAGCCACGAGGACCTCCTGCCCTATCTGGTGCGCCGGCTGCTGGAAAACGGTGCCAACGCCTCGTTCGTCAACCGGATTGCCGATGAATCCGAACCCATCGAGCGCATCGTCGCCCATCCCGCCGAGACGCTGCTGCACGAGCGGTCGCGGCTGCCGCTGCCCGCCGACCTCTATGCCCCCGAGCGGCGCAATTCCCGCGGCCTCGACCTTGCCGACCCGGCGGAACTCGCCGGCCTTGCCGATGCATTCGAGCACGTCGCCGCGGCTGCCTATGCCGCGACACCGATCATCGGCGGCAGCGAATGCGGCTCCGGGTCGGCCGAGGCGGTCCGCGACCCCGCCGATCTGCGCCGCCAGGTGGGACACGTCCTTTCCGCCTCGCCTGCCGACGTCGCCCGGGCGGTCGGGCTTGCCGCCGCGGCAACACGAAGTTGGGATGAGGCGGGCGGGGAAGCACGCGCACAGGTGCTCGAACGCGCATCCGACCTGTTCGAGGCCGAACGGGCCGCGTTGCTGTGGCTGGCAGTGCGCGAGGCGGGCAAAACCATTCCCGATGCCGTCGCCGAGTTGCGCGAAGCGGTCGACTTCCTGCGCTACTATGCGGCCCGCGCTCGCGGCGACTTCTCCCGCCCAATGGTGCTGCCGGGCGTGACCGGTGAAGCCAACACCCTGTCTCTGCATGGCCGCGGTGTATTCGCCTGCATCAGCCCATGGAACTTCCCCCTCGCCATCTTCACCGGCCAAGTGGCGGCGGCCTTGGCCGCTGGCAACGCCGTGGTGGCCAAGCCGGCCGAGCAGACTCCGCTGATCGCCGCCCAGGCGGTACGATTGCTGCACGCTGCCGGCGTACCGCACGAGGTACTGGCTCTGCTGCCGGGCGACGGCGCCATCGGCGCGGCCCTCGTAACCGAGGCCAAGGTCGCGGGCGTCGCCTTCACCGGCTCGACCGAGACCGCACGAGCCATCCAGCGCGCGCTGGCGGCCCGCACCGGCCCGCTGATACCGTTGATCGCCGAGACCGGCGGGCAAAACGCGATGATCGTCGATTCCTCGGCCTTGCCGGAACAGGTGGTCGCCGATGTCCTCACCTCGGCCTTCCAGAGCGCCGGACAACGGTGCTCGGCATTACGCGTCTTGTTTCTTCAGGACGACATCCACGACCGTGTGATGGGCATGCTGACCGGCGCGGTCGAAGAGCTCTCGATCGGCGACCCGGCAATGCTGGCCACCGACATCGGGCCGGTGATTGACCGCCCCGCCCTTGAGGCCCTCAACGCCGCCGATGCTCGCCTGCGGCACGATGGCCAGCCGCTGTTCGCCGCCGCCTTGCCCGATGCAACCCGCCACGGGCTGTTCGTCGCGCCCCGCGCCTATGCCGTGACGTCCATGCCCGCCGCCGAGGTTTTCGGGCCAATTCTCCATGTGATGCGCTTTGCCGCCGACCGCCTGGATGCGGTGCTCGACGCCATCGAGGAAACGGGCAGCGGCCTGACCCTGGGGCTGCACAGCCGCATTGATGCCGTCGCCCGCCATGTGACGGCTCGGGCCCGGGTCGGGAATGTCTATGTCAACCGGAGCATGATCGGAGCGGTGGTCGGCTCGCAGCCGTTCGGCGGCGAGGGACTGTCCGGGACCGGGCCGAAAGCAGGCGGTCCCCATACGCTGTTGCGATTCGCCACCGAACGGGCGCTGTCCGTCAACCTCGCCGCTGCCGGCGGCAACGCTACCCTGCTGGCGCAAGGCCGTTGAGCGGCCCCGCATGGGGGACCGCTCGACCTGCAATACCGCTTAGGCGCTGCGGCAAGTCTTGATGCCGAACGGCAGATAGGCGGGGCACCAACCGATGGCACCGGTCAGCAGCGGCACTACGCCGATATAGCCCCACACCGGCAGCATGCCGAGAAGGGTGGCCACGATCAGCACCAGGCCGACGACGATACGGGCAATGCGGTCGATGCCGCCCACGTTCTTGCTCATGTCCTTAAGTCCCCTCTGGAGCGAATATTTCGATGGAGGACACTTTAGGCCCACGGCGTCACGTCGTCGGTGATCAAGTCACAAACGTTCGGCCAAAGCAGCGAGGGCGTCGCGATTCTTGATTTCAATCCGTCCGCGAAAGAGCGACAGCCACCCGCGGCGCTCAAAATCCTTCAACTGACGGCTGACCACCTCGCGTGCCGTGCCCAATTCGACCGCCAGTTCCTGGTGTGTGCTGCGAACGGCCCCGGCAGGGTCGGCGTGGTGGCCCAGCCACGCCGACAAGCGCACGTCGATGCGGCCAAAGGCAACTTCCTCGATCAGCATCAGCAGGTCGGCGATTCGCGAGGCATAGGCCGAGAATACCAGCTCGCGAAACACTTCCGACCCCGCCAGCAGGGAGCGAAAGGTGGCGGCCGGCAGGACCAAGGCCGTCACTTCCGATTCGGCAATTCCCTCGGCGGCGTATTCCTCGCCGCACAGCAGGCAATTGGTGGTCAGAACGCAGGACTGCCCGCGTTCGACGCGATAAAGCACGATTTCACGCCCGCTCTCGGCCATCTTCTGCACCCGGATCGAGCCCTCGACCACCAGCACGTAGCTTGAGCACTCGGCGCCGTCCCGAAACAGGACGGTGCCGGGCGGAATCGTTACCGAACGCGCCGAACCGGCCAAGGCCGCCGCTGACTCGGGTTCGAGCGTCGCCAACCGGGGAAAGGCGGAGAGGACATCGGGTGTCATAGCGGCATCTTGCCCCAAACGGAGGACGACGGCCAGCCTCCTTCCCGCCGCGCTTGGGCGGCGGTAGAATTGCCGCATGAGCGATCTCTCGTTCCCGCCTGCAATTGTCCGTGTGCTCGGCGCTCTTTCTCTCGCCCTCGCACTCGGAAGCTGTCTCGATTCGCCGGCCGGCGGAGAAGGCATCCATGCCGTCCCACGGCACCTGGCCGATGACGATCCCCACCGTGAGCGCATCGACGGCGTTCGCGTACTGGGTATCCTGCAACTGACCGCCGGACATCGCCGATTTGGCGGCCTTTCCGGTTTGGCGGTGGACGGCGACCGCTTTACCGCCATCAGCGATGCCGGACACTGGTTCGGCTTCACGGTCGACAGCGACGCGGAGGGACGTCCGCAATCCGCTCGCGATCTGGATAATGCTCCCCTTGGCGGCCTCGACGGCTCCCAAGACGACAGCGACGCCGAAGAAATCGTGGCAATGCCGGACGGTTGGGTGGTGTCTTTCGAACGCCGTCACCGTCTTCTGCTCTACCGGAACGGGCTTGGCGGCCAACCGGAGCGAATAGCTCTGCCGCCAGGATTCGACCGCATGCCCAAGAACGGCGGCGCGGAAGCTGTAACCCAACTCGCCGACGGCCGCCTGTTGGTAATCGGCGAAGAGGGAGACCGCCACACGTCGCCGGCGTGGGTCGGTGGTCCTGCCGGTTGGCAGACACTGACCTATCGCCGCCACGACGGCTTCCACCCGACGTCGCTGGCCCGCCTTCCCGATGGGAGCGTGATGCTGCTTGAACGCCGCTTCAGTGTGCTGTCCGGGGTTGCCATCCGGCTGGTACACTTGGACACGGTCCCGCCGGAAAATGGCGATCAACTGACCGGCCGCGAGATCATGCGCCTGACCCCGCCATTGCTGGTCGACAACTTCGAAGGATTGGCCGCCAGACGACGCGCCGATGGTAATACCATTCTCTATTTGATTTCCGATGACAATTTCAGTCGCTTGCAGGTAACCCTGTTGATGGCAGTCTTGCTGGAGAATCCCTAGGTCATAACGCTTTCGACGTATTGTGCCATGATGAGCACACGCCGTAGGATTTGCTCGGTTACATACCGGCATTCCCCGCAGGTATTGGAGCAATTCAATGACGCTGGTCGCTGCCGAACCTCGTTGCACCGACGATAGGCCGATGAGCCAGTCCGAGTACGACTGCCCGAGCGAAAACCCGTTCCGCGCCCTGTTCGAGCACGCGGCGGTGGGGATGGCGCTGGTGACGCCCCATCAAACCATCATCCATATCAACCGAGCCCTGACGGCTTCATTTGGTTTTACGGGCGAGGAATTCATCCATCTCAATTTCGCCGACCTGACGCATCCCGACGACCGCGATGGCGACCGGGAAGAGGCCCGGCGGTTGGTCCGCCGGGAAATTGATTCATATACCCGCGAAAACCGCTATCGGCGCAAGGACGGCAGCTATTTCTGGGGACGCATCACCGCCTCGGTGGTCCCCGGCGACAGCTCGCAACGCTTCGCGGTGGTGATGATCGAGGACATCGATGAGCGTAAACGCGCCGATGCCAATCTGTCGCTGTTCCGCAAACTGGTCGATGCCGCCCAGGAAGCGGTGGTGATCCTGACTCCCGATTCACGGATTGTCTATGCCAATCCAGCTTGCGGGCAGCTCTTCGGAATCCCGGCGGAGCAATTGGCCGAAAGCGACTTTCATCGCTTCTTTCCCTCCGAGACCTGGCCGACCGTCGACGAGACCATCCTCCCCGCCCTGTGGCGCGGGGAGGAATTCAGCGGCATTGTCGATGCCGTCGACTCGTCCGGCCACCGTTTTCCCCTGCTGCAACGTGCCGGTGTGGTGCGCGAGCAAACCAGCGGTGCGGTAAAGTTCGCCTTTGCCTTCATGGATGATCATTCCCCGCGCCAGGCATTCGAAGACCAGCTCTACGATGCCATGGATGCCGCAGAGGAAGCCAACATCGCCAAGACCCGCTTCCTTGCCGCTGCCAGCCACGACCTGCGCCAGCCGATGCAGGCCCTGGCCATGTTCGCCGCCGTACTGGCCGGACGAACCACCGATCCCGGGCAGTCGGTACTGGTCGCGCGCATCCAGGATTCGGTGGCGGCCCTGGAGAGCCTGCTCAACGGACTCCTCGACGTCTCCAAATTGGAGGCTGGCCTGGTGGTTCCCCAGGAGGCCGACTTCTGCGTCGGCGCGTTGATGAACCGTCTGGCAGGCGAATTCACGCCGCTTGCAGAGGCCGAAGGCATTCGCCTGTCGGTCATTCCCTCGCAAATTGCCGTCCACAGCGACCCGGCGCTGCTGGAACGCATCCTGCGCAATCTTCTCGGCAACGCCGTACGCTATACCCACCAGGGACGGATCGTGTTCGGTTGCCGCCGTGTCGCAAGCCAGATTCGCTTCGAGGTGTGGGATACCGGCATCGGTATTCCTGCCACGGAATTGAAGAACATTTTCCGCGAGTTCCATCAGGTCGGCAATCCGCATCGCGACCGAAGGCAAGGCTTGGGGCTCGGGCTGGCAATCGTCGAGCGCCTGGCCCGCCTGCTCGGACACCGCATCGACGTGCATTCGGTCGAAGGGCGGGGATCGACCTTTGCCGTCGCGGTGCCGCGGGCAACGGAAACCCTTCGCCGGCCGAATCAGCTTCCGCTCGGGTTGTCGGCGCGGGGGGCATCGGTGGTGGTGATCGACGACGAGCGCGATGTGCTGGAGGGCTTGGCCCTGATGCTTGACGCCTGGGGACACGTGGTCATTCCGGGTACGGATGCCACCGAGGTGATTGCCCGCCTTACCCGCACGCCGGATCTGATTGTCGCCGATTACCGTCTGCGCAACGGCGACACCGGCGGTCAGGCCATCGAGCGCATCGAGCGGCATCTCGGCGCCGGGATCCGGATCCCGGCAATCATCCTAACCGGCGATACCGCACCCGAGCGGCTGCGCCAGGCACGACTGTCGGGACACCGTCTGCTGCACAAGCCGGTCCAGCCCGATGCGCTGCGAGCGGCCGTGGACGACGCGCTGGCCAGTCGCCGTCGGCGCAACCGTCAGTCGCGGGAGCCGATCCCACCGACGCGGACGGCGAAGCGGGCTTGACACCGGCAATGGCGAAACCACGTCTGGCGGGTGCCGAGATGCTTCGGGAGCTGCCGCCATGGGTCGAAGTACATCCCGCGCCGTCAGCGTCGCCGTATTGCTGGTCTCGACCGCGATTCTCTCCCACGCCACCCAGGCCCAAGACCATGTCGTTCAGGACCATCTGAGGCACCTGTTGGTGCGTGCGGACACCACTCCCGGAAATCGCGGCGTCATCGACATCGCCCGCACCGAAGCGCTGATCGCCCAGCAGGCGGTTCGTGCGGCACGCGGACAGAGCGACCTGGCGGCACTGAAGGCCCAGGTGGTGGCAGCGGTCAATGCGCTCGATCCTACCCTGGTGCCCACGGGACCGGGCCTCGGCTACGGGCTCCGCCCCGCTCTTTCCGCCACGGTGGCCGAGATTACGGCGTTGATATCTGCCGCATCCGGCAACAATGAAGTGCTGCTGCGAGCCACACCCGCAACGGTCTCGGCCCAGACCGCCCTCACCCGCACCGACGAATCCATCGCCATCGCCCGTCAGGTTCTCTCGGCAGGCAGCGTCGCCGAAGCCGAGGCGCCGCTGGCGCGCCTCGACGCCGCCCTCAACCGCATCATTGCCGGCGAGGATCTCGACCGCGATGGCGAAATCGCCTGGAGCCGCGGTGAAGGCGGACTGCGCCAAACATGGTCGTTCGTACGCCAGATGGCCATCGGCGAGGGGCTTGCCGAAGTCAAGTAGCGCCTACGCCTCTTCGATGTGGCAAGACAGATTCAGTTCCCCCGCGGTATTGGCCACCGTCGCCAGGCAAGAGGCGGCACGCTCGGAAATCGATACCGAGAAGCGGGTGACATAAAGCCCCTGTTCGGGCAGGCGCTGGCAATCCATGCGCACGATGTTGGCCTTGAACTCGCCGAACACTTCCGACAGCCGCGCAACCAGCCCGGGGCGGTCGCCGCCGCTGACCACCACCCGATGCGTGATCCGCCCCGCCGGCCCATGGGTGGCATCGAGATCGAACGGCTGCACGCTCACCCGCGCCCCTTCGAGCACCGGAAGCGACGCCAGATCGGCCTCCACCTGCGCCGGTGCGATGTCATCGGGCATAACGCACACCGAGGTGAATTCGGCCCCGCTGCCGAGCATGGAAAAGCTGGTATCGCCGAGATTGGCGCCAATCTCGAACAGCCGACCGGTAATCGCCGCCACCAAGCCGGTGCGGTCGGGGCAAAACAGGGAGATGAGAACGGTGCTCATGAGATCGCGGCTCCATACGATGGCATGACGGTATGATGCGCCACGGGCGGCGATTTGCAAGCCGCCGTAAGCCACTGCCCCTCTCGGCCGGCAGGACGAAAGTGCCCGACGGCAGCGGTGCAGGCTGGATTATCGTGCAGTCTCCCCGTCACCAGACCGGCTCGGCCCATGCGCTCCCGCTTCTCCCTCGGAACCGCCGTCCTCCTCGTCGCTGCCAGCCCGGCCCTCGCCGACAGTGCCGAGTTGCGCTTGGGCGTCCTGCGCCATGATGCCGGCATCTTCGGCAACCGCGAGGAGGCGGGTGTCGACGGCAATGTCGAAGTGCTGTTCCCGTCGCCAACCCTGCTGGAGCCGATCTGGTCCCCGCGTCCGCATCTCGGCGCCACCGTCAACTCGGCGGGCGACACCAGCCAGATTTATGCCGGGCTCACCTGGCAATGGAGTCCGCCGGTGTCGCCGGTGTTCATCGAATTCAGCCTGGGTGGCGCCGTCCACAACGGCGACGTGACGACGAGGGAGCTCGATCGCAAGGAATTGGGGGCACGGGCGTTGTTCCGCGAATCCCTGAGCATCGGCTGGCAGATCGACGAACGAAACTCGCTCTCGCTCATTCTCGACCACATCAGCAACGCCAACCTCGCCGACAAGAACGAGGGGCTCGACGGCCTGGGACTGCGCTGGGGCTACCGCTTCTGAGCCGGTCAAAACCGTCCGAACAGGGCGTGCAACGCCAATTGCACCGGCATCGGCCGCGGGCGCGTCACACGCGGGTCGAACGGATCCCACCCTGCCCGCGCCAAGGTCCTCAAGTGGGCCGAGGCAATGACCGCGGGCAGAAGCGCCGGCAGGGCGGCGCGCGAAACCCGGTGCAGGCGTGCCCCTGCCAGGAGCATCGCGGCCCGCTCGCAAACTTGGCGCACCATCGCTGTCGAGCGGCGGTCCGCTTCGAGGACGAACACCGGACGGCCCATGGCTCGACGATGCGGCACGGCCCGCATCAATCCCACCAAAGCAAAGGCCGTGCCCACCATTCGCGCAGGGATCTCCGCCTCTGCCCCCGGATCCAGAAGGCGCGCGGCCACCGCGCTCAACAGCCCCGAAGTGGCATCGGCATATGCTTCGAGCGATACCACATCGGCGAAGCCCTGAGGGTCGAGATCGGCCCGCCGGGCCTCCAACAGCGGCTCAAGCGTATCGGCGCCGATGCCCCGCTCGGCCAGGACCGGCAGCAACCGCGATGCGATGGGATGCCCGGTGATCTCCTCGGGATCGCGAATACCAGCCAAGGCATCGGCCCACCACTGCATGCGGATCAGGCCGGCGACCGGCTCGCGAACCGATTCGGCAATGGCGGCGATCTCGGCATTGAAGGCGTAAAGCGCAAGCAGCCGTTCCCGCTCTACGGCAGGCGCGAATACCGCGGTGGCGTAGCGGTCGCGGTCGCGATGCCGGACGGCATCCGCCGCGTGGGACAGGGACTCGATTGAAGGCATGGAGAACGACTTGGTCCTGGCAGGAGCGTGGATGGCCGTGGCATATATAGGGCAATTCTCATGGATTTACGAAGACGAGCCCGCGCATGGCCGACGCCGCTGCCGCTGCCCTCCCACCGTCCGGCAAAACCGCCGCGGATGAGAGCTTTCCGGTGGCCTCGCTACTGCTTCCGCCTGCGACGCGCCGCGCCGTGATGGCCTTCTACCGCTTTGCCCGCACCGCCGACGACGTCGCCGACAGCCCGCGCCTTTCCGGCGAAGAAAAGTTGAACCGCCTCGACGCCTTGGCCGTAGCCCTGGAAGGCCGGCCAGCCGGTCCGGCAGCGGAGACGGCGGCGACCCTCTACGCCGAGGTCAACGGCAATCCTCTGTTGTTGGGCCACGCATTGCAGTTGCTGCATGCGTTCCGTCGCGACGCCGTCAGCGATCATTGCCACGACTGGGCCGATCTCGCCGCCTACTGCCGCTACTCGGCGGCACCGGTGGGCCGCTTCCTGCTTGACCTGCACGGCGAAGATCCGACCTCCTTTCCCGCCGGCGATGCCTTGTGCGCCGCCCATCAGTTGCTCAATCACTTGCAGGATTGCGGCACCGACTTCCGCACCCTCGGGCGGGTCTACATCCCTCGCAATTGGTTGCTGGCCGAGGGGTTGAACCACGCCGTCTTCGCCGAACCGCAAACATCCCCGGCCTTGCGGCGTGTCTTCGACCGCCTGCTCGATAACGTCGATGGACTGCTCGATCTCGCCCGGCCACTGCCGAAGCTGATTCGCAATCGCCGCCTGCGGCTGGAGGCTTCAGTGACGGTGGCGATTGCCGAGCGTCTGGCGCAGGCGTTGCGCCGCGGCGATCCCCTCGCCGGAGCGGTGACGTTGAGCCCGGCAGGCAATCTGCTGGCATTCGCCGTCGGCATCGTCCGGACCCTGGTGCCGGGATGAACGCGCTCGATCAGCGCGTACGCCGATCCGGAACATCATTCTATTGGGCCATGCGCCTGCTGCCGCGCGAACGGCGCATGGCCATGTTCGCCCTGTATGCCTGCTGCCGAACCCTCGACGACATTGCCGATGGCGACGCGCCCGCAGCGGAAAAGCGCGCGCGTCTCGCCGGCTTCCGCACCGCCATCGGCGCCCTGGCATCCGGTCAACGGCCGATAGAGCCCGACGTCGCCGCTCTCGCCCCCGCCTTCACCCGCTTCCACCTGCCGCAAGCGGAGTTGGAGGCCATCGTCGACGGCATGGCGATGGACGTCGATGGGCCGCTGATCGCACCGCCGCTGGCAACACTGCATCTCTATTGCCGTCGCGTTGCCGGCGCCGTAGGCCTGCTGGCGGTCCATGTTTTCGAACGCCCGGACGCTGGCGCCTTCGCCCTGGCCCTGGGCGAGGCGCTGCAAATGACCAACATCCTGCGCGATATCGCCGAAGACGCCGCAGAGGGACGCCTCTACCTGCCGGCCGAGTTACTGAGCGAGGTGGGAATCCGGACCCGAATACCGGCGGCGGTGTTGGCCGACCCGGCCCTGCCGCTGGCGTGCGAAGCCTTCGCCACCGGTGCCGAGGCGCGCTTCGCCGCCGCGGCCGCCGAATTGCCGCGCATCGGCCGACACGGTCTCTGGCCGGCGCTGGCGATGGGCGCGACCTATCGCCGGCAACTGCATTGCCTGCGGGCTCATGGCTGGCGATCTTGGCCGGCGCCGCGACCAGGCCGGCTGGCGAAGGCGTGGTTTGCCCTCACAGCCGTCGCCAGCGGATGAACGGCACGCTTCACGTCGTCGGCGCCGGCCTCGCCGGTCTGGCCTGCGCCGTGGCGGCTGCTCGGGGAGGAGCTCGGGTGGTTGTTCACGAGGCCGCCGCCGTCGCCGGGGGGCGTTGCCGTTCGTTCCTCGATCAGGCAACCGGAGCGGTGCTCGACAACGGCACCCATCTGTTGCTTGGCTGCAACCACGCCGCTCTCGCCTATGCCCGTGCCATCGGCGGGATCGAAGCCATGCAGCCGGGCCCGCCGGAATATCCCTTCCTCGATCTCGGCACCGGCGAGCGGTGGAGCGTGGGGGCAAAGACCCTGGCCCGACGGCCGTTGGACCTGATGGCGGCGCTCGGGCTGCCATGGACCGCCGCAGAAGAGACGGTTGCTGTCCGGCTGGGACCGCTTCGCTCATACCATCGCCTGTGGGCACCACTGTGCACGGCGATTCTCAATTCCGCCCCCGAGGAGGCCTCGGCGCGACTGCTCGCCGCGACGCTTCGCCGCATCCTCCTTGGTGGCAGCGAGGGGGTGCGGCCGTGGCTGTTTCCCCTCGGCCTGTCGGCGGCGCTGATCGCCCCGGCATTGGCAACCCTTGCCGCCCATGGCACCGAGGTTCGCTTCCACCATCGCCTGTTGGCCGCCGATGGCGACATCCTGCTCTTCGCCGACGGTCCGTTGCGCCTCGGAATTGACGACCGCGCCGTGATCGCCTTGCCCCCCTGGGCGCTACCCGGCGCCACGCCGCCAGCCACCCGAGCCATCGTCAATGCCCACTATGTTCTTCCCTTTCCCGTAGAAGGGGCCCCCCTGCTGGCCCTCGTCGGCGCAACGGCCCAGTGGCTGTCGATTCGCGGAAACGTCGTCTCGGCAACCGTCTCCGCCGCAGATCGGCTGGCCGACATACCCGCAAGCCGCATCGCCGCCCAGTTGTGGCGGGATGTCTCGCGAGCCCTTGGACTGGATCCCGGCCGGGTCCCACCGTGGCGGGTCATCAAGGAGCGACGGGCCACCCTGGCCCATACGCCGCAGGTGGTTTGCCGCCGCCCGGGGCCCCGCATCGCCGCGCCGCACCTATGGCGTGCGGGCGATTGGCTGGAGGGGCCGTTACCCTGTACAATCGAGGCGGCGATCGCCTCGGGGCTCGCGGCGGCGCGATTGGTTCTGCGATAGCCTCTTCACAAGCCCGGCGAGCTTGCCTATCTTGCCTTTGAGTTTAGATTATTTCCAAACCCCACCTTCGACCACGAGGTTCATCATGGCGTTCGAGCTTCCCCCGCTCCCCTATGACAAGAGTGCCCTCGAGCCGCATGTTTCGGCGCGCACGTTGGAGTTCCATCACGGCAAGCACCACAACACCTATGTGGTCAACCTCAACAACCTGACCAAGGACACCGACCTGGCCGGCAAATCGCTGGAGGAGGTGATCAAGCTCGCCGCCGCCGACCTGCCGGCCAAGCAACCGATCTTCAACAATGCCGCGCAGGTGTGGAACCACACTTTCTTCTGGAATTGCATGACGTCCGGCGGCGGGGGCAAGCCCTCGGGCAAGGTCGCCGAGCGCATCGCCTCCGACTTCGGTTCTTACGAAAAGTTCGCCGAGGAGTTCAAGCAGGCCGCCGTCACCCAGTTCGGATCCGGCTGGGCGTGGCTGGTGCTGGACGGCGGCAAGCTGAAGGTCATCAAGACCGCCAATGCCGACCTGCCGATGGCCCACGGCCAGAAGGCGCTGTTGACCGTCGATGTGTGGGAGCATGCCTATTACCTCGACTATCAGAACCGGCGCCCCGATTTCGTCCAAGCGTTCCTCGACCATCTGGTCAACTGGGACTTCGTCGCCCAAAACCTGGGCTGAAACGTAACCAAATCGCGTGCGGCAGGCGGTCTTCTCTTGAAGACCGCCTGCCGTCGTTTCACAATTGAAATTCACTCTGCCAGTAGGGGACCACCAGATGCGTCATCTTTCCGCCGCCGCGGCCGGCCTTATTGCCGCCTTGTCCTTGGCCGCTTGTTCAAGCGAGCCCACCTCCACGGCCGCCGTGACCGGCAGCGGCCAGACCGGCCCCGGCGCCGCCGGCCAGGGCGGCGGCATCGGACGCGCCGGCATGCCGGCCCCCGGATCCGTGGCCGAGTTCCAATCCCAGGTCGGCGACCGCGTCCTGTTCGCCACCGCCAGCACCCAGCTGAGTGCCGCAGGCCGTGAGATCCTGGCCCGCCAGGCGCAATGGCTCACCAGATACCCGCAGTATCGCATCGCCATCGAAGGCCATGCCGACGAGCGCGGCACCCGTGAGTACAACCTGGCCCTGGGTGATCGCCGCGCCCAGACCGTCAAGGAATTCCTGCTCGCCTCGGGCGTTGGCGGTTCGCGCATGAAGACCATCAGCTATGGCAAGGAGCGCCCGACGGCCGAGGGAAGCAGCGAAGGCGCGTGGTCGCAGAATCGTCGTGCGGTGACCGTGCCCAGCATGTAATCGCGCTCAACATCCTGTCCGGAAGAGCCTTGGTCGAGGGGGAATGATGTATTGTTCCCCCTCGATTTTTATTGCAAAAAGAAACAGTTGTCATCGCACGCAACGCCTAGGTCAGAACGCCTGCGCTCACGAAATCATCTTGCGTGCGCCCCCCCCTGGGGGTGTATATAATGCCCTGCGAAGGTAAGCGCCTTCTCATCCAGCGATTTCCCAGCAGGGGCACTCACCATGGCTTCCAAGCCTCTTTTCATCATGTTGTGCTCCGGTGAGCACGAGAAGATCCAGCTCGCTGCCATGGTCGCCTCGGTGGCCGCAGTGTCGGACCGTCCCGTTGAAGTTTTCGTGTCGATGAATGCCGTGCTCGCCTTCGAGCGCGGCAAGACCGCGGCCGAACGCTATCACGGCGGTCATTTCCATGAATTGTTCAAGACCGCCAAAGTCCCCGATGCAGTCGAACTGTTCGAACAGGGCAAGTTGTTGGGCGAGATGAAGGTATGGGCGTGCTCGATGGTGCTCGACCTGAAGCATTGGGAGTGCGACACTCACCTCACCGAAGGATTGTTCGACGGCCCCCTCGGGCTGGCAAAATTCCTCAGCGACGCCGAAGCCGGCGAGCTGATCACCTTTTGATGCGATCGAGACGAGAAGGATACGACCATGGCCGACCGCCAGACCATCGATGCCCGCGGCGCCTTTTGCCCCGGCCCCTTGATGGAACTCATCGCTGCGCTCAAGCTGGCGCAGTTGGGCGACGAGGTGGAGGTGCTCTCCTCTGACAAGGGCTCCGTCACCGATATCCCCGCCTGGGTCAACAAGGTGGGCCATACCTACGTCGGCACCGTCGAGCACGACGGCTATTGGTCGGTGGTCATCAAGAAGGCCAAGTAGGGGGCGTGATGGGACGCCGCTGGCCGGCGTCCCCAAAGGCTGTCGAGAGGCGGCAAAACAATTAATGAACGAAACCAAAGGGAGGCAGTAGCGATGTCGAAGACGGTACTCATCGTCGGTGGCGGCTTGGCCGGCACCATTGTGGCAAACGGCCTGTGCCGTCAGCTCGGCAACGAGCTGCGCAGCGGTGCGGTCAACATCACCATGCTCGGCACCACCGAGACCCACATGTACCAGCCGGGTCTGCTGTATATTCCCTTCGGCCGCATGCGCGAGCAGGAACTCTATCGCGATCAGCGCCGCGTCCTCGACCGCCGCATCAACTTTTTCGTCGATCCTGCCAAGCATATCGACGTCGAGAAGAATCAGGTGACCACCAATGGCGGCCGCACCTTCCGCTATGACTATCTGGTCCTGGCGACCGGATCGCGCATCATGCCGCAGAACATCCCGGGCATGAAGGAAGCCGGCCACTGGTTTTACGACATCGAAGGTGCCCGCAAGCTGCGCGACGCGCTCGGCAGCTTCCAGGGCGGCAAGATCGTCGTCAACGTCAACGCTCCGCACAAGTGCCCGGTGGCGCCGCTGGAAGTCACCTTCATGCTCTACGAGCACCTGAAGGCCAAGGGACTGTGGGACAAGACCGAGCTCACCTACACCTATCCCATCGGTCGCCTGCACGCGCTGGAGCCGGTTGCGCATTGGGCCAAGCCGGAGATGGATCGCCTCGGCATCAAGTACGAGACCTTCTTCAACACCGAATCGGTCGATCCCGCCTCGAAGACCATCAAGTCGATGGAGGGCGTCGAGCTGCCGTTCGACCTGCTGATCACCATCCCGCCCCACCAGGGCCAGCAGGTGATCGAAGATTCGGGCCTGGGCAAGGGCGGCTGGGTGCCGACCAACACCAAGACCCTGCACCGCGACGGCTCGACCAACGTCTTCGTCGTCGGCGACACCACCAACATTCCGATCTCGAAGGCCGGCTCGACCGCCCACTTCGAGGCCGACGTGCTGATCGACAATCTGTCGACGCTGATCCAGGAAGGCTGCATGGCCCGGGATTACGACGGCAAGGTGTTCTGCTTCATCGAAACCGGCCTCAGCTCCGGCACCTATGTGTGGTTCAACTACACCACGCCGCCGAATCCCGGCCCGCCGTCGCAGATGGTCCACTGGTTCAAGCTGGCTTACAACCGCCTGTACTGGCTGTCCGCCCGCGGCCTTCTGTAGGGGAGGCAGGAATGACCGACATTCCCCGTATTTCCCCCATGGCCTCCGAGTTCTCTCGGGTTGGCGAGGCGGTGACCCAGGCCATGTCCGACTCGATGGTCGAGCGCATGACCATCACCGCGGCCAATGCCCTTGAGGTCGTCGATCGTCTCAACGATCCCGACATCAAGGAGGGCGTCTCCACCCTTCTGGAAGCCATTGGCACCATGCAGCGCACCGGCGTGCTGCAAACGGCGATCGATACCGTCCACATGATCCATGCCCTGCGCTCGACGCTCAGCGACAGCATGGTCGACCGGGCGTTCTCGTTCATCGAGCACATGGCCAACAACCTCGGCACCGAGGACCTCGCCACCATCGCCCACGAAGCGAAGGGCGCGATGGAAGACGCACTCGACCAGTGCGCCATTCCCGGGTCCGGCGGCGGCCTGTTTGGCACCATGCGCATGATGGCCAAGCCGGAAACCCAAGAGGCGCTTCGCTTCATGCTCGCCTTCTCGTGCTCACTACGCAAGCGGGTGCAGGTGATTGCCAAGACGACGCCGCCGCTCTGAGCATCGGTTTCCTGAACGTTGCGTGAGGGCGGGTCTGCGCAAGCGGCCCGCCCTTTCTCATGGGCTGGCGCGATGATATACCCGCTACGAATTTCCGCAGGAGATCCCCATGAGCACGAGACGCAAACTTATTGCCGGCAATTGGAAAATGAACATGCTCCGCGCCGACGGCATTGTCCTTGCCGAGGCCGTCGCCGCTCGCCGCCGGGTGGAAAACTGGTTGCCCTGCGACGTGTTGATCTGCCCGCCCTCCACCCTGATCGCCCCGGTCGTTGCGGCGGTGGCGGGCAATGACGTCGCGGTCGGCGGCCAAGACTGCCACGCCAAGGTGTCCGGGGCCCATACCGGCGACACCGCGGCTGCCATGCTGAAGGATGCCGGTTGCAGCTACGTGATTGTCGGCCATTCCGAACGCCGGACCGACCACGCCGAGACCGACGCGATGGTCAAAGCCAAGGCCGCCGCCGCCCATGCCGCCGGGTTGGTCGCCATCATCTGCATCGGCGAGACCCTGGCCGAGCGCGATGCCGGCAAGACCATCGACGTCAACCGCACCCAGCTCCAGGGCTCGCTGCCCGAAGGGACCAATGCCAACAACACCGTGATTGCCTACGAGCCGGTGTGGGCCATCGGCACCGGCCGCGTCGCCACCCCCGAACAGGCGCAGGAAGTCCACGCCGTCATCCGCGCCGAACTGGAGGCGCGTCTCGGTGCCGACGAAGCGAACAAGATGCGCATTCTCTACGGCGGCTCGATGAAGCCCGACAACGCCAAGATTCTGCTTGCCTTGCCGGACGTCGATGGCGGCCTGATCGGGGGCGCCAGCCTCAAGGCCGACGATTTCTGGGCGATTGCCCGGGCGTGCGAGGACGAATAGCGGACAAGTCGCGAGGGGATTTGGTCCCCTCGCCCTTCCCACCAATTACGCCGCCTTCGGCAGCAGTTCCACCTTCAGCCAACCCGGCTCGCGGCGATCGAAGGCCTTATAGGCTTCGATCACCGAGGTGAAAGGCTGCACTTGGCTGACCAGCAGCGCAGGCTCGACACGACCGGAGCGAATGGCGTCGAGCAGCAGCGGAATATAGGTGCGGTGGTTGCAGTTGCCGGCCTTGACGGTCAGGTTCTTGTGCATGGCCGCTCCCATTGGGAACAGCCGCGCGGTCGCCGGATAGACCCCGACGATTGACAGCGTACCAGCCTTGGCCACCGCCTCGATGGCCCATTCCAGTGCCTGCGATGGACCATTGCCGGGATGCCAGTTGGCGCCTTGGGGATTGCTGTCGGGGGCAATCGCCCGCATTTCGTCGGAATGATCATGACCGGGCGGCGCCACCGCATCGATGCCGACGGCGTCGATGACACGGTCCACACCGATGCCGCCGGTCAGTTCGCGGATCACCACCACCGGATCTTCGGCAGAGAAGTCGATGCACTCCGCTCCCAGCTTGCGGGCGGTGTCGAGGCGGTCGGGCAGGCAGTCGACGGCGAACACCCGATGCGCTCCCTGCATGAACGCCGACAGGATGGCGAATTGTCCCACCGGCCCGCAGCCAAACACCGCCACGGTGTCGCCATCGCCGATCTCGGCATTGTCGGCGGCAAACCAACCGGTGGGGAAGATGTCCGAGCAGGTCAGCGCCTGCTCGGCGGTGACTCCGTCGGGGATAGCGACCAAGTTATGAGCGGCAAAGGGAATGCGGGCCAGTTCGGCCTGAAGACCCATGAATGGGCCCGATGATTCCGGCCCGCCGTAGAAGGCCGTGCCGGCATGAGGGCCGTTGGGGTTGGCGACATCGCATTGGGCAGTATAGCCAGCACGGCAATAGCTGCACCAACCGCAGGCGACGGTCGAAGGAATGACCACCAGGTCGCCGGGGCGGAAATTGCGCACCCCCTGCCCCACCGCTTCGACCACGCCGACGCCTTCGTGGCCGAGGATGGTTCCCGGGCGCATGCCCGGCATGGTCCCGCGGATCATGTGCAGATCGGTGCCACAAATGGCGCTGGCGGTGAGGCGGACGATGGCATCGCCCGGTTGCTCCAGGCGCGGGTCATCGACCTCTTCCAGTCGAATATCGCCGATGCCGTGGAATACGACGGCTTTCATGGGGACCTCCTTGTCGAGCATATCTCTCCTCGCAGCGACATGGTAGAGGCCGGCTGGCGCTGTCATCGGCACCATGCGAGACCTTCGCTTTCGCACCCTTATCCGCGCCGGTTGACAACGATGCCCCCTCAATTCTAGATACGTCGTATGGACAAGTTCGAACGCGACGACATCACCGTCCTGGTGATCGAGGATGACGAGACGACCCGCGAATTGCTGTCGCGCCTGGCATCGAACATGGGCGCCAAAGCGGTCTACGCGGCGTCCAACGGCGCCGAAGGGTTGCGCATCGCTTGTGAAAAGCGTCCCACGATCTGCATCTGCGACCTTGAGATGGAGCCGGTCGACGGCTTGGCCTTCGTCGGCGGTTTGAGGGCTTCCATCCACAAGGAAGTCAACGAGATTCCGGTGGTTATCTTCACCGCCGCCAAGGAAAGCGTTCACGTCAAGAAGGCCAAGGCGCTCGAAGTGATCGGCTGGCTGGTCAAGCCCTTCAATCCCAAGGCCCTGGCCACGTTCCTGTGCGATGCGGTCAAGAGCCGCGGATCCGCAGCCGCACCGGCGAAGAAGCCGGATACCACCATCAACGTCTGACGTTCCGCAGGATCACGGGCCGCCCGGCCCATGGGTGCGGATGATGGTGGTCAGCGGGACCAGCACCAGTCCCCTGCCCTCCAGCCTCGGCAGCCAACCGGCAAGCGCTTCGATGGTCGCATCGTGGGGATGGCCAATGGCGATGGCATGGCCACGCTTGCGCGCCAATTCTTCCAGTTTCGCCAGCTGTCCTCGCACCGCCGAGACCGACTGTTCGTTGTCGAGGAAGACATCGCGGGCGGCAAACGGCACGCCATAGCGCCGCGCCTGTGCCGCCCCGACGCTATGGTCGGTGGTCACCGAATCGAGGAACGCAAGTCCGCGACGACGCATGTCCTCCATCACCACCTGCATCCCCGCGGCGTTGGCCGTGAAACGGCTGCCCATATGGTTGTTGAGGCCTACGAAGCCGTCGAACCGCGACAATCCCCAGGCCAACCGACGGCGGATTTCGTCCGGCGATTGGCCGACCTCCAGCACATCCGGTCCAGGATCATAGGCGCCGGCCAAAGGCTGCATCGGCACGTGAACCATCAACTCGTGGCCGCGGGAGCGGGCGGTAGCGGTCAGTTGCGGCAAGTCCTCGGCATAGGTCATGAACGCCAGCGTCAACGGCGCGGGAAGCGCGAGCACTCGCTCTGCCCGCCGACGGTCGAGGCCGAGATCGTCGATGACGACCGTCACCATCGGTCGGCCTTTGATTGGTGGTGAGGCAACGGCAAAGCGCTGCCACGGCGGCAGGCCGCCACTGGCCGGCGGCACCGGGGCGGGGGGCGGTGCCATCAAGGCGACCCCGGTCGAGGGCGGCGGCGCTTGCACGTTCGATGCGCCCTCGGGGCGCGGAGCCGGTGGCGGCACGACGGGCTCTACCGGAGGAGGCGGAGGTTCGACCGCGATGGCCTGCTCCGGCTCGACGGGGGGCTGAGGTGGCGCCGTCCTGCCGGCCAACAAGCCGACGCCGACGCCGATCCCCAGACCGAGGACCAGCACCGCCACCATCAATGCCACCACCACCGACGGCCGTTCCCACAGCCGCTTCCTGGGGCCGATCAGCATGTGACGGATGTCGCGCCGCGCCACATTGCCTCCTGATGTCCATGCATGCCCCTCCCCGGTCGGGGAGGGAAGTGACGCTTATAGCTGCGACCGGTTTGCAGCGCAAATGCTCGTCACGGCCGCCAGCGTCGCAGCAACAGGGCGTTGGAGACCACCGACACGGACGAGAAGGCCATTGCCGCTCCGGCAATCACCGGGGTGAGAAACCCCAGGGCCGCCGCGGGGATCGCAACAACGTTGTAAGCGAAGGCCCAAAAAAGATTCTGTCGAATCTTGGCGGTGGTGGCACGCGAGACACGCAGCGCCGCCGGCAACAGGGCGGGATCGCCTTTCACCAGGGTGATGCCGGCCGCCTGCATGGCAACGTCGGTGCCGGTTCCCATCGCCAGGCCGACATCGGCCGCCGCCAGGGCCGGGGCATCGTTGATCCCGTCGCCGACCATCGCCACCACCCGCCCCTCGGCCCTCAGGGCCGCCACCGCTGCGGCCTTATCCTCGGGAAGCACCTCGGCGATGACGCGGGCGATCCCCACCGAAGCCGCCACCGCCGCGGCGGCACGCCGGTTGTCGCCGGTGAGCATGACCGATTCGACCCCCATGGCCGCCAACCCGGCCACCGCCGCAGCCGCGGACGGCTTGACCGGATCGGCGACGGCGATCAAGCCGAGCATGCGCGCGCCTTCGGCGACCCACATCACCGTTCGCCCTCTGCCTTCCTCGGCGGCGGCCACGTCGGCCAGGGCGCCGGCAACGACGCCCCGCTCGGCCATCAAACGGGGCGAACCGATGGTCAAAGCGCGACCGTCAACCTCGGCGACCAAGCCGCGGCCGGGTAGACTGGTAAAGGCCGAAACCGGATGCAGGGTCAGGCCCGCCGCCGCCGTCAGCACCGCACGGGCGAGCGGATGCTCGCTGCCTTGTTGAGCCGAAGCGGCCAGCAGCAGCAAATCGGCATCGCCCTCCACCGCGACGACCGCCGGATGTCCCTCGGTCAGGGTGCCGGTCTTGTCGAACACCACCACGCCGACGTGATGGGCTCGCTCCAACGCTTCGGCATCCTTGATCAGGATACCGTGGCGGGCGGCAATTCCCGTCCCGACCATGATCCCGGTCGGCGTCGCCAATCCCAGCGCACACGGACAGGCGATCACCAGCACCGAGACGGCGGCGACGAAGGCAGTCTCCAGGTCTCCGGCCAACGCCCAGCCGAGGAAGGTCAGAACGGCAATCGCCGTCACCACCGGCACGAATACCGCCGAGATGCGGTCGACCAGCCGCTGCACCGGGGACTTCGAGCCCTGGGCGCCCTGAACCAGACGGATAATCCGGTTGATGGTAGAGTCGGCGCCGACGCGGGTGGCGGCGAACTACATCATGCCGTCGCCGTTGACCGCCCCCGCCTCCACCTCGTCGCCCGCCGCCTTGGTGACCGGCAGGCTATCGCCGGTGACCAGCGATTCGTCGAGTTGGCTGATGCCTTCGGCAACCACGCCGTCGACCGGCAGCCGCTCGCCCGGGCGCACCACCACCACGTCCCCCACCGCCACGGCGGCCGCCGGCACCTCGACCAAACGGCCGTCGCGTTCCACCCGCGCCACATCGGGACGCAGCTTCATCAGCGCCCGGATTGCCCCGGCCGCCGAGCGCTTGGCCTTGCTCTCCAGCACCTTGCCCAGCAGCACCAGGGTGATCACCACCGCCGCACCCTCGAAGTAGAGGGTGTCGTGGCCGGCGGTCCCGGCAACGACATGCCAGACGGACAGGCCATAGGCGGCGGTGGTTCCCAGCACCACCAGCACGTCCATATTGCCGACCCCGCCGCGTAACGACATCCAGGCGCCTTGGTAGAAACGCGCGCCGATCCAGAACTGGACCGGTGTCGCCAAGGCCATTTGCGCCAGCGGCGGCAGCGTCCAATGCAGGCCGGCCATGGCGAAGCCCATCTGCGCGATCAGCGGCAACGACAGCAGCGCCGCAATCGCCAGCCGCAGAATCTGCCGACGCAGAGCGCGGGCATACTCCGCCTCCTCCCGCTCCCATTGCTCGTCCACCCCGGTCAGGATGCGGGCGGAGAATCCGGCCTTCTGCACCGCCGCGACCAGATCGGCAGCCCCCGACGTGCCCGGCAGAACCTCGACCCGCGCCGTATTGGCGGCGAGATTGACCGCGGCGACCTGAACGCCCGCCAGCCGGCCCAGGACCTTTTCCAACCGCGTCGAACAGGCGGCGCAGGTCATGCCGGAAATCGCCATTTCGACGGTCTCGGCCGGAACCTGGAAGCCGGCCCGCACCACCGCAGCGGCCAGATGCTGCGGGTCGGTGCGGCTGGGGTCGTAGCGGAGGTCGGCACGCTCGGCAGCCAGCGACACCGTCGCCTCCCCGACCCCCTCGACCTTCGCCAGGACCTTTTCCAACCGCGTCGAACAGGCGGCGCAGGTCATGCCGCGCACCGGCAGGGTGAGGGAGGCAAGGGCAGCGGATTGATGGGTCATGACGGGCAGCTCCTGGTGCATATCCTCAATTGGGGCCGAGGACGGCAACCGGTCAAGTCGTTATCGCCGCAGGGGCTCCGCCGTCAGTCCGGACAAATTAGACTTTCCTCAGGTGAGGACCTGAGCAATACTGGCCGCAAGGGGCTCTCGACCGTCCACAAGAGACGGCTATCCTTGACGGAGGACGCCGATGGCGGAAGAGACGAATGCGGTCGGGCGGGATCCCGGACGCTTTCGCAGCGAGTTGCTGCGGGGTGTCGAAGCATTCAGCCACGAAATCGATGACATCGCCAAGAGCGTCGACGACGTCTCGGTGTTCGTCAACGAACAGACGCGCCGGTTTACGCTTCTGAGCGGAATCGCCAACCACATGGCCGCCAGCATCCGCGGCATCGACGATACCGGCCGCGAGACCAGCGCCGCGGTCGGCAATGCGCGCAACACCGCCGACTCGTCGATTTCCACGCTGGAAGCGGCCTTGGGCGACATCGACCGGCTGGCCGAATCGGTGCGGGCCATCGAGTCGCGATTGAGCGAACTGGACGAGGCGCTCACCGAGGTCAGCGACAGCTCGCGCAGCATCCGCGCCATCGCCCGCCAGACCAATCTGCTGGCCCTCAACGCCACCATCGAGGCGGTGCACGCCCACGACCGCGGCAAGGGCTTCGCCGTCGTCGCCACCGCGGTCAAGGCCCTGTCGCGCCGCACCGACGAAGTCACCAAGGGCATCGACGAGGCGGTCGAGGTGCTGTCGGGCAACGTCGCCGAACTGATGAACGCCACCACCGGCACGGTCAGCCTGGCCGGCGGCGTCAGCGAAGGTGTCGCCATCATCCGCCACGCGGTCACCGAGCTCGGCGAGGCCCTGGGGGCCATCGACGGACGGGTGATCGACATCTCGGCCACCGCCTCGTCGGGACGTAGCGAGTGCGAAGACGTGATCGACTACATCGACACCTTCATGGTCAGCCTGTCGACCACCAGCGAGGAACTGGTCGAAACCGAACAGCGCACCCGCGCCGTCGCCACCCGCAGCAACGATCTGCTGAAGTTCCTCAAGGCGGGGCGGTAGGGGAATCGGGGCTCTGAATCCAGGTTTCGAATTCATTACTTTTGCCGTCACGGCCGTGCTTGACACGGCCATCCACGCGTTTCCGGATACCGATTCGCCGGACGGATACACGTTGATGCCCGGATCAAGTCCCAGTTTAATAATTAATGGTAGTTTAACAATGGCTGAAACTCTCCGCAACAGGTTGATGTTCATTCATCACTAAGGATCTACGCCAAAACAACCGCACGATCCGGCTTTCGGGGTGAGATGGTGTAGTTCCACTCTGGATGGAAGTCGCAGCCGTTGATGGCGATTGCGTCCATCTCGGCGTCGGTGACCTTGAGGCCCTTG
>JACRFY010000215.1 GCA_016212565.1 Magnetospirillum sp. | reverse complement strand
GTTCCGAGCGGATCTTGGTGAGGATGCGCTGGGCGACGTCGCGGAAAGACTCCACATCGCCGTTTTCGAGGTCGGTGATCAGCTTGCGCGCTTCCGCACCCGCATGCACCCACCGGAAGTAGCCCGCGACATAGGCAAGCAATTCACGACCGACCCGATCGAGCATATAGGAGTGGCCGCGACGGAGTTTCTTAAGCGGTGCGGTCGCTTTGGTCGAGCCGCCCCCGGCCATCGTGCCTCGGTGGGCGTGGCGAGCGTCTGGGCCACCCACAGCACGTCCTCGGCGCCAACACCAAACTCGCTGCAATGCTCCTTTGCAAAGGGGGTGAGATCGACGAATTCGAAGGCGCCCCTGGTCTCGCAATCGCGCAAATATTCCAGCACCGCCGAGGCGATGACGCAGTAGATGCCGTCCCGCAGGCCAGTGCGCTCTTCCCCCAGTGCGGGGATATCGGTACCGGGCGCGCGGCGAGAATCGTGGAGATCAACCAGTCGCAGGGCGGGGATCAGGAAGCGCATCAAGGGCGGGATTGGCGCCTGAACAGTTTGCCCAACACCTCCAGCGCCACCTTCCTCCGATACGGCGCTCCCTTCCGCCACGCTATTCGGAGGGCTGCCAGCGACACTAGGCGGCAGTTCGGGCCGTAAATCGAGCATCTCTCCCCATCACCACTGAAGCGGGATAGCCATTCCTACCTTATGTTACATTTCGTGTGAAGCCCAGCAGGTCTCTTGCGCATTGGGTTCTGGGTGCCCATTCGTTCGCGTGGCACAGGGTGTTGACCATCCGCATTTCCTCGACCGTACGGCAGGGCACCTCCAGCAATCGCGGGCTGGCCAGGATTATGGCGAGGCACCGGGCGCGGGAGATGGCGACATTCAGACGCTGACGGCTGAACAGGAAGGCGATGTCGCGTGGCAGATCGTCGCCGCTGGAAGTGGTCATCGACAGAATGACCACCGGCGCCTCCTGCCCCTGAAAACGGTCTACCGTCCCCACCCTGGCCTCGGCCGGAAGCAGGTCGCGGATGGCGTTCACCTGCATGTTGTAGGGAGCCACCACCAGGACACCCTGCGGCCCGATGGGGCGCCCGATGCCGTGCCTGTCCCGCCAGCGCTGGCCCACCAGACTGTACCAGATGTCGCGGACGACACCTGCTTCCTCAGGTGAACGCTGGGACCGCCCCTGGTGCTCGACCGGCACGAACCTTAGGCCGTGTCGTGCCAACGCAGGGTGGGCATCGGCCCGCAACAGGAGCGACTGGCTGACCAGCGACGGGTGGGCGCGGAGCCGTCCGTCATAGAAGGCTTCGCTGACCCAGCGGCAGAGGTGAGGATGCATGCGCCAACTGGTGTCGAGCAGGATGCCGCGATCAGGCGGAACCGTCGGCATGCCCTCCAGGAGGAATTCGAGTGCACCGAGCCCCGACTTGCCGGGATGGCATCCCTGGATGGGTTGGGACAGTTGCATCTGGTCGCCGACCACAATGACGTTTCGTGCCGCCATCCCCATGGCCACCAGGTTTGCCAGCGACACCTGGCCTGCTTCATCGACCACCAGATAGTCGAATGCTTGCTCGAACTCTGGGCGTGCGAACAGCCACGCGGTTCCCGCCACCACGCTCATCCCGGCGACCTGGTCGGCGCTGGTGACGTCCCGGATCATCCGGCCGCCAAACATGCTGTCCTGGTCGGTGGACTTCTTGCAGCCCCGGAAGCTAAAGCCGATCTCGCGCGCAGCCTCCTCGATGGCGGCGCAGAGATTGTTGATGGCCTTGTGCGAGTGCGACGCCAGGCCGACGCGGGCACCCCGGCGGAGGAGATGGATGACCACGCGGGCGGCAGTGTACGTCTTGCCCGTTCCCGGCGGCCCCTGGAGGTACAGGTAGCTGTGGTCGAGCGCCGCTGCTGCGGCAATGGCACCGGCAAGCCGATCCTCACCATCGGTCACGATGGGCGTACCGGGTTCTCGTCCTACCAACCGTGGCGGCTCGCGGCGGAGCAACTGTTCCAGCGCCAGGAACCGGCCGGTACCGAGGGCGACATGGATGGCGAAGCGCCGCAGGGCTCCCCTCAGCACCTTGTCGTCCACCGGCTTGCCGGGGCCGATAGACAGTTGGTCCGGCAATGGCCCCTTGGTCGCCGAGCGCCGGAGGGTGACAACGCCCCGGTCCATGTCCAGGGCTGCGATTTCACCAACCGGCTCCCAGGTCTCGACGTTGATGGGCCGGTCCCCTTCGCGGAGCTTGGTTTCCTGGGGAGGACAGGCGAACCGGTGAATGAGCGAACGCCGATCGGGCGTGGGCTCGCCGACCAATCGAAGCCCACCCAAACACTCCGGGTCATCAATGTGGTCGGCCTCGGCACGGCCACGCCGATCGAACAGTGCCCACCACTCCGGCTTTTGTTCCCGGCGATGGAAATTGAGCAGGTCCGCGATCAGGCGCCGGAACGGGAGGTCACGGTCGGTCGCCCGAACCACCAGTGCGGTTTCGATGATGGCGAGATCTTCCTCGCCCTCGGCCCGGGCCTGCTGGGACTCGCCATCGAGGGAGGGGGCGGCCGGGGCGAACCATGTCACCTCGCGGGGCCGAATGGAGAGCAGCCAGTCCCGTGCTGAGGATGTGGAGGAACAATCGATGGCGTTGTAGGCCTCGATTTGATCGAGCAGCGTTCTGTCGCCGGTGGCGCGCCAGGCCTCGTACGCCACCACACTCTCCATGGCGGTGGCGACCTCGCCTTCCCGGCCATTAGGATCTACGCCAAAACAACCGCACGATCCGGCTTTCGGGGTGAGATGGTGTAGTTCCACTCTGGATGGAAGTCGCAGCCGTTGATGGCGATTGCGTCCATCTCGGCGTCGGTGACCTTGCGGCCCTTGGGATAGTCGGCGGTGTCGAGTTCGCATGCGACCTTCAGGCCGGTCTTGGTGGTGGTGGCGGCAATCAGTTCGACGACGGCGAGGCGGCTGGTGAGGGGGCGAGCGCGCCAGTTCTGCGAGATGTGGCAAAAG